>NZ_CP031416.1:3133357-3446230 GCF_003367375.1 Gallaecimonas mangrovi
CGCATACCGTCTGAAGTTGACCCCACCAGACCTGCCGCTTTTAGCAAGTTAGCAATAGCCATTCCGTCAGTTTCGGCGTCCAAGGTCACTTCATCCATATCATCAGGGATGGCGTTTTTCTGGAAACGCTGGATAAAGTCCTGGTGCGCCGCTTCGGCGTCAGCGTCGCTGTGGAAGCGTGCGATGATTTCTTTGGCCAGCAAGATTTTGTAATCACGCGGATTGGCGCCACCAGCAATGGCCTCTTTGAAGCCGGCAATTTCGTCCATAGGCCGGAACGACAGCAGCTCGAAGTAACGCCACATCAGCTCGTCACTCACCGACATGATTTTGCCGAACATCTCGGTGGGCGCGTCGTTAATGCCAATGTAGTTGCCGGCCGACTTGGACATTTTCTTCACGCCGTCCAGGCCTTCCAAAAGCGGCATCATCATCACAACCTGAGCGCTCTGCCCTTCTGACTTTTGCAGCTCGCGGCCCATCAGCAGGTTAAATTTCTGGTCAGTACCGCCCAGCTCCACATCGGCCTTCAACGCCACAGAGTCGTAACCTTGCAGCAGCGGGTACATAAACTCGTGAATGGCGATCGGCTGGTTATTGGCAAAACGCTTTTTAAAGTCGTCGCGCTCAAGCATCCGCGCCACAGTCAGGTTAGAGGCCAGCTTCAGCATACCCGCAGCACCCAACGCTTCGAGCCAGGAGGAGTTAAACACCACCTGGGTTTTCGCCGGGTCGAGAATTTTAAATACCTGCTCTTTATACGTTTCCGCATTGTTGAGCACGTCTTCACGGGTCAGCGGCGGGCGGGTGGTGTTTTTGCCAGTCGGGTCACCAATCATGCCGGTGAAATCACCAATCAGAAAAATCACCTCGTGGCCCAGATCCTGGAACTGACGCATCTTGTTAAGCACCACGGTGTGGCCAAGGTGAATGTCGGGTGCGGTTGGGTCGGCACCGAGTTTGATGCGCAGTGGGCGGTTTTCCTTGAGCTTGGTAACAAGCTCCTCTTCAACCAGGATTTCGTCTACACCCCGTTTCAGTATTTCCAGGGTGTCCTGGGCCAAAGTCATGATCTAAACCTCATTTCACGGCAAAAAGTGATAAGCGCCTAGTGTATCCGATTGGCTAACTCCAATAAAAGCCGATAGACTGCGCTTCGATCAGGCGAGTTCGCTACAAATTCGTAACCAATTCCCAAAGTATGTTGATCATGTTGCAGCACATTCGCGCCCTACCCAAGGGCCATAAAATTTTAGTGACCGCCATCAGTGCCCTGCTGGCGCTGATGCTATTGACGCCCTCTGAAAAAGCGCAAGCCACCCGCGACAGCCACCTTAAAAAGCTGGAGGTGGGCCAGCGTTACCCGTTGCTGGTAGACATGCCAGCCGAACCGCTGGTGGAATCGGAGCAAAAGCCCAATTACGTTTGGCACACACAACAGGTGCGAAGTGGCGACAGCCTCGCCAAGCTCTTTAGCCGCGCCAAGCTCTCTGCACGTAGCCTTCATAACATGCTGCAAAGCTTGGGGGACAAGGCCAAACCCCTCACCGAACTTCGCCCAGGCGAGCAACTTGAATTCGCCCGGGCCGCCAGCGGCGAACTGCTGGCCATTCGCTACGCCCAAAGCCGTACCCATATCATTGATGTGGTTAAAGACGGTGACAGCTATCAGCTAACCGAGAGCAACATCGCTATTGACCATCGCGAGCAGTTTGCCACCGGCACCATTAGCTCTAACTTTTGGAATGCCGGTGTTAGCGCCGGCCTCAGCCCGGCCATTATCGACGGCATTGCCAATATCCTTGGTTACGACATCGACTTCGCCTTAGAGCTTCGCCGCGGCGACAGCTTTGCGGTGCTTTATGAGCAAAACTATGTAGGTGGCGATTTAATTGCCGACGGTAATATTCTGGCGGTGACCTTTACCAACCAGGGTGAAACCTACAACGCGGTGCGCCACAGCGACGGCAACTATTACACCGCCAATGGCAGTTCGGTACGCAAAGCCTTTTTGCGCTCACCGGTAAGCTACAAATACATCTCATCGAGCTTCAACCCCAGACGCCTGCACCCGGTTACCGGCAGAGTGCGCCCCCACAACGGTATTGATTACGCCGCCGCTGTTGGTACCCCGGTTTATGCTTCCGGTGATGGCAGGGTGATAAAGTCAGGCTATTCAAGCCTTAACGGTAACTACGTTTTTATTAAGCACGGTGAGCAGTTCGTTACCAAATACCTGCACCTGTCCAAGCGCCTGGTTACATCGGGGCAGAAAGTGCGCCAAGGGCAAACCATTGGTAAAGTCGGCGCCACCGGCCGCGTTACCGGCCCGCACCTGCACTACGAGTTTTTGGTCAACGGCGTGCATCGCAACCCACGCACCGTAAAATTGCCGGAAGCAGCTCCGGTGCCAAAGGCGCAATTAGCCGCTTTCAAGGCGCAAGCCAGCGAGTTACTGGCGCGGCTTAATAGCCAAAAACGCATTATGTTGGCGATGAAATAGTCGTTGTCTGAACCAGTTCACAACGCCCGCACAATGCGGGCGTTGTTGTTTCGTGGTTAGCTGCATAAAACGGTGTCTCGGGGTATGCTGAGACCAATAAAAACCCTGCCTGAGAAAGGGAGATGCCATGAGCCTATACATTGGCTTGATGAGCGGCACCAGCATGGACGGTATCGATGCAGTGCTGGTCGATTTTAAAGCGCCAACACCCACCTTGCTGGCCACCCATTTAGAACCCCTGCCCAGTAAACTCTGTGAAGGGCTGCATCAGCTTTGCCAGCCGGGTAGTGACGACTTAGATGCGGTAATGAGCCTAAGCCTGGCCTTCGCCCAAACGTCAGCGCAGGCAGTAAAAAATCTTTTAGCCAAAACCGAGATAACGGCCGAGCAAATTCGCGCCATTGGCAGCCACGGCCAAACCATTCGCCACCGCCCGCAATGGGGCTTTAGCGCGCAGATTGGCGACGCTGCCACTTTGGCGGTTGCAACCGGTATTGATGTTATCAGCAACTTTCGCATGAAAGACCTGGCATTAGGCGGCCAAGGCGCCCCCTTGGTACCGGCCTTTCATAAAGCCATGTTAAAAAGTGACGCGGTGCTCAATATCGGCGGCATTGCCAACATCACCTATCTGGGTGAAAAGGTCTGCGGCTTTGATACCGGCCCCGGTAATACCCTGATGGACGCCTGGATGCGCCGCCACCATGGCCAGCCCTTCGACCATAACGGCCAGTTTGCCGCCAGTGGTCAGGTGCTGCCGGCGTTACTTGCAAAATTACTGGCCGAGCCGTATTTTGCCGAGCCCTGGCCCAAATCAACCGGCCGCGAGCTTTTCCACCTCGACTGGCTCGACAGCTTTTTAACCGGCAACGAAGCCCCTGCCGACGTGCAAGCTACCTTGCTGGAATTAACGGTACAAAGTGTCGCTTTACACTTAGATAAGCTGGGCGTTACCGGCGAAGTGGCGGTTTGTGGCGGCGGCGCCCAAAACCCGCAGCTAATGCAGGCGTTAAAAAGCCGCTTGCCTGCACTGCACTGGAGCACAACCGACCAGCAAGGTTTGCCGGGTGACTGGCTGGAAGCCATGGCCTTTGCCTGGCTGGCTCGACAATTTACCTTGGGGCTGGCCGGCAATCTGCCAGAAGCCACCGGCGCCAAACGCCCCACCATATTGGGACAACTGACCAAAGCCTGCTAACGGGCTGAGAGACTGCATGCATCACCCCAGTAAAATCATACGTTTACTTGCCGAGCATTGGCTTATCTTCGAAAAGGTGGTTGAACGCTTCGGTTTTAGCCCCTTTAGTTTTCAAGACTTGCAGGGCATTTTCCGCCAGCAAAACCCGGATTGGGGCCACGAAAAGCTCTTTAAAGAAGCCGAAAAGCTGCTGAGCCTGGACCTGGTGTTACCGCTGCCCAAATCCAGCCTGCTGGAAATGAATGGCGCCGTGTTTGAGTTCGTCCAGTATCTGGTCAAAGAACACCAATTAGGACTGGCTGGCGAAATTGAAGCGCAACTGGAAGAAGTTGGCCGCTTAAGCGCCAAGCTCGAAGAAAGTTTAGAGAGCTTAGATGGCGAAGACAGCCGCCGTTACCTGCGCCGCATCGACAATCTGGTGCGCAAGGTGGCAGGCCAGTTTAAAGACAACGAAGGGGCAATTTATCGCCTGGCGGAAACCGCAAAAACCCAAACGGGCCTGTCCCTTAACCACCGCTACCAGTTGGTATTGGATGCCTTCGACGACTACATCGAACCGATGGTGGATATGCTCGACACCAATGGCCGTTTTGCCCAAGCGCTGGACGCCCTGGCGGTGAACCTGCATTACCAGCATCGTCGCCTGGAAAAATCTGGCCATCTGTTTGAGGTACGTAACGGCCTGTTGTTACTGCGAACCCGTATCTTGGTACTGTTTAATGAAGGCCGTGAAAGCCTGCGCCGCGCTTCTGATCTGTTGCTGCCACTACGCCAAGAGCTGCGTAAAAATACCCTTATTGCCAAAGCCGCTTCCACCCTCTTGGGTGAAGTGCGCAAAAAAGGCCTGGAGCGGGCACTAACGGCCATGCCGGTCATTGCCTCAGACAACCAGCGCCGCGCCTTGGCCAGCCAAAGCCAGCTATTGGCCTACCTAGGTGAAATAGCCGATTACAAAGAAGAAGAGGTGGTGCTACCAGACGATGACGACATCGCGCCGCCCAGCCACTTGCACCTGCCCGACCCGCAGCAGGTGCAGCACGCCTTTAACGCCTCTAAACAACCCAGCGCCATTCACTGGCTGCTTGAGAGCTACCCAGAATTGGCCGCAGACGAACTTTTACACCTTTATCAGCACATTCAGCTTAAGGCCGAAGCGCCCCATGGCCAGATGCAAACCCTGGCACTGAACGACTGCACCATTCAACTTCATCCGCTGGAGATCCGCCATGCAGATTGATTTGGCCGAACTCAAGGCCCTAGAAGACATTCACCGTAAACTGGCTGCCGGTTACCACTTGAGTGAAACCGAGCCGGGCCTGTGGCTGGAACTGAGCGCCCAACATGACGCCTATGCCGCCCTTTTCGCCGCCCTTGGCTACCAATTGGTGCATGACGAACGTGGCTTTTTCTATTTCGACACACCGGAAACCTCGGTCAACATGTCGAAAACGTCCCAGTGGTTCGCCCTCACCCTGTATTGCCTGGTGGAAGACTACGCCGATGCCGGCAAGGATCCGGTCAACGCCCTGTTTGATAACGTTTTAGGGTTTAACGACATGGACGCGCTGGTCAGCCGCCACTTGCCGCTGTTTGAGCAGCTCAACGTGCAAAGCGCCTCTGATTTACGCAAAGAAGTCTTTAACCGCATGGTGCGCCTGGGCTTTGCCCGGGAAGAAGCCGATGGTTTTAAGCTGTTGGCCCCTTGCCACCGTTTTCTAGACGCCGCCCTGGCCCTGACCGAGGAAAAAGTTGATGTCTGAACTTCGTTACGGCCTGACCAAGCTGGCACTGCTGAATACCGCAGGCTACGGCAAATGTGTGTTGCCGCTGGATAAATCGGTGTCGGTCTGCGCGCCGAACAACACCGGTAAATCGTCGGTGATCAACGCCCTGCAATTTCCGCTGATTAACGACATGCGGCTGACCGAGTGGGACGGCCACAGCTTTGAAGAAACCCGCAAATTTTATTTCTCTACCGACCGCTCATACGTGCTCTTAGAAGCCAGGTTGCCAGGGGATCGCGCCATGACCATTGGCGTGGCCGGCCGCGGCAAAGCCAGCGGTTATCAATATCAGTATTTTTGCTATGAAGGCCCTTTGGATTTGGGGGACTACATGGACGGTAAAACCATACTGCCCTACGGCAAACTGATTGAGCGCCTGCACCAATACGGCCGTATTCCCCAGGAATTAAAAGCTTCTGAACTCAATGCCTTATTAACCGGTGGCGCCAGCCCGTACGACCACCTGGCCATGAAGCTTATCCCGCTTAATAACGTCTCGGACGCACCGGTTTATAAAGAAATTTTCCGGCGGATGCTGAATCTGCATAAGCTCACCGCCCAAGACGTTAAAGGCTTTATGCTCAAGGTCTTTGACCGGCATTTTTCCAATGCCCGCATCGATTTCTTGGCGGTTTGGCACAATGCCTTTGACCGGGTAAACCGCATGCGCGCCCAGCTGTTGGCCATGGAAAAAGAAGGCGAAGCCATTAGCGCCCTGGAAAACCTGCTAGATAGCCGCGCCGTGCTAAAAGGCAAACTGGCCGCCTACCAACCCAAGCTCGATGAAGCCTTGGTGCAATGGCATGACCACATGGAAGAAAAGCACCATGAGCTAACGTATAAGCGCGGCACCTTAAGCGAGGAAAAAGCCGGCCTTAAAGACAAGTTTGGCTTTTTGCAAAACCAAATGCTGGACCTAGGCGGCACCAAAACCAGCCTTGGCCAGTGGCTGGACGAATACAATGCCCTTTACCAAGACTTTGCCCTGGTAGACGAGCCGACTCTTAAAGCCAACATCGACAGCCTCAAGGCCGAATACGAAGAGTTGGTAGGCCTGCTGGCATCAGCCAAGGCGCAGCCCATGTCGGCTATTGAGCGGCGCATCAAAGACCTTCGCCGCCAGCTCACCTCCAACAAGCTGCAATTTAAAAACCTCGAGTACAACCTCTATTCCAGGCTGCGCGAAGACTTGGCACCAGGGGAAATGGCCGAGGTCAGTAAACTGCTTAACCCCGACCTACTGGCGCTTTCTACCGCCAAGGGCGGCGAAGTTGCAATCACCGATGACGGTGCCTTCGGCGACTTCTTGGAAGCAGTGGCCGATGCCATCAAGGGCCAGCTGATGCAGCTGCCGGGGGCAACGGTCGATTTAAGCCATCTGCATTCGGCGCAGTTCTCCGCCAGTGAAGACAAACTGCAATTAAAAGAAACCATCGACCAGCAAGAAGCTGAGCTTCAGCAACTGAATGTTCAGCTAAAAGTGGCACAAGACTTAGAAGCCAAGCTGGCCGAAAAAAGTGCTCTTGAGCGGCAAGTGGAAGAAGAACAAGCCGCCCTGCGTGCCTTTAAACGCTTTCAGGAAATGCAGGCTCTTTATCCCGAGCGCCAAGCCCAGTTTGACACCCTGGCCGAAGAAGAAGCGGCCCTTCGCGAGCAGCTCGAAGAACTCAGGGCCATGGAAAGCCGCCTGAATGACCAGCTGATGCAGCTCAAGGTCACCGAAGAGCAATTCAAACGCCAAGGCGAAACCTTGAACCGGGTCAAAGGCCAGCGCATTGATGACCAGCTCGACCTTATCAGCGGCCGTGCCACGCCTTACATGATTGATATTCGCCTGGATATGGACGCGCTAAGTGAAAGCGTGGAGCACTTTAACCGCGAATGCCGGGAGCTGCGTGACCACGATTTAGGAATAACCAACACCTACATGCACCTTTTCAAGCAGGGTATTAGCCAGTTTGACGGTGAGCCAGACGAAGAAACCCGCTGCATGAAGCTCATTAACAGCTTCCATAACCTGCCGGCAGAGCGGGAAGTCATTGCCCGTCAGGCCCGCGCCGCACTGGTGGACGTGGCGGGGACGTTAAGCTCGCTGCGTGACGACTTGCACCGCTTGCATGGCGAAATGGACCGCTTTAACCAAGGCATTACCCGCCACCCTATTTCCAACCTCAAAGGCTTTAAAATTGAGGTGGTCGACCGGCCGCAACTGGTGCAACACATCGACACCATACTGGAAACCTCAAAAACCTATGAAGCGGGCCAAAGCTTTGATTTACTGGATTTAAACCAGCCAAGCGACGACAAAGCCCTTAGCGAAGCCAAAGATTATCTGATTAAAGTGGGCACCGAAGCGGCCGGCCTGACCCTGGATGACCTTTTCGATATTCGCTTTAAAGTCACCGACCGCAGCGGCAACACCGACTCGTTCGATAAAATTGACTCAGCAGGCTCTAACGGCACCCGGATCACCATTAAGCTGTTATGCGGCATGCTCTTTATCCGCCAACTGCTCAATGAAAAAGAGCGGGGCCTATACAGTATTCCGCTGTATATCGACGAAGCGGCAGATATTGACCCGGCTAACCAGCGCGCCATTATCGACACCGCCCACCACTTTGGCTTTGTGCCGATTTTCGCCTCAGTAAAACCGCAGATCTCCTGCGACATCGTGGTGCCCATTCGCACCACTCGCGATGGCACCGTCAACCTGGTGGAAGAAAAAGACTGGATTTTTGTTGAAGCCAAGGCCAGCGATAACGAAACGGCCCTTGAAGAGGCCTGAGTAAAAAAGCCGCCCTATGGCGGCTTTTTTACTGATGAAACAATCCGTCCAATATGGCTAACGCCTCAGCGATTTGCGCTTCGCTAATGTTAAGGGCGGGCATAAAACGCAGGGTGTTGGGGCGCGGCGCGTTAATCAGTAACCCCGCTGCCATGGCTTTTTCCACCAAAACATTCGCGTTAACCTCGCCGGTATTTAGCGCCAGCAACAGGCCCTGACCACGCACTTCGCCAAGGCCGTATTTTTGGCTTAGCGCTTCTAGCCCCGCCCATAGCTGGCGGCTGCGCTCGTTCACCTCATCCAAAAAGCCCGGCGCTGTTACCGCGTTTAGCATCGCCAGGCCAACAGCGCACATCAGTGGATTGCCACTAAAGGTGCCGCCCTGGTCACCGTATTCAAAGCAGCTAATGGTTTTATCGATGAGCATCGCCGACAGCGGCACACCGCCGCCAAGACCTTTGGCCAGGGTCATGATGTGCGGTTTGATGCCATGGTGCTGGTAGGCAAAGAGTTTGCCGGTGCGGCCAATGCCGGTTTGTACCTCGTCGACGATCAAAAGCAGGTTGTTCGCCTCACAAAGCTGCTGCAAACCGCGAAGAAAGGCAGCCGTTGCCGGTATAACTCCTGCCTCACCTTGAATAGGCTCTAGCATTACGGCAACGGTGGCATCATCAATGGCGGCCTTAACCGCCGCCAAGTCATTAAAAGGCACCTTGATGAAGCCCGGCACCTTGGGCTCGAACAGCTTTTCAAAAGCCGGTTTGCCGCACGCTGACATGGTGGCGAGGGTGCGGCCATGAAAGCCGCCTTCAAAGGTAATGATTTTAAAGGCGCCCTTTTTGTGTTTTTCACCCCAGCGCCGGGCCAGCTTAATGGCCCCTTCGTTGGCCTCGGCGCCACTGGAGGCAAAGAACACTTGGTCGAATACTGAGTGCGCCACCAAGGTATTGGCAAGTTTTAGCAACGGCTCGTTATAAAAGCCGGGGCTGGCGTTAACCAGGGTTGCCGCTTGCTCGGCCAGCGCCTGTTGCATCACCGCCGGGCAATGGCCAAGGGTATTGACCGCCCAGCCCTGGATAAGGTCCAAGTAGCTTTGGCCCTGGCTGTCAAAAAGGTAGCTTCCCTGGCCTTTCACAAAAAGCTGCTTGGGCTTTTTGGCAACAGGAATAAGCGCTGCAAAATCACGGTGCATTTCATTGCCTCCTGGCAATAAAAAACCGCAGCAACGGCTGCGGTTTGGTCAGTAACAGACAGCCTTAACCGCAGCGCCGCAAGCGGCGTCGGTTAAGGCTGTGGCTACACATAACGGGTGCGATATTCATAGCGTTCCATCATTAACTCGAAAGAATATAAAATCAATATATTCAAATAAAAATTCATACCGGCATTTTGTAAGCGGCAGCTCACAGAATAAAATAATCCTTTTATTACACTCGCTTGAGCCTCTTGCGCTTACCACAAACTCACCTAGGCTAAACAAATCATCAGCGAGGCTTAGCCACGTAGCTAAGGCCCATGTCAGCAGCACGCAGCACTTTTGTATGCCAACCGCAACCGCCAGAGACGACTTGCCCGGAGATGACTTCATGACCACTGTGCGTGCATCAACCCAGCATCGGCCCGATGTCACCGTTGATTTAGCTCTACAAGGGGGAGGTTCCCATGGCGCCTTTACCTGGGGGGTGTTGGATAGGTTGCTAGAAGAAGACTGGCTGCATTTTGAAGGCATCTCTGGCACCTCAGCTGGGGCGATGAATGCCGCGGTATTGGTTGAGGGCTTCTGCGAAGATGGCCGCCTTGGTGCACGGCGAAAATTGCACCAGTTTTGGCGAATGGTGGCCAATGCCGCCATGTTCAGCCCCATTCAGCGCACCCCCTTAGATGTGCTATTTGGTAACTGGTCACTGGAAAACTCCCCTGCCTACCAGCTGATGGACATGACCGCCAGAATGTTCTCGCCCTACGATCTGAATCCCTACGGCGGTAACCCTTTAGCCGTTATTCTTGATAACTGCCTGAATTTTGAAAGCATTGCCGATGCGCCCATTAAACTTTTCGTGACGGCAACCAATGTGCACACCGGGGCTGGCAAGGTATTCCGCCAGCACGAAATTAATACCGCAGCGCTGATGGCATCAGCTTGCCTACCAACCCTCTACCATGCGGTAGAAATTGATGGCGAATTTTACTGGGACGGCGGTTACTCGGGGAACCCGGCTTTGGGGCCACTGATGCAGGAAAGCGCCGCCGACGACACCATTTTGGTGCAAATCAACCCGGTGCAACGCAATGACATCCCCACTACCGCCCACGCCATTAGTAACCGTATTAACGAGGTGTCGTTTAACGCCGGCCTGCTAAAAGAGCTGCGCATGATCGCCTTTTTACGGCAAAGCATTTGCTCTGAATTTCAAGAAGGAAACCGCTGGGCCAATATGCGCCTGCACCGCATCACCACCGACATGATGTTAAAGCTCGACTACTCCTCCAAACTCAATGCGGAGTGGCCATTTTTGCTGATGCTTAGAGACGAAGGCCGCCGTTCGGCAGCGCTGTTTATAGAACAATGCGGTGCGCGCATCGGCAAAGAAGCCACCCTCGATTTAGACGCAATGCTACCCACTGCAAACTAACCGCCGTTACTGCCAAGGAGGGCAAGTCACATGGGGCTACTGGGCATATTGCTGGCTCTGGGTTTGCTGATTTATTTGGCTTATCGCGGTTGGAGCACATTGATCTTATCGCCACTACTGGCGCTGTTGGCGGCATTTTTTGCCGGGCAACCACTACTGGCCAGTTGGACTCAACTTTACATGACCAGTGCGGGCGGCTTCTTTTTGCAGTATTTCCCGCTGTTCTTGTTAGGCGCGATTTTCGGCAAACTAATGGAAGATAGCGGCGCCATGACCACTATCGCTAACACCATGATGCAGCATATGGGCGCCAAAAAAGCGATGTTGGCCGTGGTCTTGGCTGGCGCTTTGGTGACTTACGGTGGCGTTAGTCTCTTTGTTGCCTTTTTTGTATTAGGGCCCATGGCCCAAGCCCTATTTCGCCAGGCGCAGATCCCAAGACGTTTAATGCCTGCTGCTCTGATGCTGGGAACCTCAACCTTTACCATGTCGGCCATGCCGGGCACGCCCTCCATTCAAAATGCCATCCCCATGCCGTTTCTTGGTACCACCCCCTATGCCGCACCCGGCTTAGGGCTGATTGCTAGCGCTTTAATGTTAGCGGTTGGTTTGTTGTGGCTCGGCCGTGCCCAGCGCCAGGCAAAAGCCAAAGGCGAAGGCTTTGGCGATGATCTGGCATTGAATGTTGACGCCTTAACAGCTGACGACAAACTGCGAGAAATGGCCGCCATCACCCGCGAGTTTGATACCGCCGAGCTGTCAAAAGGGCAACAGAGCCAACACATGCCAGGCTTTTGGCTGGCGCTGCTGCCTTTACTGGTGGTGATTGCAGTTAATATGGTGATGTCGCTGTGGCTACTTCCCAATGCCAACGCCGACTACTTAGCAGCGCCTGAGTGGGGCAGCACCAATATTCACGCCGTCGCCGGTGTTTGGGCGGTGATAACTGCCTTAGGCAGCGCCATTATCGTTGCCATTGTTATTAACAAAAAACGCCTGACCGCGCTTCGCAAAACCTTAGATGCAGGAGCCAATGCTTCGGTATTGCCGGTCATTAACGTTGCCTGCTTGGTCGGCTTTGGCGCCGTAATAGCCGCCCTACCCGCCTTTCAATCAGTGCGGGATGCCTTATTGGCAATGAATGCCGGTCCCTTGGTGTCCATGGCGCTGACCACCAACATACTTTGCGCCCTAACAGGTTCTGCATCAGGGGGCTTAACCATCGCCCTGGATACCTTAGCCAGCACTTTTATGCACCAAGCTCAGGCCATTGGCCTAGACCCAGCCCTTTTACACAGAGTGGCAGTGTTAGCGTGCGGCACCTTGGACAGCCTGCCCCATAATGGCGCCGTGATTACGCTATTGGCAGTTTGTGGCTGTAAACACAAAGAGAGCTACTTGGATCTGTTCGTGGTCAGTATTCTCGGTGCCGTCACAGCCCTGGTGGCGGTGTTGATATTGGGCAGCCTTTGGGGGAGTTTTTAAACGGTCATTACATAACCTCGCGCTCAACGACAACGCAGGTGACGGCTAAGCCACACGCCCTTAACGGCGTGGAATGGCTAAAAAGCATTGGTGGTAACAGCGCTTAAAATATACCTTGGTAGCCTCGGCATCAGCTGAAACTAAAACGGGCGTAGATGGGGTTATGGTCAGAAATTACATCGGTATCAATCGCGGTAGCGGTTTGTAATGTCAGGCCGCGATAAAAAATAAAATCCAGCGGCAGCCGAAACATACTTTTAATGTGATGGGGGTTTTCCATTACGGCCTGTTTTAGGCCTAACTCTTCAATAACCTCGCCCAGATAGTGGTTGCGTCTTGGGCTCCAAACATTGAAATCTCCTGCCAACACCATCGGCCCCTGGTGGCGCCGAAGCCGGTCACGCAGCTCCTGGATCTCAGATAAAAACCGCTTGTGGTGCACAAAGTTAACCGCATGCACATTGGCCACCAGCAGTAGCTGCTCGTTAGCCAAGCGGTGCTGGCTAATCATGGCGCTTTTATGGGTGGCAAAGCGCAGCTCTCGGGTGTCGCTGAGCATGGGCTCAAGTTGCTCAAAGCTGCAATTAGAGGCCGTTAATACACCGTAATAGTGTGAACGGGTTTGAATGTTTGGTGCCATCGCATAAGACAATCCCGCCAAATTTAGCCGCTGGCCAAGGGGCAACTTGGCTTCTTGCAGCAAAAGCATTGCCGACGGATATTGGTGCACCAGGCTCCAAAGCCGGTATTGGAAACGCCGGTCCAGGGTCTGTTTTTGGGTATTCCAGCAAAGCACGCCAAAGGCATTATTGAGGCAACTGTCTTGATGCATTAAATACTGGGGAAGAGACAAGGGCTTTAACATACGGCTCCCTTAAAACAGCGGGTCTTTTTATAGTAACAGCTGCCAGAAAGACAAAAACTGACCAAGCTCTATAAATACTGGCATGGGAAATAACAAGATAGTCGCCGTACAAAAAAGCCGCCTCAAGGGCGGCTTTTTTAGCTGAGTTGAATGGTTTTATACACCAGGATGGAGCCGTCGCTGTTTTGCTCCCAGTCGAATAGATAATCCTCGTAATCACTGCCGTAAACGGTGTCAGAGCCACTTGCCAACGTAGTGTCTTGAATACCGCGATCGCTATAATCCGACTGCGTGGTGCAGATATTGGCGGTCAGCGCATCGGGGAAACAGAACTGGCTGATCAGTTCCTCGCTGCCATTACTGATGATTTTAAAGTGAATATGGATGGTACGGCTGGAATACCAGCCCGGAAAACAACTGGCAAAATTAACGCGGCCGTTGCTGTCGGTGACTTGGTAACCACGAAACCACTGCGACGCTAGCGCGGCAGACTCGTTATCAGTACAAAACGAGGTATTAAAATCTTCACCGCCATCTTCGGCATCAGAGGTATCACCGGAATAAATACCGTCTACATCGCAATGCCATACCTGAATTTCCAGGCTTTCAACCGGGTCACAGTTACTATCAATCACCCTTAGGCAAAGCTGCATCGGCAAGCCTTCCCTGTCTTCTGAAATATCCTGCAAGGTTTGGCCGGTGAAATAACAAGGCCCCTGAGTTAACGCACCGGTTAATGCCACGGTACAGGTGCTACTGGTTTCAAAAAGGCTGTCATCAGGAAAATTGGCCGTCATTGCCGCGGTACCACCGGTGGCCCAGTCGTAGCTAAAATCCAAGTCACTGCTGGTATCGGTATCATCGCTGCCGCTATCAGTGTCGGTGTCTGACGACGAATCACTATCACTGCTAGCACTAGTGCTGCTATCAGAGGAACCAGAGCCACAACCATAGAGTGTCCAAAAGGGCACCGACACTGCCGCCACACCTAAGGCCTTGACTAATCGGCGCCGTGTTTTGTTCTGTTCTTTCATACTCAAGCCCGCTGTTACCGAAACGACATTTAACATTAAAGATAAACAAATTTAACCAAAAAGACTGAGGAAAGAAGATGCAGCGAGGCTGAACCAAAATCCGCTAGTAGTCCTTGCTAATAGCGGCAATGGCCTAGGATGTAAGAAATGGATTTGCTGGGTAACCGCATGAGATATTGGGGAATTTTGTTAGCTATTTTGCTGGCCAGCTGTAGCAGTGATTTACCTATCACCCAATTGCCTGCCAAAAGCTATAACCAGCGCGTGCAATTTTTAGTTTTGCATTTCACCGCTGAAGACTTTGCTGGCTCCGTTGGCGACCTTGCCAAAGGAGAGGAAGTATCCAGCCACTATCTGGTACCCGAATCAAAAGACCCAAGTTACCCTTATCGTCGTTTACGTATTTTTCAACTGGTCGCTGAGAACCAGCGGGCCTGGCATGCTGGCGCCAGCTATTGGCAGGGCCGCAGTAACCTAAACGACACTTCCATTGGTATCGAAATTGTTAACGTGCCCCATTGTGACCCGCCGCCCTATCCTTTAGGCCTGGTCAGAAGGCACTGCAATTACCCGGCTTTTGACCCCAAACAGATAAAACTGGTGATTGCTCTCGCCAACGATATTCTTGCTCGCTACCCCGATGTTGGCCCCACCCAAGTTGTTGGCCATGCCGACATTGCGCCCAACCGTAAAGACGACCCAGGCCCGCGCTTTCCTTGGTTCAAGCTTTACCAAGCCGGCATTGGCGCTTGGTATAACCCGCCGGCAAAGCTGCACTATCAAGCGCTTTTTACTGAGCGGTTACCCTCTTTTTCATTGATGCAGCAAGCCTTCGCCGCTTACGGCTATGCCATTGATGCCAGCGGTATGCTCGACAAACAGAGCCAAGCTGTGCTGACGGTCTTTCAAATGCATTTTCGACCAGCGCGTTATGACGGACTGTGGGATGCTGAAACAGCAGCCATTTTATTTGCCTTGCTGGAGAAATATTTCCCCGCCCGCTGCCAACAGCTTGTCACTCAGTACCAGCAGGATTGGGACAGACCCACATTATTGGAAAAGCAATAAACCCGTATGCTAGCGAATAAAACCTTTACCTTTTAAAAGGTTAAAATTGCACTTTGGTTATTCCTTCTAGCCCTTCGCTTGCAAAAGCGCACACTGATGAATAAAGCGCCCCTTTCCAAACACCCCAAAATTTAACATTCCTTATTTAAATCACGCTCAACCCCACAAAAATGGCCTTTAATTGAAACTTTAAATTAACAGTAACAATACATTTCATGGGTGTTCTATGGCTCTGCATCGTCTTCGCTTTGTCCTGCTTCTCTTATCAACACTGGCTTTAACCGCATGTGGTGGTAGCAGTGATGATTCAACAACCACAACCGCAACCACAACCACAACGACCGATACAGACACAGACACAGACACAGACACAGACACAGACACTGCAACCAGCTATGACACAGATGTCTGTAGTGAAAGCACACACATTGCAGAAGTGGTGTGTGCCACCAATACCTTTTTGAATGACCTCGATAGCGATGAACAAAGCGATACGGTATACGACTTTGACGACGCGACTGACCGAACCGTCTGGTCCAACCTGCCCGCCAGCACCACACGCAATGGACTGGCTTTTGAAGACATGGACGACAGCACACTCGCTGATGCCATGTCCGTTGCCAAAGCGGTGTTAAGTGACGATGGTTACGAGGATTTCCTTGGTATTTTGGCAGCCGATGATTATCTCAATGCAAGCGGCGGTGGCAGTGCTTATGGCTCAGGGCTTTATTTTATTGCCGTGTTTGGCACGCCCAGCACCAGCGGTAATTGGGCCCTGCAGATAGGTGGGCACCACCTCGCCTATAACTTCACATTTGTAGCCGGTACCGCTTACCCGGTGCCAAACTTCATTGGCGCCGAGCCAAAATCCAGTTTTGAGATTAACTCCACCACCTATGCTCCAATGGCCGACGAAGGTGACGCCTTGGTGGCCATGTTCGATGACTTAACCAGTACCGAGTTAAGCAGTGCTTATTTGAGCGGCGAAAGCTACAGCGACGTGCTTGTTGGCCCGGATAACGGCTCAGGCACTATGCCCGACGACTATCCTACCGGCAGCGAAAGAAGAGGCGTTTTAGTATCCGACCTAGATGACGACCAACAGGCTTTAGTGATCGCCGCGATTAAGCAGTGGGTCAGTGATTTTAATGCCGATGATGACGCTGACGCCCTGCTCGAAGCCTACACAACCGCCGACGCCTTGGCCGACACCTATATTGCTTGGGCTGGCACCGAATCGAAAGGTGTCGATGTGGACACTGCCGGTACCTACATGCGTATTGATGGTCCCCGCTTGTGGATAGAGCTGGTTTGTCAAAATGGCGTTGTCTTTACCAGTACCACCCATTATCACAGCATCTATCGCGACAAGACCATGGATTACGGTGACAGTCTGTGAGACGCGTCTTATCGCTAAGGTGGCTTTTGGTCACCTTAAGCTGGTTAACCTGCTTTGCCGTCCAGGCACACCCCGCGCTTGCCAGCAATGTATGGGTTGACCGCTATCAAGATCGGCTGCATTTGAGCGTACAAATCCCGCAAGATCAGCTATTTATGGCCGCACCGATGCTTTTTAAGGAGCAGCAGCTCCAGCTAGACCAGGTGACTGCCTATCTTAAGCCCCACATAAAACTGCTGCCACCAAGCGGAGAACCACTAACAGGCCAAATCAGCAATCTGCACCCGGTAACCGTTAACCAGGCCCCTTACTTGGCATTTGAGGTCAACTTTAACGGCAAGGGCGCTGTGTTGGCCGCCAACCGGTTGCACTATGACGTGATACTGCATCGCGTGGTCACCCACAAAGTAATGGTGTCGATTCGGCGGGATTTCTACCAAGCTATTTTCCCTAACCACCCTGAACTACTGGCGGTTCTTCATTACAACCACTACAGCACCGCTCTGACTCATACAACGGATAGCTGGTGGCGGGGTTTCAAGGCTGTTTATATGGCAGGCCTGGAACACATCCAAGAGGGGACTGACCACCTCTTGTTTCTGCTTTGCCTGTTGCTACCCGCGCCGCTAGTGGCCAAGGGCAAGAAATGGCAAGCGAAGGCCAGCATCGGCCAAAGCATAAAAACCATGTTAGCCCTTGTGACAGCCTTTACCTGTGGCCATTGCCTGACCTTGGCACTGGTTTCTCTAAAAGTCATAGTGGTACCCGCAAGGCCCGTAGAAGCGTTGGTCGCATTCTCTATTTTGGTATCAGCCATCCATGCTTATCGCCCAATATTGGGAGGGCGCGGTATCGCTATTGCAGCAAGTTTTGGCTTAGTGCACGGCATGGCTTTTGCCGAGACCATGTCAGGGCTCGGCTTTAATCTACCCGCCATGTTGTCAGCCTTACTCGGCTTTAATTTGGGCATCGAAAGCATGCAATTGGTGGTGGTGGTGGCTGTATTGCCCTGGTTATTGCTGTTTAGCCGTAGTAGTTGGTATTCCCCTTTTCGTAACCTCGCCAGTGTCGCGGCCGCTGGCGCCGCCCTTGTCTGGCTGAGTCAGCGTCTTGGCTGGACAGATGACTCCCTAACACAGCAACTTGACGATGCCAGCAAGCTCTGGCCCTGGCTATACTTGGCTCTGGTAATGCTAGCCTGTGGCAGTCAACTGTCTTTACTTAGGCATAAATGGCCGATAAGGAAATGGTCTTAGTTCAGAAAGCCTTGACTGGCTTTCTTTTCCACCAAATACTTGACCACTCAAACATACATCAATAAAAAATCATGAGCCTTAATCAACAGCTACTACTAAGCATCAGCGCCCTGCACGGCCAGTTGCTTAAGCAACTGGAGCGGCGCTTGAGTATGCACGGCTTGAGCTTTACCGAACTACAGGTTTTAAAAAACCTCAACGAAGCAAAAGGCACCCTGCGCCGCATCGACCTAGCCCAGCAGACGGGGTTAAGTGCCTCTGGGATCACCCGGCTGCTGCTGCCCATGGAAAAGCTCGGCCTGGTCAGCCGCCAACAAAATCCCAGAGACGCCAGGGTGAGTGAGGTGGTACTGACCGCGGCAGGAGCACGGGTGTTATCTGAAGCCAGCCAAACCTTTGCCGACTGCGCTGAAGATATCTTTGCCGCATTAAACGAGCAGCAACAGCAGGCACTGCAAAGCGCGCTGCAAACCTTGCAGGACGCCATTGCCACAGCGGGACGCTAACAGATGCAAGACTTAACCCGTGGCCCCATCAGCCGCCACATTCTGGCCATGGCGCTGCCCATCACCCTGAGTATGGTGGTACAGACCCTGTATTTGATGGTGGACTTGTACTTTGTGGCACGCCTTGGCAGTGAAGCGCTGGCCGGGGTAAATGCCGCGTCTAACATCATGATGCTGGTGGTAGCACTGACCCAAATGCTCAGCGTCGGTACTGTGGCGTTGGTGGCCAAAACCGTTGGCGCCAAAGACCAACAAGGCGCGAATTTGGTTTTTAATCAATCGCTGCTGTTGGCCATTATCTTTTGTGCCCTCACCCTATTAACGGGCTATGCCATTGCCGATGCGTACATTAATGCCCTGGCGGCAGATGCGCCCAGCCGCGCCGCAGGCCTTACCTATATGCATTGGTACTTGCCGGCGTTGTCGCTGGTGTTTATCAACTCAACACTCGGCTCAGCACTCAGGGGCACCGGTATAGTTAAGCCCACCATGGTGGTACAGGTGATCACGGTGCTTTGTAATATGTTTCTGACGCCGGTAATGACCGCAGGCTGGTTAACAGGCTACCCCATGGGCGTAGTAGGGGCGGCGCTATCAACCACGGTTTCGGTTGCCATCGGGGTAGTCATCATGGGCTGGTATTTCATGCGCCTTGAGCACACGGTGCACATAAAATTCAGCCTGATGAAACCCCACTGGCCCAGCTGGAAAAAGATATTCAACATTGGCCTGCCATCTGGTGGCGAGTTTTTGATGATGTTTTTATCTACCGCCATCAGCTATTGGCTGATCAAGGGTTTTGGCCATGAAGCGCAGGCCGCCTACGGCGTCGGTTCGCGGCTGTTGCAGCTCTTTTTTATGCCAGCGTTAGCGGTGTCGCTGGCGTTACCAGCCATTGTTGGCCAAAACCTCGGCGCCGGTAACGGCCCACGTATCAAAGAAGCACTGAATAAAACCTTGGCGATTGAAATCGCGCTGATGCTCATTGTGATGCTGCTGTGCCGCTGGCAACCGGCCGCCTTGGCGCAAATTTTTTCCAGTAACGCTGAGGTTGTCGACTTTGCTAAGCAGTTTTTACACATCATCGCCTTCGTCTTTATTGCCAGTGCCGTCAATTTCACCTGCTCAAGCTTTTTTCAAGGCATGGGCAACACTTGGCCAGCGCTTTTTAGCTCCATGGCACGCTTGATATTGTATGCCGTTGGCGCTTTGGTTATTTCCCGGCATCCGGGCTTTGCACTAGCCAGTCTTTGGCATTGGTATGTGGCAGTTGGCTTTATGCAGGCGCTGCTGAGTTACGTTTTAGTGCGAAGGGAGTTGGCCAAAAAATTACCCGCCTTAACGCCGGTAACCGTTAGCCATTAAAAAAGGCAGCCTTGGCTGCCTTTTTTATCAAATCGAGAAGCTCGACCCACAACCGCAGGTCGTGGTGGCGTTGGGGTTATCCACCAAGAATCGCGACCCTTGCAGGCCTTCGGTGTAATCGACAGTGCCGCCCACCAAATATTGCAGGCTCATCGGGTCGACTACCAAGGTAACCCCTTCTTTTTCAATCAGGGTGTCGCCTTCGTTGACCTTCTCATCAAAGGTAAAACCGTACTGGAAACCAGAGCAGCCACCACCGGTCACATACACCCGTAATTTCAGCTCTGGGTTCTGTTCTTCCTCAATCAGGCCTTTGACCTTGAGGGCAGCCGCATCGGTAAACTGGATGGGCATAGCTGCTTCGCTCATAAGAGACTCCGAAATCCAAACTGGCGCTATTATCCACCCGCCGGGCCATTGGCTTCAACCACAGGCCATGTAGGGTTTTTAGGCGGCGGTGGCTTCTTTCTCGGTTTGGGCCTGCTGCGCCTGGGCCTTTGCTTTGGCTTCCGCGGCCAGGGTACGCGCCAATAACTGCCCATAAAGTGGTTTACCGCCAAGGGCTTGCGCCACCATGGTGGCGCCCAAACAGGTAATAAGTAACGGCAAAATCAAAAGGTAGTTATTGGTCATCTCAATAACCAGAATAATACCGGTTAAAGGTGCCCGTACTGTCGCCGCAAAAAGCGCGCCCATGCCAGCAATGGCAAAGGTACCGGGCTGAATATCAAGGCTTGGAAAGATGCTGTGGCTAAGGGTGCCAAAACACATACCAAATAAGGTACCAAGGGCCAGCATTGGCGCAAAAATACCGCCCGGCGCCCCAGAAGCAAAACACAACAAGGTGGTAATTAAGCGGCCAATAAACAGTAGCAGTAACATGCCTACGCCGAAGCTGCCGACAGTAACGCCTGGAATAATTTCAATGCCGCCACCGGTGAGGTTGGGACCATAAACAGTAAAAAGCCCAACCAAAGCACCGACCGCCGCGCCAATTTTAAGGCGGTTATTCAAAATGCCTTTATGATAACGGGCGTACCAGTCTTGGGTCCAAATGACGCCGCGGTTAAAGAGAATGCCAAAAGCACCAAACAGACAACCCAATAGCAAAAACAGCGCCAGCGTATTGAGCGCCGGTGCACTGTAGCTTGGCATTTCAATGGTGGCTTGCTGGCCAAGAAAAGACCGGCAAACGATATTGGCAACCACGGTGCCAATCAGTACGCATTTAATGGAGATAAGCCCATAGCGAAATTGCGGGCGCATTTCCTCAATAACAAACAGCACCCCGGCCAGCGGCGCATTAAAAGCGCTGGAAAGGCCTGCCGCCGCACCGGCTGCCAGCAAGGCGTGGGCGTTGTCTTTATTGACCTTGAAAATATCGGCCACCATTTTACCGGCGGCGCCACCCAACTGGACGGTGGGCCCTTCACGGCCTAATACCTGCCCGCCACCCTGGGCTAAGAAGCCGCCAAAAATCTTGACCGGCACCACCCGCCACCACCGCACGGGGCGCAGGTTATCAAGGGCGCCTTCGATTTCAGGAATACCAGAACCTGCCGCTTCCGGTGCAAAACGAAAGGTCATCCACAGCGACAGTGCGGTCATGGCGGCGGTCACAACCACAGCGAGTATCCAGCGCGGCAAGCCCCACTGCGCCCAATGGCTAATACCTTCTACGCGCCAGGCGAGAATTTGATGAAGGCCGGCTTGAAAGCCGGTTGCAAATAACCCGGCGATAATACCAACCAACGCCGCCAACAGCAGAAGCCCAAGCGGAGTCTTATCAGCGGCGAGAAAAAGCCGGACCAGGCTGCTTGACTGTGCTTTAGGTTGCATGGCGTTTTTAGTCAGTAGGTTACGAAGGCTTGGCAGTATATCAAAACCAAAGCAAAAGTTGGCTTTTGTGCGAGCGACTTAATCACTATAATGTCGGTCCAGCCAGGCCAGCCTTGCTGGACGGCGCCCTGCCCCAACCTAACGAGGACGCCCATGAACTTCACCGGTACCAATATCCTTTCCGTCAAGCAGTTGGACAGAGATGCCATTAATGACATTTTTGGTGTTGCCGACCGCATGGAACCCTATGCCCACCGCCGCAAGCGCACCAAGGTATTAGAAGGGGCCATCCTCGGGAATTTGTTTTTTGAACCCAGCACCCGTACCCGCGTCAGTTTTGGCTGCGCTTTTAACCTTTTAGGCGGTATGGTGCGCGAAACCGTCGGCCTAGCCAGCTCGTCGCTGTCGAAAGGGGAAAGCCTTTACGACACCGCCCGGGTGCTGTCGAGCTATTCCGACGTGATAGCCATGCGCCACCCAGATTCGGGCTCGGTTGCGGAATTTGCCAAAGGCTCGCGGGTGCCGGTTATTAACGGCGGTGACGGTGCCAACGAGCACCCCACCCAGGCGCTTTTGGACCTTTACACCATCGAAAAAGAACTCAAGGGCCGCGGCCAAGCCATCGACGGCATGCACATTGCGATGGTCGGCGACCTCAAGCATGGCCGTACCGTGCACTCGCTAGCAAAACTGCTGCGCTTATACAAAGACATCCGCTTTACCCTGGTGTCACCGCCCGAACTGGCGATGCCTGACGAAGTGCTGAGCATTCTGGATAATGCGGGCCACCACATTACCATTACCGATCACTTGGAAGGCAGTCTCAGCCAGGCTGACATCTGCTACCTGACCCGTATCCAGGAAGAGCGCTTCCCTTCCCTGGAAGATGCCCGCCAATATCGCGGCCGCTTTCGCCTAAACCAAGCTATTTATACCCGGCACGCCAAGTCCAATACCGTTATCATGCACCCTTTGCCCCGTGACTCTCGGGCCGAAGCCAACGAATTGGATAACGATCTTAACGAACACCCAAGCTTGGCCATTTTCCGCCAGGCCGATAACGGTGTTCTGATCCGTATGGCCCTGTTTGCTCTCACCTTGGGAGTAGACAAAGAGCTGGAGAAATACGACGCCCCCGTGCTTTGGCACTCCACCAAGGCACCGCTATAAGGAATTCCCATGTCCCGTTCACAAGACCTGTTCAGCAAAGCCCGTCGCCGCATTCCCGGTGGCGTTAACTCACCGGTTCGCGCCTTTAATGGTGTAGGCGGAACGCCTCTTTTTATCGAACACGCTGACGGCGCCTATGTCTTCGACGAAGACGGCAAACGCTATATCGACTATGTGGGTTCCTGGGGGCCGATGATCTTGGGCCACAACCACCCGTCCATTCGTGAAGCGGTAATCAAAGCCGCCGAAAAGGGCTTGTCATTTGGCGCGCCAACCGAGTTGGAAGTGGCCATGGCCGAGAAGGTCTGTACTCTGGTGCCCAGCATGGACATGGTGCGGATGGTCAATTCCGGTACCGAAGCCACCATGAGTGCCATTCGTCTGGCCCGCGGTTACACCAGCCGCAACAAGATAGTGAAATTTGAAGGTAACTATCATGGCCATGCCGACACCCTGCTGGTTAAAGCCGGCTCTGGCATGCTGACCATGGGCGTGCCCACCTCCCCGGGCGTACCAGCTGAGTTTGCTCAGCATACCCTCACCGCAACCTACAACGACTTGGATTCGGTAAAAGCCATTTTCCAAGAAGTGGGAGATGACGTTGCCGCCATCATCGTTGAACCTGTCGCTGGCAACATGAACTGCGTACCGCCACAACCAGGCTTTTTACAAGGCCTGCGCGAACTGTGCGACCGCTATGGTAGCGTGCTTATTTTTGACGAGGTGATGACCGGCTTTCGCGTGGCGCTGGGCGGCGCTCAGGCCTATTACGGTATCAAACCGGATTTAACCACCTTGGGTAAAATCATCGGTGGCGGCATGCCGGTGGGCGCCTTTGGTGGCAAACGCGAGATCATGGAGTTCTTGGCGCCGGTTGGCCCGGTTTACCAAGCAGGCACGCTGTCTGGCAACCCGGTAGCCATGTCCGCCGGGTTAGCAGCCCTCGAAGCACTGGATCAGCCCGGCAATGAAGCGGCCCTTGCCGCTAAAACCGAAAAACTGGCCAAAGGCTTAAAAGCCGCCGCCGACAAAGCCGGTGTACCGCTGGCCGTCAACTACGCAGGCGCCATGTTCGGCATCTTCTTTACCGACGAAGCCGAAGTGACCAACTTTACCCAAGCTTGCGGCTGTGACACTGACAAGTTCAAACGCTTCTTCCACCTGATGCTCGATGCCGGTATTTACCTGGCCCCCAGTGCCTTTGAAGCGGGCTTTTTGTCACTGGCCCACAGCGATGCTGACATTGACGCCACCTTGGCCGCCGCTGAACAAGCATTCACCGCGCTTTAAGTACCGTTTGGGGGGATGCCGTGCTCCCCTCTTTACTTCCCATTAACGCCAGTCTAGATTGGCTCGACGCTCCTATAAAATAAAAAATATGTTCAACACAAGTTGGAGTCTGGCACCAGACAGCCGTCTGGCAGCCAATGAATTGGTAAGGCGCCAACCCCTTATGCACGGCGCACGTTGGGGACTTTTGTTTGCCAGCGGTTTTCATCAGCCCCAATGGCTTTTTTCAGAATGTCGCCGCCTGTTGGGCGATATTCCTCTTGTCGGCGGAAGTTGCTGCGGCATCATCACCCCTGCAGGTGTTGAATATGGTGGTTTTGAAGCCATGCTGATGCTGTTTGACTCCGAGCCTGACTATCGCAGCTTCACCCACGCTGACATCAACCAACTGCCGGCCTGGCTAGGCCAAGACCATGGTTTGTGTTTTATCGACCTGTTGGGCGAGCTTCACCTTGACGAAAAAGCGCTGGCCGGCAGCCAACTTCACGGCGGCGCTTTAATCGGCGACTTGGCCATGTCCTCAAGCTTTATTTTCGTGGGTGACCAGGTTGTTACCAACCAGCTCGTCGTAGCCAAGCTGCCAAAGCCTACGCGTAGCCAGGTTTTCCACACGGCGTTACCCATTAGCGATACTGCAACCATCACTGGCGCCAAAGGTCAGCAAATTTTGACCCTTAACGGTGAACCGGCACTGGACAGGCTTTGCGCCGTCACCGGGCTTTGCGCACAAGAGCTTCATGGTGCCACCCTGCATAGTCTGGCAGTGGGGCTGCCGTGGGGCGACAGCTACTCAAGCCATTGCTTGGTTGGCGTGGATACCAACACCGGCAGCCTGACGCTGTTAACAGGTCAGCTTGAAGTGGGTAGCAAAGCGGTACTCATCACCAAGGTTATTGAGCAAGGCGATTCTCCCACCATCAATCTCTTGCACGACTTTGTCGCCAACCGGCCCAGTTTCTACATTAATTGCGCTAGCCGCACTGGCGCCTTTAGCGGTGCCTTAGAAGAAGAATCAGATGCCATTCGCAAGCCGCTTGGTAAAGGCCTGGCAGGCATCTTTACTGCCGCCGAGTTAATCAGCAATGCCAAAGGGCCGCGGCTAATGAATTGGAGCTCAGAGGTAATGCAGTGGTAATAGACCAAGAACTCCGCCAACAGTTAGCCGCCACTATTGCTCAGCGCAGTGTGCTCACCCGGGAAGTCAGGCGCAGCCGGGTGTTGTCGCAATTGGTGCGTGAAGGTTATCGCGAGGCCGCTCAAGCAGAAGAAGAAGCGGTGCTGGTGCGCACTTTGCTACACATGTTGCTCAAAACCGGGTTATTAGATGCCGTGGCCTTATTTAAGCCCCAGGCCAATGGCTGGATCTGCGTTAGCCAACTAGGCCATTGGCAGGGCGCGTTACCCAGTTTGAGCCCGGCCCAACCGCAGCTGCTTTGGAGCCATCCGGCACAAAAGCCGGGATTTCTGAGTGGCATCCTGGCTGTGGAAGGGTTCAAAAAGCTCGCATTTAGCAGCAATAGCCAGTGGGCTCTACTGCTCGGTCTTAAACAACAAGAGGGATTTGGGCTTAACCTCAACGAAGACGAGCTGCCTTTTTTAGAGGCGGTGTTATCGCTGTTTGCTGAGCTCATTCAACGTTTTCAGATGACACAAAGTCTGAAAAAGCAAACCACCCTCGACAGTTTAACCGGCCTGCCTAACCGGGTATTGGCTTTTGACCGTTTGCAACAAGCCATCGTGGCCCACGAGCCACAAGACGGCCACGTGATGGTGATGTTTATCGATTTAGTGCGCTTTAAAGACATTAACGACATCCATGGCCATTGGCTTGGCGACCAACTGCTTACCGCTATCGCTAACCGCTGGCGAGCTGCCTTACGGCCAGCCGACACCTTGGCCAGATTGGCATCAGACCAATTTTTGGTGATCCTGGAACGGGCGTCCAAGGCCAAAACCGCCGAAGTGGTTGCCGGTAAACTCCTCGACTGCCTCAAAGAGCCCTTTCGCTTGCAAGGCAAACAAATGCAAGTCGAAGCCCATATCGGCATTGCCATGTATCCGGAGGATGGCGCCGATCCCTCGGTACTGATCCGTAATGCCGATGCCGCCATGGCGTTAGCGCGCGGTTCCGATGACAGCCCTTACCGCTTTTTCACTCCGGCCCTAAATGAATCTATATTCAAGCGCTTAGAGATAGAGAACGCCCTACGCCAAGCCTTGGCTAACAATGAGTTTGAACTGGTTTATCAGCCGCAGGTCAGCATTAGCGACAATCAAGTAGTGGGTGTTGAAGCCCTTTTACGCTGGCACAACCCGAAGTTAGGCACCATTCCGCCGGACCAGTTTATTCCCATCGCCGAAGAAGACGGGCAAATATTGCCTATTGGTCTTTGGGTACTCGAAACGGCCTGTCAGCAATTGGCCGCTTGGCGAGAAACCGGTTTTCAGCCCGTGATGTCAGTGAATCTTTCTGCACGGCAGCTGCGCACCCCGGAGCTGCATCAGCACCTCACGCAGTTACTCAAGCAATATCAATTGTCGCCAGGGCAATTGGAGCTGGAACTGACCGAGAGAGCGGTATTGGATGCCAGTCATCCCCAGGTACAGCAATCACTTTATATTTGCCAGAAACTGGGCGTGGGTTTGGCACTGGACGACTTTGGCACCGGCTTTTCTTCCTTGAAGTACCTTACCGAACATCCCTTTAACGTGCTGAAAATCGATAAGAGTTTCGTACAGGCACTGCCCGCCCATAACCGTGAATACACGCTGGTTGCGGCGCTAATCGCCATTGCCCAAAAACTGAAAATGGATGTGGTAGCAGAAGGGGTAGAAACCGCCGAACAGTTGGCTATCTTGCAGTCATTGCAATGCCCAGTGGTTCAGGGCTATTACTTCAGTCGGCCATTGCAGCCGAAGCAATTGCTGGCCCGCCTCTATCGGCAAGGCCAACAATGGCACCTAGAGCCTTAGAAAATACGCTCAAACATGTTGCGCAGCACTTCACCGCCCGCTAAGGCGAGTTGGGCACCGGCAGAGCGCATTTTATTAGCGGTGCGGGTTAACGGATAACCACGGAAGATCCAGCGTTTACGCAAGATATTGTAGTTATCGAAAAAGCGGGCGCGATGGGCCGACAACGGCTCGTCGCAGACTTTTTCCCAGGCTTTATAAACACCCGACAAGTCCGCACCACGCATAAAGCCCTGCACCCAGTTAGGAAAACGGCTGTAACTCATCGACGACTGAAAGTCGATAAAGTGCGGTTTACCATCGTGGCCCAGCAGCACATTGCCTAGGTTACGTAAATCCAAGTGCACCACCCCACGGCGATGCATTTCAGCCACCATGCGCTCAAGCTCAACAAAGAAACGCCGTGGCAGTTGAGTGCCCGATTCTTTTACAGCCCGTAGCGACTCCCCTTCAATAAAGGGATAGGCCAGCATCAATTCATTGAGCTGATAGCAATCCGGCACCACACCATCAATGCCCTTTAAACGGGTCATGGCTTTGGCTTCACGGCCAATAAAAAAGCGGCCAGCAGTGCGGCGAATAGGCCAAGGACAGTGGGAGAAATCTTTGATCACTAAATCCAGATCGTCGTCTTGATAACGAAGCACAACAGCGTTGGCAAAGCGCCCTTTGTGCAACACTTTGAGGTTATCAAAGCTGAAAGATTTGTCGGGGAAATGTCCAGCCAGGGCCGTCAACACCCGACTTTTCAGTTCATTCATTGCTACAACCTTAACTATAAGACGGTGCATCAAAGCTCAAAAACAGAGCAAAAGCTGTTATCGCACCTGTGAGAACAGCAGCAAGCAATAGGGTGGATGGCAAATGCCTATCCCAGATTTCCGATCATGCGGTTAAGAAAACCCGCCAACAACGCCGCTTCGGCTTCGCTAAAGTCGCTAAGCGCGGTTTGATAAACAGCGCTTACGGTGGCTTCAAGCTTTGGCAGCAACGCCAGCGATTTTTCCGTTAACTTGAGGGTGACACAACGCCGGTCTTTTTCGTTGGGAAGCCGCACAATGAGCCCTTTGCTCACCATACGGTCCAAAAGCCGCGTCATTGCTCCTCGGTCATAGTCCATTAGTTGGCAAAGTTGGGCTGGCGCGTCCCATTGGCCTCGAGACAACACGATGACAACACCGTATTGGGCAGTGGTGAGATCCAAAGGGGCTAAAACGTCATCGAGCTTGGCGGTCAATTGGTTGCGGGTAATGATCACCAATCGACCTAAATCCTTTAATGGATCCAGTGCTGGTGCATCATCAGTAACCGGCAGCGCGGTAATCGCCATGACATCTCTTTGCAATCGAATTGTCATGTATTTTACTGCCTAGGCAGCAAAGTCGGCAAGATTAAGGCTGTATTAAAAAGTGAGAAACAATATGTAGCTTTTTCGAACAATTGCGACCAAGCCCCCGGTTTTAAGGGCTAAATTGACTCAACAAACAGAACAAAAACGAAGCCCACTGTCAGCAACGCTGACAGTGGGCGTTCAGTTAGTTACCGAATAAACGGTCTAAAAAACTCCCTAAACGATCGCAATCTACATCCGGCAAGTAACGTTTATCGGCGGGCAATAAACGGCCTTTGCGGTTGCAATCGCCAAGGTAATGGCCGTTATCGTCAAAAACAGCGTCCACGACATTGGCCGGTGGCCGAAGGCGCAGGCTGATCGGATGACGATGATCCAAATAGCTGCTGTATATGCGGGCCGCCCCAGTAGCACCGGTAAGATTGGCCGGTTCGTTATTATCTTGCCCCACCCAGAAAGTGGCCACATCACGGGCATCAAAGCCGGAGAACCAGGAGTCGCGCAAATCGTCGGTGGTACCGGTTTTACCGGCCAGTATTTTACCGGGGAAACGGGCACCAACATAACGGCCGGTGCCTTCATTCATCACTTCGGTCAGGGCGTAATCGGTGAGATAAGCGCCTTCTTTACTGACCGTTTGTACCGCTTTGGTTGGCCGCTTCCACAGCAGTTCGCCACTGCCACTGGTCACCTCTGACACCGTCGCCAGGGGAATTTCTTGCCCTTGTTTGGCCAAGGTTAAATACATTTGGTTAACCTGCCAGGGCGACAGCGCCGCAGTGCCTAGGAACACCGAAGGATAAGGCGGCAAGTCCGCATTTACCCCAAGCGCTTTAAAGGTATCCAATACCGCAGGCACGCCAACTTGCATCCCCAAATTGACTGTTGGCACATTCAAGGAATGCGCCAGCGCATCCACCAGCTCTACCTGGCCGCTAAAGGTACGGTCATAGTTTTGTGGCTCCCACACATCGCCATTTTGCGACTGCAACTTGATGGGTTTGTCTTGCAGCACTGTGGCTAAGTTAAATTTCTTGTCAGAAAGCGCGGTTAAGTAGACCGCCGGTTTGGCAATGGAACCAATTTGCCGCCGCGCATCTAGCGCCCGGTTGAAGCCGGCAAAGTTCACATCTTTACCGCCAGCCATCGCCTTCACCAAACCAGTACGCGGGTCAGAAATCACCGCCGCCATTTCCAACGGTTTGTTACCGGCAATTTTTGGGAAGGTGCTATCAATAGAGGTTTGCAGTGCCCGCTGCGCCAACGGCTCCAAGCCAGTAAAGACCCGGATCCCTTGCTGCTTATTAATAAAGGGCTTAATCACCCCGGCCAGCTCACGCCGCACTTCTTGCATATAGGCCGGCACGGTGGCACTAACCAGGCTGCGCTCTTTGGTCACGCCCAACGGCGACATGACGCTGCGCTGGTAAACGCTGCGGTCGATAAGGCCATTTTCCACCATCACCTTCAGCACGACATCGCGGCGCTCACGGGCACGCTCGGGATGGCGGCGAGGGTCAAAATAGGATGGCCCTTTAATAATGCCGACCAGCAAGGCAATTTGGGCAGGCGTTAATTCTTGTACCGGGCGACTAAAGTAAAAACGTGCCGCCAGGCCCATGCCGTGCACCGCTTGTGCCCGCGCCTGGCCAAGAAAAATCTCGTTAAGATAGGCCTGCAAAATACGGTCTTTGTCGTAGCGAAGGTCCATGATCAATGCCATCAGCGCTTCGTTAAGCTTACGGCCCAGGCTTTTTTCACGGGTTAAGAAGAAGTTTTTGGCCAACTGCTGAGTGAGGGTGGAGCCGCCCTGCACGGTGTGGCCGGCACGCAGATTCACCCACAACGCCCGCGCAATAGACAGTGGCGACACCCCAATATGGTCGTAAAAGTTTCGGTCTTCGACCTGGATCAGGGTTTTTGGCAGCAGCTGCGGCATTTGGCCGAGCGGCACAAAGATACGGTCTTGGTCATCCGTACTGGCTGACAGCAGCTCCACCAGCTGCGGTTCTACCCGTTCAACGGCAATGGGCTGACCGGAGGCGCTGTCATAAACCTCATCAATACGGTCACCATCGAAAGCGACCAACAAGCGGCGCGCTTCTTCCAAGCCTTCAGGAAATAAAAACGGCCGGCGATACAGCTCCACTTTTGTGGCGGACGCTGAAAACTCACCGGGTTTGGCCGGATTGGCCACTTTGCGGTATTTGAGCAGTTTCAGCTCTTCAATAAACTGGTCACGAGACAGCGGCGCACCGGCATATAGCTCTAGCGGCCTTGAATAAATTTGCGCAGGCAATTCAAAGGTTTGGCCTTCAAACTTGTGGCGGATCTCGCTATCAAGATAAATGCAATAAATGGCCAGAGCAGCAATCAGCACCAGGCTGATTTTGATGGCCCAAGGCCAAAAACGAAAACCCTTGGTTTTAGGGCTGGCTTTTGGGGTATTTTTTTTCTTTGTCACTGAAACTCACTTGGATTGGCGATTCAAACCGCGGCGAAGGCTTAAATGGTCGGTCTAGAAAGAGCAAACGACCTTAATTCGACTGGTATAAACCCAGACAACAGCCACACCACATATCAGCCAGATGGCGGCGTTGACATCCGAGGACCTAACAAAAGTGGCATCATTGTACGCTGGCAAGCCCATCGTGATAACCCTGGCCTTGGCCAATTGACCACAGCGCTGCTGAATCGGTACTGACAGTTACAAGTAAGTCGCAACTGACTAACACTTGCCTTCATAAAGGTGCCAGAAAGCATAAAAAAACGCGCCCAAAGGCGCGTTTTTCACTTGCGAGGCGTTTAGCTCATCAAAAAGGCAAAGGTACCGGCAATGGCAATACCGGAAATACCAAGCCAAATCACCAGATAACCCATGATATCCCGCGCCGAAAGCCCAGCTACACCCAACAGCGGCAATGCCCAGAACGGCTGGATTTGGTTGGTCCAGCCATCACCCCAGGTAAAGGCCATGATGGTTTGTGCCGGGTCAGCGCCAATGGCGGCGGCGGCATGCATCATAATGGGCCCTTGGATGGCCCACTGGCCGCCACCGGAAGGAATGAAGAAGTTAACGATACCGGCACAAAGGAAAGTTAGGATAGGGAACGTTTTCGCCGTGGCAACGGAAATGATGGCATTGGAGAAAATGGTCACCAACCCGGCTTTGGTCATCATCCCGGCAATACCGGCATAAAGCGGGAACTGCACTATGATGCCGCGCCCCGCTTTTACCGCCAGCTCGGCAGCCTTTAGGTAAGCGGCAGAGTTGCGGTGTAGCAGCAGCCCCAAGGCCAGGAAGATAAGGATCACCGTATTTAGGTTCAGACTAAAACCATGATCAACCACTTTGCCTACCAAGTAGGTCACTGCCAGTAAACCTAAAAACAGGGTCGGCAGACGGCTGTACTCAATCCAGTCAGAAAAGCTTTGCTTACCGGCAACCGCTTTGGGCTCTTCGCTGACGCTTTCTTCTTTGTCTTCCAGCACAATGATGTCTTTGGGCTGCTTTTGCAGCATAAAGAACAGCACCAACAGCACCAACAGACCGATGGTAAGGGCGATATTCCAAGTGGAATAGAGGGTGTCGGTTACCGGCACTATGCCGATCTCTTTTTCCATAAAGTGGCCTGGGGTGGCTATCACTAACGGAATGGACGACGAAGGCCCCCGCACCAATTCACCACCGTAAGCGGCGGCGACAATCAGTGGAAAGTGCACCTTAACCCGGCTGCCCATGGCCCTGGCCAAAATAGCCCCCACGACCATGCCAAAGCCCCAGTTCAGGTAGTAGCAAACAAAGCTGACGACAATGGTCAGAATGATCGCTTGGCGCGGCGTGTTAGCGTGTTTAGTCAGGCCAGTTAAGGCGGTTTGTACCACCGGCGTCATCGCCAGCACGTAACCGGTTAACAGTACCAACACCATCTGCATACCAAAGGTAAACAGCTTGGAGAAGCCATCCCCCCAGTAACCGGCCATCGCCATGGGGCTTTGGTCGGCAACGGTGATCCCCAACAAGAAGGTGATAGCGGTCAGAATAACCGCCAGCACGAAGGCACTGGGCAGGTAGCGCTGCACTACCCGCACCGAGAAGTTCGTTATCGCTTCCATAATAATTATCTCTTTGTAATAGGTTTACGCGTGCTGCTTAAACGCGCTCAATCAATGTTGCGATCCCTTGCCCCACACCAATACACATGGTGCACAGTCCATAGCGGCCGCCACTTCGCTGCAATTGGTGCGCGGCCGTCATTAACAGGCGTGCCCCCGACATACCCAAAGGGTGACCCAAGGCGATAGCGCCGCCATTGGGGTTCACTCTGGGGTCGTCGTCGGCAATGCCCAATTCACGCAATACCGCCAAACCCTGGGCGGCAAAGGCTTCATTCAGTTCAATAACATCGATGTCTTCGATGCTAATACCCTGCTTTTCCAACAATTTTCGGGTGGCCGGAACCGGGCCTATCCCCATGATGCGCGGCTCAACACCAGCGGTAGCCATACCCAACACCCGGGCCATGGGTGTTAAGCCATGGGCTTTCACCGCTGCGGCACTGGCCACCAGCATCAAACAGGCGCCGTCATTCACCCCTGAGGCATTACCGGCAGTTACGCTGCCACCATCACGAAACGGTGTTGGCAATGCCGCCAGCTTTTCCAGCGTGCTTTGGCGTGGATGCTCGTCGGTATCAAAAATCAGTGGCTCTTGCTTACGGCGGGGAATGCTGACCGGCACTATCTCTTGAGCAAAAATGCCGTCGGCCTGGGCCTTGGCTGTTTTTTGCTGCGAGCGCAAGGCAAAGAGGTCTTGGTCGGCGCGGGAAATATGAAATTGCTCGGCCACGTTCTCGGCGGTTTCGGGCATGGACTCCACCCCAAAAGCCTTTTTCATCAACGGGTTTACAAAACGCCAGCCAATGGTGGTGTCTTCGATGGCTTGGCCACGGGAAAAGGCGCTGCTGGCCTTACCCATGACATAAGGCGCCCGCGACATTGATTCCACACCGCCAGCCAAAGCCAGCTCTATTTCACCGGCACGAATGGCGCGAAAGGCGCTGCCAACGGCGTCCATGCCCGAGCCGCACAAGCGGTTAAGGGTGGTGCCCGGCACCGACACCGGCACCCCTGCCAGCAAGGCTGCCATACGGGCCACATTGCGGTTGTCTTCACCGGCCTGGTTAGCACAGCCCATCACCACTTCATCAATGGCGGCGGGGTCTAGGTTCGGCGCTTCGGCAAGTACGGCCTTAACAATATGCGCCGCTAAATCGTCCGGACGTACCGCGCTTAAGCTGCCGCCAAAACGGCCAATAGCGGTGCGGCGAGGGTGACAAATAAATACCTCAGTCATTACGCGCTCCTCATTGGCCGGCATGGTGGGCGGCGGTGCGCGCTTTTAGCTCGCGCAGCACGGTAAGTTCTTGCTCAGTGGGCGCCGGCGTAATGGCGAGATCGCTGGCAAACTGAATCTCCCAACCGGTGGCTTCCACCACTTGTTCGCGGCTCACCCCTGGGTGTAGGGAAGTAACAACCAGCTCTTTGCTGGTGGGGTCGGGTTTTAAGATACAAAGGTCGGTAATAACCACTGTCGGGCCTTTACCGATATTGGGCACGCCATCACGGGCTTTACCGTCACGGCCAAAACCAACAGTGGTAATAAAATCAACGTCTTTAACGAAGGTGCGCTTGGAGTGCTTAACGGTGATAAACACTTCGTGGGCATTGGTGGCAATTTCCGGCGCGCCGCCACCGCCTGGCAGCCGTACCTTCGGGGCACGGTAGTCACCAATCAGGGTGGTATTGAGGTTGGCGTAACGGTCAACTTGCGCGGTGCCTAAAAAGCCGACACTAATGTGGCCGCCTTGCAGCCAGTATCGAAACATTTCCGGTACCGACACCGTATTAAGGGCGGAGGAGCACAGCTCACCGTCACCGATGGACAGCGGCAACACATCAGGCTGGGTTTGCAGGGTGCCAGACTCGTAAATCAAGGTGACATCCGGTGCATGGGTCAAGCGTGCCAGGTTGGCCGCTTCGCTCGGCAGACCAATGCCAACAAAGCAGGTCATGTCGTTATTAAGGGCCCGGGCTGCCGTTACGCTCATCATTTCAGAAGCACTAAATTCAAGGCTCATCTCAGGCTCCTTGGTTGTAAACGTTGCTGTCGAGCCAGCTCAAAAAGCTGTCGCGGTCACGGGCGATGCCGTCCCACTCTTTGTAAAAAGCATTGGACCGGTCGTAATAGCCCAGGGTGTAAGAAGGCTTAGCGCCGCCTTCGGCAACACAAATAGCGGTAATGGCCCAGCTGGGCAGCACACAAGCGTTGACGCTGGCGCCAAGGTCATCGACGATTTCTTCGACGGTAACAATGCTGCGCTTCGCTGCCAGCACCGCCTCTTTTTGCACCCCGACAATGCCCTCGATAAGCACATTGCCTTTACGGTCGGCCTTTTGCGCATGAATAACCGTGACATCTGGCCGCACTGACGGCACTGCTGCCAGCCGCTCACCACTAAAGGGGCATTCAATAAATTTGATTTGCTCGTTCACCTTGGGCAGATCGCTACCCACGTAACCACGCAATACGGCCAGTGGCAGCCCCGCCGCTCCGGCTTCATAAGCACAAGCCATGGCTGCATGGCTGTGTTCAAAAATCTCTAGCGGCCGTGGCCAGCCTTTTTCAACGGCGTCTCGCAAGCGGTGCAAAGACCCGACCCCCGGGTTACCACCCCAGGAAAAAATCAGTTTGGCGACACAACCTGCACCAATTAGCTGGTCGTAGATGAGATCAGGGGTCATGCGAACAAGCGTTAAGTCACGCTTTTTTTGGCGGATCACTTCATGGCCTGCCGCGAAGGGAATGAGGTGGGTAAACCCCTCCATTGCCACAGTGTCACCGTCGTGAATGAAGCGGCTTACCGCTTCGTTGAGGGAAAAGAATTCAGCCATATCAGTCTCTTTTGTTGCCTCTAAAGTTCGCATTACGAACTATTAGTTTTGCATTACGAACACTATGGATCTGAATTACCCTTAACGTCAAATGTATTTTGCAGCTTTACCTAAAGGGAATATGTTCGGTTGACGAACATCTGGTACGCTATGCGAAATTCATCCAGTTGCTACCCCATGGCCGATACCCGTTTACAACCGGAAGACCGCGACTACGTCGGCGCCCTTGCCTCTGGGCTGACGGTGCTGCAAGCCTTTGATTCAGAACATGCGCGCATGACGCTAACGGAGGTGGCCAAGGTTACTGGCATGGACAGGGCTAAGGCCCGGCGATTTTTGCTGACCTTGCACGCCCTTGATTACCTGCGAAAAGAAGGCCGCTACTTCACCTTAGCGCCAAAGGTGTTAAACCTTGGCCAGGCGTATCAGGCGTCAAACCCTTACCGAGCAGTTATTCAGCGCCATTTGGAAAGCATCACCGACGAGTTGGGTGAGTCATCGTCATTGGCGGTGTTGGATGGGCAAGATGTGGTTTATGAAATTCGCTCTGCAGCTCGGCACCGGCTGATGGCCATAACCCTGGCGGTAGGCACGCGCTTACCGGCGGCATACAGTTCAATGGGGCGCGTTTTACTGGCGCAAATGCCAAGTGCAGAACTAGAAGAATGGCTGGCAGACTGGCAACCCGAGGCCCACACCCAAAACGCCATCACCAACGTCAGCGCACTGCGCCAAGCCATTGATAAAGTGCGAACAGAAGGTTTTGCGATGGTGGACCAAGAGTTGGATTTAGGGCTGCGCTCTATTGCAGTGCCGGTTTTTAGCGCCAGCGGCGTGTTGCTTGGGGCTATTAATGTCAGCACCAACGCCGCCCGGGTCGACCACCACACCTTATTAGGTAAGTACTTACCTAGGCTTAAAAAAACCGCCGAAGCCATCAAAAAAGCCAGCCAATAACAGGGCCCCTCACAAGGGCCTTTTTAATGACTTAACCGTTTTCCCGTTGCTGGCGCTTTTTGGTAAAGCGGCTGGGGCTGGCATTGGCTGGATCTTCCGGCCAGTCATGTTTGGGGTAACGGCCACGCATTTCCTTGCGCACCTCGCTGTAACTTCCGGCCCAAAACCCTGCTAAATCCCGCGTTACCTGCAAAGGTCGGCGGGCGGGCGACAACAAAGCGCAGGTCACCACCACCTTGCCATCGCAGATAGTGGGAGAGGCGGTTTGGCCATAAAGTGCCTGCATGGGTACCGAAAGCACCGGCGCTTCGTCCAAACGATATTCCAGCGCAAATTGTTGGCCGGTAGGCACCTCCAGGCGGGTGGGTAGTAACCTTGCCAGTTCCTTGGGTAAAGGCCATGGCAGCGCCGCCTCCATGGCTTGGCGAAGGTCAACTTTAGTCAGTGCTTGCTTACTTTTTACAGTCGATAAATAAGGGCCAAGCCAGCTTTCCAAGGTGTCGAGCAAGGCCTCATCGCTTACATCGGGCCAGGGCATGTGTGGCAACCATTGCTTGGCACAAAGTATCCGGGTTTGCAGCTGCCGGCTGGCATCATCCCACGGCAGGGCCTGCGCGCCCTGGCGGCGCAGCCAATCGCAAAGGGCGGCGGTGCGCTGGCCATCGTCAAGGTTGGGCAATGCTTTGGTGGCCAGCACCAAGGCGCCGTAGCGCTGCTCTTGCTGGGCAACAAGGCGCTCGCCTTGCCAATCAAGCCTTGGCTGCCAATGAATATGGCGTTGGTGTAGTGCCTGCCAATCGTCTTCAGCAACAGCGGCGGCCAGGCGAATGGTGGCATCGCCTTTATCACCACTCATTTGTGCCACCACCAGCCAGGGGGTGCCCCAAAGCCGGTCACCTTCAGCCAATCTTGCCCCCCGGCCCATGGCCAAACGATAACGGCCAGGGCTAACCTCAACGGCAATGCGCTCGGGGTAAGCCAAGCTCAAAATGGCGCCCAATGACCATCTGACCTCGCCGTGCGGGCGTAGCTGGCGCAGATAACGCTCTGATTGGCGGGCAATGGGGTGTTTACCTAAGGCCGTTAACCGGCCTTCAATATCACTGTCCCATTGAGAAAAGGGATCGCGCTCTTCCAAAAGCGCCGCCATAAGCGCCGCTTGTTTAAGGGAAGGCCCAGCTTGCTCAGCGACTAATGTCAGCATATGGGCAAGCCGGGGGTGACAACCCAACCGCGCCATTTGTCGGCCGGCCTTAGTAATACGGCCATCTTCCAAAGCATCAAGCTGGCCGAGCAGTTTACAAGCCTCAGCCCAGGGCCGCGTTGGCGGCAAATCAAGCCAGGCCAATTGTGCAGGTTCATGAATCCCCCACTGCGCCAGCTCTAGCGCCAAGGGCGCTAAATCAGAGGCCAATATTTCGGGCGGTGTTTGCGCACTCAGGCTTTGCTGCTGGCTTTCCCCCCAAAGACGAATAGCGATGCCCGGCGCTAAGCGCCCGGCCCGGCCCGCACGCTGGGTGGCTGAGGCCTGGCTAATACGGCAAAGCTTCAGTTGGCTCATGCCGGTGGCCACATCCAGCAGCGGCCGCCGGCACCAGCCGCTATCAATCACTAGCCGAATGCCTTCGATGGTAAGCGAGGTTTCAGCAATGGGCGTGGCCAGCACCAGTTTGCGCCGACCATTGCCAGGCGGCGCAATGGCGGCATCTTGCAAGGCTTTATCCAGGTCGCCATAGAGCGGGTAAAGGTCAACATCGTCAGGCAGCCGTGCGCCAAGATCGGCTGCCAAACGGCGAATTTCGCCGCCGCCCGGTAAAAACACCAGCATAGAGCCAGGCTCTGAGGCCAAAGTACTTAGCACCACCGCGCTACATAGCCCCAGCCATGGCTGGTTAACCTTGGGAGCCAGGTAGCGAACATCGACAGGAAAGCTGCGGCCCTGGCTTTGAATTCGGGCGCACGGCGCTAACATGGTGTGTAAACGCTCGCCATCAAGGGTGGCGGACATCACCAGTATTTTCAGGTCATCCCGCAATCCGCTTTGCACATCCAGCGCCAGAGCCAGCGCTAAATCGCCAGTTAGGTTACGTTCGTGAAATTCATCGAAAATGACCAGGCTGACACCTTCAAGCTCAGGGTCAGTTTGTAAGCGGCGTACCAAAATCCCTTCGGTAACAACTTCAAGGCGGGTATCAGCGCTGACAGCACTGTCGGTACGGGTGCGATACCCCACCGTTTGGCCGGCTTTTTCGCCCAAGGTGCTAGCCATGTAACGGGCAAGACTACGGGCCGCTAGCCGCCTGGGTTCAAGCATAATAATGGTGCCCGAAAGCACCTTTAATAGCCTAAGCGGCACTTGCGTGGACTTACCGGCGCCGGGTGGCGCTTCCAGGATAAGCCGCTGGTGCTCGGCAATCGCCGATGTAAGCTGAGGTAATACCTCGTCAACAGGCAGGGAACCCAAAGCCAGTCTCTTTGTCATCAAAACCGGGGAATGAGTGTACCATGAGCGCCATGCGACTTTTCTTTGGTTTATCCCTAACACCAACCCAAGCAGAAACGGTTAGCCAGTGGCGTAACCAAGCCTTTACCGCGCTCAAAAAGCCCGTTCCAGAAGCTAACTTTCACCTGACGCTGGCCTTTATTGGCGAGCTTGCCGATAGCAAGTTGCCGGACTTGATAGCTGGCGCTAAAACCGCTCCGTGGTCAGCCTTTTCCGTACCGATCACCCGGTTTGGCCAGTGGCCCAAAGCGGGTATTGCCTATCTGGCTCCTCACCAAGCGCCCGAGCCGCTGCTGCAGTTAGCAGCAAAACTGCAAGCGCTTTCGAAAGACCTTGGCGGTTTTGTGGATAACCGCCCCTATCAGCCACACCTAACGCTGGCGCGAGGCATGCACCAACCTACCCTTCCAAGCATTGCCATACCGCCATTTTTAATAAACGCCCAGCAGTTTGCGCTTTACCATTCCGAGCGTGGCCACTACCAAGTGCTGGCAACTTTTCACGCGCAATAAAAAACGCCGCTTTAAGCGGCGTTTTGTTACGAACCAATATTGGCTTTAAGAAAGGCAAGTTCTTTCTTAAAAAGTTTTTCAATATGTTTAGGATCGTTAAACCCATGATATTCAGTACGTTCTGAATACCACTCATAGGGTTTCCCAGCCTTTTTCATAGCGTCTCGTAATGCTTCGGACTGTTCTATTGGTGCAATATTATCTTGGCCACCTGATACTATTAATACTGGCCCTTTTAATTTATCAACATGATTAACTGGTGACTGATCAGCAAGCGCCATTTCATCATCACCTAGTGTTTTCTCTAAATAATTAATTGCACTGACGTGATCGGTTCGCTGGGTATCATTACGCCATTTATTAATGTCATAAACTCCAACGTAACCGATAGCGCATTTATATAAATCAGGCTCTCGTTCTGCACTTCGAACCGCAGCAAAACCACCATAAGAGGCACCAGCAGCACAAATACGATTTTTATCGGCAATACCTTCTTTGATCAAAAATTTCACACCGTCGGTCATATCATTAATCATCATAGTTCCCCATTTATGATAACCCGACTCGATATATTTTTTACCAAAGCCCCCTGAGCCGCGAAACTCAGGTTGGAATACAGCAAAACCATTATTAGCTAAGACCTGTACATAAGGATCATATTCCCAATAATCGCGGAAGCCATAGGGCCCTCCATGAGGCATCATTACCAAGGGCAGATTTTTTTCTTTCCCCTTGGGTAAAGTCAAATACCCACGTAGCGTTTGGCCATCTCGACTCTGGTAAGTAACGAACTGACTGTGAGCCATCTTTTTACTATCAAGCCACTTTGCCTCACTCAGTAAAAAGCTAACCGACATTTTCTTTTTATCGAAAAGGTAATACTGACCTGGATTGACATCTGAAGATACTTTTACAACCATCAAACGACTATCGTCAGTTGCGGAAGTTATATCGACATTGCTATCAGGAAATGAAGAGATTAACCCTTTTAAATCAGCCGCAAAAGAGGATGTCTCAGCTGCTTTAAGAAAAGCGACCTTAGGACGAAAAAGGTCATATTTAGCACCAATAACATTATGATAATAGCCATTTTTCAGATCGAAAACAGGGCTAACATCTACATCCGGAGACTGATATAAAACAGTCTCTTTCTTATTTTTAATATCATAACTAACTAGTGCCAATGTATCGCGGCCACGGTCTGATAAACCAATCACAGTTTTATTATCAGGCAATATTGAAATGGGACGAAAACCACCTTCAGACTCACCGTAATGTTCTATCTCTTGCCAGTTTTCACCATTCGCGTCTCGATAAACAAGAACAGCTTGATTTTTCTTTCTTAAATCAACCCCACTGGCGAAACGAACATTGCCTTTATTATCGGTAACAACGTAGTCAGTTCTTACCGGAATTCTTGCCACGCTAACTCTTCTACCGCTGTAAACATCCTGTTTAAACACAGTGCCATAATCAATCTCACGTTGAATGTTTTGTCCAAGGATCAATACATGGCGGGGATCGTCAGGCAAAGTATCAATTAACTCCCCTTTCATATTAAATGAACTATTGTCGTCTCTCACCCCAGTTGTTCGTGCTCGTCGCCCAAAAATCATTTCACCTTGAGAGCCATCAGCGTTGACAACAAACAACTCGCCCGTAGGCACTGGCACATCCAAACCGCCTAATTTTCTTTGTACTGAAAGCATTAGCCGATTATCACTAATCCAAGTAATGTTGCGAACATCATCGGGCCTATCAAACTTTCGAGCTGAGGTTACGGTGAGACTCTTACCACGCTTCAAAACCACTAAACTGGTTACACCTTCAGCATTGACTACTTTGGCGGCGAGATAAGTCCCTTTGGGTGAGATCTCTAAGTTCTGAAATTGGGCTCTGCGTGCGAAATCTTTCAGTTCAACAGTGCCAGAGGTGGCGGGAGTAGCAAAAGAATGCACAGAGAAAATAAGTGCGCTAGCAAACAACTTCCTTATCATAAATAGTCATCTCAGCAATAAAACTGACAAGAAAGTAACAAAAAAAGGAGGGGTGCACCCTCCTTTTTTAACACAAATGCAGTCAACTTAACGCTTTAATACTGCTGGCAATAGTACGGATACCACGGGCGGTAGCACCTGCCGCCCAAAGGGCGTTTTCGCTGTTGTTAAAGCAGGATGCCAGGTCCATATGCACCCAGCCTTTACCGCTGTCACGCACAAAGCGAGACAGGAAGCCGGCGGCATTGGAGGCACCACCGGCGCCGCCGCCTTTTTGGGCACGGCTATTGGCGGTGTCAGCATAGGCACTGGGGCATTCAAATTGGTGGAAGGGCTCTAGCGGCAACGGCCAAGCCGGTTCGCATTCAGCGTCGGCAATGGCATTGACCTTAGCCACCACTTCTTTATCAAGGGCAAAAAGCGCGTTGTAATGGCTGCCAACGGCGGTCATCGCCGCGCCGGTCAGGGTTGCGGCATTAATGATAAGCGGCGCCCCGGATTCACCCGCCACCAGCAGACCGTCAGCCAACACCAAGCGGCCTTCGGCGTCGGTGTTAACCACTTCAACGGTGGTGCCGTTTTTGTAGGTGAGAATATCGCCAAGTTTATAGGCGTTGCCAGAAACCAAGTTCTCGGCGCAGCACAAAATCAAACGCACCCGCTTATCCAAGCCGCGCAAAATAGCCAGGCCCAAACCGCCTGTCACCATAGCGGCGCCGCCCATATCGGCTTTCATGTTCAACATGCCTTCGGAGGCTTTTAACGAATAACCACCGGAGTCAAAAACAATACCTTTACCCACCAGCGCGGCGCTAACCGGGGTGTCTTCTTGGCCGGGGTTGTAATCTAACACCAGCATCACCGGCGGCCGTGACGAGCCGCGGCCAACGTTATATAGGCCGGTCCAGCCTGCGTCTTTTAAGGCTTCGCCAGAAATCATTTTGTAGCTGACTTTGTCACCGCCCAAGGCGCTAATAAAAGAAGCGGCTTCAGAGGCGAGCATTTGCGGAGATTTTTGCTCAGGGCCTTTGTTGGTGATGTCACGCACCCAGCGGGCAACCTTAAAGCGGGCATCCAGTTCAGCGCTTTCGCTTGCCCAGCGGATACGCTCGCCGCCCAGGGTAGACATAAAGCCGTCGGCAAAAGCCCACTGCAAATCAATGTCTTCAAAACCGGTGGCCAACTGCACCTTAACAATGCCTTGGCTGCGCAAACGGCTGCCTGCTTGTTGAATACGGCGGCGATCGCTGGCGTGCACGGTGGCGCCGTTTTCTTTAAAACTGATTAGGGCATTGTCGCCCCATTGGCTGGCAGCGGCTTCGCCAGTCAGAGTTACCTCAAACCATTCACTCATCTGTTACTCCTATTGAACGGCGAGTGGGCCAATAAGCCAGAAAGCATACACCAGCAGGGCCTTAGAAGCAGTTGCTGATTCAAACAACGACCGAAAAGCGTCGCCCTGGCCGAGGGCCAAAGCTTCAGGTAGGCTGCCGTGTCTTCCTCTTTTATAGGCGCTTTACAGCAGGAGTGGATTAATGAAGTTTCAGCCGGTATTGGAAAAGGCCACCCTGATTAAACGCTACAAACGCTTTTTAGCTGATATTGATAGTGCCCGTGGCCCGTTAACCATTCACTGCGCCAACACCGGAGCCATGACCGGCTGCGGCGAGCCGGGGGATACCATCTGGTTTCGCTATGACCCCAGCCCCAAAAAGAAGCTGCCCGGTAGTTGGGAGTTAACCGAAAAAGACGGCCAGCTAATTTGCATCAATACCGCTCGTGCCAACGCCATAGTAAAAGAAGCGCTGCTTGCAAAGCGGATCAGCGAACTTGCGTTTGCTGATACGGTCTTACCTGAACAGGATGATGGCGCCGGAAGTCGTGTCGATTTCGTATTAGAAGGCCAGGGCCGCAAGCTATGGCTGGAAGTTAAAAGCGTAACGCTGCTGCTGGAAAACGGCATAGGGGCCTTTCCAGATGCGAAAAGTGCGCGCGCACTCAAGCACTTGGATGCTTTGGTCGCCAAGGTGCAGGCAGGAGAGGAAGCCGCACTTTTGTTTACAGTACTGCACAGCGGTATCGAACAGGTGAAAGCGGCAGAGCATATAGATCCTGTCTATGCTCAAAGGCTTAAAGAAGTCGCTGATAGCGGCGTCAAGTTGCTGGCCCGTAAAGCAGCGATTGGAATTGAAGGGCTAGTTCTTGACAAGGCTGTTAAAGTCATCATCTAAGCGTTGTCCTGGCCGGAACTATCTGTTATAGATAGCCGCCTTAAACGAGCTGAAGGCTCACATCGTCCTGATGATTAGGAGAGTCAGCATGGCTGAAGTCAAAAAGAAAAGCTCCTTGGGGGTTCTGGCTATTGCCGGCGTGGAGCCTTATCAAGAGAAGCCAGGCGAAGAGTACATGAACGAGGATCAACTTGCGCATTTTCGCAAAATCCTCGAAGCATGGCGTCGCCAGCTCAGGGAAGAAGTGGATCGTACCGTGACCCATATGAAGGATGAAGCAGCCAACTTTGCTGATCCTGCTGACCGTGCGTCACAAGAAGAAGAATTCAGTCTGGAGCTGCGCACCCGTGACCGCGAGCGCAAACTCATTAAGAAGATTGAAAAGACCTTGCAGATCATCGAAGAAGGCGAATACGGCTTCTGCGAGTCTTGCGGCATTGAGATTGGTATTCGCCGTCTTGAAGCTCGCCCGACCGCTGAGCTGTGTATTGACTGCAAAACTCTTGCTGAGATCCGCGAGAAGCAAATGGCTGGCTAATGGCCAGCCATTACATAGGGCGCTTTGCCCCTAGTCCTTCAGGGCCGTTACACCTGGGTTCATTGGTGGCGGCCCTTGGTTCTTTTTTGGACGCTAGAGCCAATAATGGCCGCTGGTTAGTCCGCATCGAAGATATCGACCCTCCCCGTGAAATGCCCGGTGCCGACAGTGCCATTTTGCGCACTTTGGACGCCTTTGGCCTCCATTGGGATGGAGAAATACGATATCAAAGCCAATGCCACGCTGCGTATGACGCGCGTTTGGCAGCATTGGCAGCGCGGCAACAAAGCTATCGCTGTGGCTGTACCCGTAAACAGCTTAAGGCCCAAGGGCTGCACAGCCGAAAAGATTGCCAAACGCCACCAGAGGGGCAACCGGCAGCGCTGCGTTTTAAAAATGACGCCCCGGTTTATCGGTTTACTGACCGCCGTCTCGGTGCTGTGGAAGTTGGCCAAACATTGGCCGCAGAAGATTTTATTATTCATCGCAAAGACGGCCTTTATGCGTATCAATTGGCCGTTGTCAGCGACGATATAGACCAAGGTGTTACCCATGTGGTGCGAGGCCTGGACTTGCTCGACGCAACCGTCTGGCAGCTCGGGCTTTATAATGCTTTGGGCGCGAGCCATTGCCATTATTTGCATTTACCACTGGTGTTGGGGGATGACGGACAAAAACTGTCAAAGCAGAATCATGCTGACCCCATAAATGATAAAGCGCCACTGCCTGCCCTTAAGCAAGCCATGGCGTATTTGGGGCTTAAAGCGCGAGATGACAGCTCCGTTGATGCCTTATTATCCGACGCCATCACACAATGGTCATGGCTGGATGATTCTCAACCGGCGCAAGCTTAGGTATGATTTGCGCCTTAAACAGATTGCTTGTGTTTTCAGGTGAACGACATTATTTCCCGAGTTATAGATTTCTGCCGTCGCGTGGTCGGTGGTAAAGAACAACAAATCACCAGCGTCATCGCCAGGGATAACCACAATATTAGCCGCAAAGCGATCAGCGATAATGCGCTAAAAGTGTTGTATCGATTGAACAAGGCGGGTTACCAGGCCTATTTGGTTGGTGGCGGTGTGCGCGACTTGCTTTTGGGCCTCAAACCCAAAGACTTCGATATTGTTACCAACGCCACTCCTGACGAAATCAAGAAGTTGTTTCGCAACTGCCGCCTGGTTGGCCGCCGGTTCCGTCTTGCCCATATTCTTTTTGGTCGCGAAGTCATCGAAGTGGCAACCTTTAGGGGCAGCTTAACTGACAACCCCGACGCCGCTCGCTCCGACGAAGGCATGTTGCTGCGCGATAATGCTTATTCCGATTCAGTCGAAGAAGACGCCCTGCGCCGCGATTTTTCTATCAATGCCCTTTATTACAACATTGCCGACTACAGCATCATTGATTTTGCTGGTGGCATGCAGGCGATAGAAAACCGCCGTATTGAACTGATTGGCGACCCGGCCACCCGCTACCGTGAAGACCCGGTGCGGATGCTGCGCGCCGTACGTTTTGCTACCAAGCTCGATATGGACATTGCCCCCGCCACGGCCGCGCCTATCCAAGAGCTGGCATCCCTGCTGGATGACATTCCGGCAGCACGCCTTTTTGAAGAAAGCCTCAAGCTCTTTATGGCAGGCCATGGCCTGGATAATTTTCGCATGCTGTGCGACTACGGCTTGTTCCAACGTCTCTTCCCCAGCCTAACGCCCTTTTTAAGTGACCAAAGGGCCAGCCGTTTTATACAACTGGCCCTGGAAAACACCGACTATCGGGTGCGTAACGACATGAAGAGCACCCCGGCATACCTGTTTGCAGCGCTGCTGTGGCCGGTGCTGGATATACGCGCGCAAGACATTTTGCTCGAATCGGGCCTGCCCAGTAATGACGCTTACCAAATCGCCATGAACGAAGTCTTGGACGAGCAGTGCCGCCATATCGCGATCCCACGACGTTTTACCACCACTATTCGCGAAATTTGGACCCTGCAAACCCGCCTTGATAAACGTGCCGGCCGCCGGGCTGAGCGCTTGTTTGAGCATCCGCGGTTTCGCGCCGCTTATGACTTTTTAGAAATGCGCGGTGAGGTTGAAGGCAAAGAAATTAAAGCCTTGGCCGAATGGTGGAAGGAATATCAAAACGTTGAAGGTGCTGAGAGGCAACGCTTGGTAGCGGGCATTTTTGACAGTAAAGGTGCCAAACGGCGTAAACCTCGCAAACGCAAGCCGCGCCGCAAACCCAACAATGAGCAATAAGGCCTATATCGGGCTGGGCGCCAACCTTACCAGCCCAGCCCGCCAACTCTGGCAGGCACTGCACCACCTTGCCGCCCTGCCAGAGACTCGCCTTCTCGCCAGTTCCAGCTTTTATCGCAGCGCCCCCATGGGCCCGCAAGACCAACCCGATTACGTTAATGCGGTAGCGCTAATTGATACTGCGCTTGCGCCTTTGGCCCTACTGGATGCTTTGCAAGCCATAGAGAACCAGCAAGGCCGCATCAGAACGCGGCACTGGGGCGAGCGCACCCTGGATTTAGACTTGCTGCTTTACGGGCAAATTACCCTCGATTTGCCGCGCCTTAAGGTGCCGCATTATGGCTTAAAAGATCGCAATTTTGTGATCCAGCCCCTATTTGAGCTCTCCCCTGAACTGGTACTACCAGATGGCAAAGCCTTGGTAGATCTGGCCTGCACTACAAATGACCTCGTCAAGGTGGCACCACCACTTTGCGACTGCCGAACCTTGCGTTAGAGTAATCGCCCTAATTCGCTCGGAAGGCCTCCTTATGAGCAAGGTCAATGAAGCCGCGCTGAAAAAACGCATCAGCATTTCTACTCTGCATAAAATGAAACAGCGTGGTGAAAAATTCGCCACCCTTACCGCTTACGACGCCAGTTTTGCCAAGCTTTTTGACGACCATGGGGTGTCAATGCTGTTGATTGGCGATTCGCTGGGTAATGTGGTTCAAGGGCTCGACGATACCTTGGCCGTAACGGTTGACGATATTGCCTACCATACCCGTTGCGTCAGAGCCGCCACCCAAGGCGCCCTTATCGTCGCTGACTTGCCCTTTATGAGCTACGCCACCCACGAAAAGGCCTGTGAAAACGCTGCCACCCTGATGCGCGCTGGCGCACAGATGGTGAAATTAGAAGGCGGCGAATGGATTTGCGACACCATCCGCAGCTTGGTGCAACGTAGTGTGCCGGTCTGTGCCCACATTGGCCTGATGCCACAATCAGTGCACCTGATGGGTGGCTACAAGGTACAAGGCAAATCCGACGAAGACGCCCAGCGCATTCTGCGTGAAGCTAAAGCGGTAGAAGCCGCTGGCGCACAACTACTGGTTATCGAATGCGTCAGCCAAAAAGTGGCCAAGGCCGTTACCGAGGCGCTCAGCATTCCGGTTATCGGCATTGGCGCTGGCCCTGACACCGACGGCCAAATATTGGTAATGCATGACCTTTTTGGGATTAGTGCTGGCCATATCCCTAAGTTTTCTAAGAATTTCTTAACCGAGACAGGTAACATGCAACAAGCGGTTGCTCGTTATGTCTCTGACGTGGCCGAAGGACATTTTCCGGCGGCCGAGCATTCGTTTGAGTGAGGTAATAGCCGAATGCGCACCGTGCATTCCGTAAAAGATCTGCGTGCCCAGGTAAAGGCCTGGCACCAGAAGGGCGAAAAAGTCGCTCTGGTCCCAACCATGGGTAACCTTCACGAAGGCCACCTGACCCTGGTCAGGGAAGCAAAACAGCAAGCAGACCGTGTGGTTGTTTCTATTTTTGTAAACCCCATGCAGTTTGGTGCTAACGAAGACCTAAGCGCCTACCCGCGCACCCCGGAAGAAGATTCCCGGGCCTTGTTTGATGAAGGGGTCGATTTGCTGTTTATGCCGCCCCCCGAAGCGCTCTACCCGCATGGCATGGAAGGCCACACCAAAGTTGAAGTCCCTGGCATTTCCGATCTGTACTGTGGTCAAACCCGGCCTGGGCATTTTCGTGGCGTGACCACGGTAGTGTGTAAGCTATTTAACTTGGTTCAGCCGGATGTTGCCTGTTTTGGCATGAAAGACTATCAGCAGCTGGCCGTTATTCGGCGCATGGTTGAAGACTTAGCCATGCCGATTGAGATCCGCGGCGTTGCGACGGTTCGCGCAGAAAGCGGCTTGGCGCTGAGTTCACGTAACGGCTACCTTATTGCTGAGCAGCGGCAACAAGCCCCGGCCCTTTATGCCACCTTGCAAGCAATGGGCGAAGCCTTAGCGCAAGGGAACACCGATTTTGCTGCGCTCATTGAGCAAGGCAAAAGCCGCCTGGAACAGGCTGGCTTTAAACCCGACTACCTCCACATTCTGAATGCCGATACTCTGGCACCGGCAACCAAGAACGATCAGGAAGTCGTGTTATTGGCGGCAGCTTACATTGGTAAAGCGCGCCTGATAGACAACCTGCTTGTGAATTTGCAGGCCTGAAATATTTGGTTTATATTGCGCCGACTTTTGCGGCTGCGTGGTAATATTGCCGCGTTTTCCGTCATCGTCGCGAAAAAATTATAGGATTTTTAGCCATGCAAAGAGTCATGCTGCAAGGCAAACTGCACCAAGCCCGAGTTACTCACTCTGTCTTGGAATATGAAGGTTCCTGTGCCATTGACCAGGATCTTCTTGATGCTGCCGGCATTCTGGAATACGAAGAAATCCAAATCTACAACATCGACAACGGTGAGCGCTTTACCACCTACGCCATTAGTGGCGAACGTGGTTCTAAAGTCATTTCTGTTAACGGTGCTGCAGCGCGCCGAGCCGACAAGGGCGATCGTATTATTATTTGCGCCTTTGTTCGTCTGGACGCGGAAGAAGTGCAAAAGCACAAGCCCAGCCTGGTTTACCTGGATGCAGAAAACAACATCGTGCGCACCAGCAAAGCCATACCCGTGCAGGTAGCTTGATTACTTAAGCACAAAAAAACGCCGGCTTGCCGGCGTTTTTTTATTCCATCATTGCCCAGAGATAGAGCCCTTCCAGGGCGAGCAGCAACACTGCGGCAGTAAAAACCACCGTTAACTTCACCTTGATAAGCTCTCTCATGGCAGCCCCTCTGTTGTGGTTGCTACCTTCAAAGTAGGTGCTTTTAGGCATCTGTGCACGGCGCTACGCTAGGTTAAGGTCCGCTTTTAACTGCCAGCACGGCTGCCCTGCCTGCATATACTTGCGCTCAAATGGGGTAATAGGTGCTAAGGTCACCTCGGCTTGCTGGCTTTCTATACCAGCTAATTGCAAGGCTCTGGCAAACTCCAATACATAGAGCTGCCAATTGGAACGCACTTCTAATTGCCCACCCAGTGCCAACAGCGCCGCAAAACTCGGGCCGCCGTGCCAGCGCCGGCCTAAATGGGCGGCTTTTGGCCAAGGGTTGGGGTACAACAAGTAATGGTGACTGGGCTTAAGGCCGTGCTCCACCAGGAGCCGCCACAAGTCGTTTAGGTCGGCTCTTAACACCAAGTAGTTATCTTGTGCCGAGGCATAATGGGCATGTTTGCCTAAGCGATGAGCAGACTTATCCACCCCCACTACCACCGCCTCCGGGTGGCGCTGGGCCAGCACCGCCGTACTTTCCCCAACCCCGCAGCAGCTGTCTAACACCAGCGGCTTTGCGCTGTGCTTGGCAAGCCATTGCTCAAGTTCAGCAAAAGCGGCCAGGCTATGCTCGGCATAGGGCTTTTTAAAGGTATGACGAAGGTGGCGTGAGACCACCTCGTCGAGCTTTTCGTTTAGTCCTGCTTGGTTACTAACAACGGCTTTGGCTTCCATCAGTGACGCAGCCCCACGCCTTTACGAATAAGATGTAGTGCCAAGAAATACATGGCCACAATCATCACCACCAGTACCGTAAACGCTTGCCAAAGGGCGATATCAGAACTGCCAAGAAAGCCATAACGAAAGGCATTTACCATGTATAAAATCGGGTTCACATGGCTAAGTGCCTGCCAAAAGCCGGGCAGTAAGCTAATCGAGTAAAAAACCCCGCCAAGATAAGTCAGCGGTGTCAGCACAAAGGTCGGCACGATAGAGATATCGTCAAAGCTTTTTGCGAATAAGGCGTTGAGGAGCCCACCAAGACTAAACAACAACGACGTTAGAATAACGGTGACAATCACCACCAACGGGTGCTGAATATGAATATGGGCAAAGAACAGCGACACCACTGTCACAATGGCACCGACTAACAGGCCCCGAGCCATACCGCCGGCCACAAAGCCGAAAATGATGATGCTATTGGGAATAGGTGCCACCAGCATTTCTTCAATAAAGCGCTGAAATTTAGCCGAGAAAAAGCTCGATGCAACATTCGAATAGGAGTTGGTTATTACCGACATCATAATAAGGCCGGGCACGATAAACTCCATATAGTTATAACCGCCCATCTGCCCTACCCGGCTGCCGATAAGGCTACCGAAAATAATAAAGTACAGGGTCATGGTAATGGCCGGTGGCACCAGCGTTTGTACCCAAATGCGCATAAAGCGGTTGATTTCTTTATACACGATGGAGTTTAAGGCAACACGGTTACGGCTATTCATGCCTGACCTCCATTACGACCGTTTTCAACCAGGGTGACAAAAAGCTCTTCCAAGCGGTTGGATTTATTCCGCATGCTCAGCACCTCAACCCCCTGCGCGGTCAGCTGGGCAAAAAGTGGGTTAAGGCCCGCCTCTTTCGCCACTTGTACTTCCAGGCTGTTTCCTTCCAGCATTCTGGACTCAAAACCTTGCAGCGTCGGTACTGCACCGCCTTCTACCAGGTCGAGAATAAAGGTTTCGGTATTAAGCTTACCCAGCAGGCCTTTCATGGTGGTGTTTTCGACAATACGGCCGTGGTCGATGATGGCGATGTTGCGGCACAGCATCTCAGCCTCTTCAAGGTAATGGGTGGTTAAAATAATGGTTAACCCTTCCTCATTAAGTTGACGTAAATAGCGCCACATTGAGCGGCGAATTTCGATATCCACCCCGGCGGTAGGCTCATCGAGAATAAGCAGTTTCGGCTCGTGCACCAATGCCCGCGCAATCATCAGCCGGCGCTTCATCCCACCCGAAAGCTCGCGAGTACGGGCGTCTTTTTTGCCCCACAGATCCAGCTCTTTTAGCAGTTGTTCAGCTTTAACCAGGGCCTTTGCACGCGGCACACCGTAATAGCCCGCTTGGTTAACCACCACTTGCAGCACGGTTTCAAACTGATTGAAGTTAAATTCTTGTGGCACCAGCCCCAGGGAACTTTTTGCGGAAACCGGGTCACGGTCTAGGTCGTGGCCAAAGATAGTGACCTTGCCTTCACTCTTATTCACCAGTGACGACAAAATGCCAATGGTGGTGGATTTACCGGCACCGTTAGGGCCCAACAGGGCAAAAAAGTCACCCTGGGTGACTTGCAAGTCAATCCCTCTTAGGGCTTGGGTACCGCCTTTATAGGTTTTTTTAAGATTGCTGATATCCAGCGCAATGGAACTTGCTGACATGGTTCCTCCCGATTAAGTGTGGCCATTATACCCAGATCTTTCGATGGATGCCGACCATTGGGAGCCATTAATGCGTTAGATAAATAACCTTAAAAATCAAATGGAAATAGAATTTTTAATGCCAAAAACACGCTGTTTCAAAGATTCGCCCAGCGGCCTTTGCTATGGCGCTGTAATAAAGCGCGAAACTGCTCTGCTGGCTGCGGTTTCCCTAAATAGTACCCCTGCGCAATATCAACCTTTTCTGCTTCCAAAATGGCGAGCTGTTCGGCGGTTTCAACCCCTTCAGCCACCACCTGTAATTCCAGGTTATGGGCCATGTTGACGATGGCGCTGATAAGCGATCTTGCCTGTTGGTTGTCGTTGCCCAGCCCGCGAATAAAGCTCTGATCGATTTTCAAACAATCGACGGCAAAGCGTTTTAAATAACTTAGACTGGAATAGCCAGTACCAAAATCATCAATGGAAAGGCGCACATCCAGGCTTTTCAGTTTTTGCACCACCTCTAAGGTGGCTTCCACGTTGTCCATCATCAAGCTTTCGGTGAGTTCCAGCTCCAGGCTATTAGGGGGGATGTTGCTTTCTGCCAGCGCCGACTCCAGTAAAGTGAAAAAGTCGGCTCTTAGGATTTGTTTCACCGAAATATTCACCGCCATCAAGCCATCAAATCCGAGTTCTCGCCATATCGCCAGTTCACGGCAGGCTTCGGTTAGCGCCCAAGCCCCGAGCGGAATAATAAGGCCCGTTTCTTCGGCCAGCGGGATAAAGCGGCCCGGAGAAACCGCGCCTAAATCCGGACTTTCCCAACGTAACAGCGCCTCTGCCCCAACTAAACGTCCAGTGTCAATCTCGATTTGCGGTTGGTAATACAGTTGGAGCTGAGTCGAACCGATGGCGTCTTTTAAGGCCGACTCGATGCGTAGGCGCTCCGCCAGATTTTTGTCCATGTGTTGAGAAAAATAGCTACAGGAAGCTCGGCCGCTATCTTTGGCATGATAAAGCGCCGTATCAGCGCGGCGAAGCAGCTGGTCTGTACTGTCTCCGTCGGCGGGATAGAAAGACACACCGATGGATGTACTTATCCAAAGTCGGTGCCCTTTCACCACAAAAGGCTCGCTCATCACGGCCAGGATACTGTGCACTAACGTTTCAACCTGGCGGCGGTCTGCAACATTTGGCAGCAATAGCAGAAATTCGTCGCCGCCCTGGCGAGACAATACATCGTCATCACCACAAAGCGGGTGCAAACGCTTAACCACTTCTTTTAGCAAAGCGTCGCCAACATCGTGGCCAAGGCTGTCGTTAATCGATTTAAAGCGGTCTAAATCCAAGTAAATCATTGCCAGCTGCTGCTGGCGACGGGCAGCCGCCACAATGGCTTCATCGCAGCGCTCCACCAACCTGGTACGATTAGGTAACCCCGTTAGCGGGTCGTGATAGGCCAAAAAGGCAATGCGAGCCTCGGCAGCTTTTCGGTCGGTGATATCAGAAAAAACCGCGACGTAATGCAACACTTGGCCGACATTGTCTTTGACGCTGCGAATATTTAACCACTGCGGATAAATTTCGCCGCTTTTACGTTTATTCCAAATCTCCCCTTGCCAGCAGCCGATGTCATAAAGCTGCTTCCACATGGTTTGATAAAAGGTTTTATCTTGGTAGCCCGAACTTAAAACCCGGGGGGTTTTACCGACCACATCATCGGCACTAAAACCGGTAATGGCACAAAAGGCGCTGTTAACCGCCAAGATAGACTGCTGGGCGTCGGTTATCATCACACCGTCAAGGCTGACTTCCACCACTTGTGCCAGTAGGTGCAAATCGTGCTCCCGCCGCAGCCTATCGCTGATATCCCGAAACGACATCAGTAAAAAGGCTTGGCCTTGTTCCTCAAACAAACACCCCGAGGCCTCAGCGTCAATACGCTCTCCCCAGCGGGTTTGAAAATGCACCCGTTCACAGTGAAAAAGGTTATTTTGCATCTTGCTAAGGAGCACTTCTCGGTCTTTAAACATCAACCAAAGCCCCAATTCACTGGCGGTTTTACCTACCGCTTCTTCCTTTTGCCAGCCAATGGTTTTTACCCAGTTTTCATTAACATCAACAATGCGGCCATCGTCGAAGTGACTGATGGTGACCAAGTCAGGTAGCGACTTAAAGATACGCACAAAGCGCGACTGCTGTTCCAAGGTTTGCTGGTGGCTTTCGTTCAGTGCATTTAAAGCAGCATCTTCACTGTCCATGGTTTGGTTAAGTAAACGCCCTAACTGGCCCAGTTCATAGGTGGTCATGGCGGGAACACGAAGCGTACGCTCGCCGCCAATACGGCGCTGTAGCACGTCAAGAATATCGTCTAGCGGCTTCATCATCATGCGCCGATAAAGCCAATAAAAAACAGAACAGCCCAGCAAACACAAGACAAAGGCAAACACCAGTAGCCGCAGACGGTTTTGCAGTTGCAGGGCGTTTGACGGCAGGGTGTCAAACCACATCATCAGTGACACCTTGCCGTTATCCTGCGGATAAACAAAAAACGCTTGGCTGGCACCATAAACGGCACGGTGTTTATGCCAATTAGCGGGGTCAGGAAGCCACACTTTGGCTGCCAGTGCATCAACGGACATGCCCTGTAAGGCCGCATCGCTACTTTGCACCGCACGTCCTTGGCGAATAACTAACAGCCGGGTGAGCTGATGTTTGGCCACCAGCTCGCGAAAATCTTGCGTCAAAATACCTTCGCTGACATCACTGGCGTTATGTACCAAAGACGCCACTAAGGCCGATTTTTCTTGGGTTAGCTGCTTTACCACCGTCATATCAGCTCGCTGTTCAAGCCAAATACCGAGTAAGGCGCCAACTAACGCCAGCGATATCATGGTTAGCAGTAAACGCGTACGTAGGGATTGCCAGGAACGCAGAGGTGTCATCAATAAAACCTTGCCAGTAAATTCGTTATTGCTGAGATAAAGGAAGACGCCTGCTTGCCCTTTTAAGGAGATGAATAAAAAGGATCTGGGAAACAACAGACTAGATTCAGCCCAAAAGCATAGCAGCTAAGGCTTAGCCTGCTGATTGCAGGCGCTTAGATTGTGTTTTTTGGCCAACTATTCCGAGGAGTAGGTCACCTTTTTAGTGCACGTTATAGCTAAAGTATCGGCACCGGCCTACCAAGGCTCATGGTTTTAGCTTCACACCGATATTGTTACCCAGCGTTTTAGGTCAATAAGGGCAAGTAACAGCGCATAGAGTGCCAAAGACAACAAAGTGGGCCATTCAAAAGGGTGCGGTTTTGTTGAGATCCGCAATAAAGCGCCGCTGACCAGCGTTTTTAAGCACCCGGGGAGTGGTGGAGTTTTGTCCTTATGCTTTATAAGGTTACTGTTCAGATTTGTTATCGCCCCGACTCTAGGTAGACTCTTCCCACTGTTGTGCCGAGACCCATTGTGAATGAGAGACCCTAAAAACCTGCTTGCCAATAACCGCGAGTGGGCTCACCAAATGCGCCAAAAGGACCCGAATTTTTTCGAGCGCTTGGCTGAACGTCAAAATCCGCATCTGCTTTGGATTGGTTGTGCAGATTCCCGGGTCCCGGCCGAGCAACTAACCGGCCTGTTACCGGGCGAACTCTTTGTGCACCGCAATGTTGCCAACCAGGTTCTAACCACCGATGTAAACTGCCAGGCCGTTATCGACTTTGCGGTTTCGGCCCTTAAAGTCAGGCATGTGATTGTTTGTGGGCACTATGGTTGCGGCGGTATTACTGCTGCGCTTCGTGGCAGTGCCCAAGGCTATTTAGGGCAATGGTTGGAAGATTTGTCTGACGTGGCCGAGCACCACAATTCATTGCTCGATGGTTTGCCTTTTGCTGAGCAGGCCAACCGTTTATGTGAGCTCAATGTATTAGAGGCGGTTTGCCGCGTCGCGCAGTCTCCTGCGGTACAGCAAGCCTGGGCAGAGCAGCAGTCTTTGTCTATTCACGGCTGGGTTTACGGCGTTGCCGACGGCGAGCTTCAAGAGTTGGGGTTAACCATCGCCAGCCAGCAAGACATTGTGCCAACCCGCGATAAGGTACTGAGCAGTTACTTTAGCGCCTAAGAAAGCCCGGCTAAGCCGGGCTTTTTTGTCATTATTCCAGCGGTACCACTATGCCCACATAGGGCAAATTGCGGTATTTTTGTGCCCAGTCAATGCCGTAACCCACCACAAATTCATCAGGAATGGTGAAACCGATAAAATCCACCGGCACATCCACTTCGCGGCGGGAAGGTTTGTCGAGCAAGGTGCACAGCTTGATGCTTTTAGGCTCGCGGGTTTCCAGTACCTTCACCACTTTCGACAAGGTATTACCGGTATCGATAATATCTTCAACAATCAGAATGTTACGGCCCTGAATGTCTTCGTCTAAGTCTTTGATGATTTTCACGTCGCGGCTGGAATGCATCGAGCTGCCGTAGCTTGATACGGTCATAAAATCGAACTCGGCGCTCATCTTCAGGGCGCGCGCCAGATCAGACAAAAACACCACCGAGCCACGCAGCAGCCCCACAAGTAGCACGTTCTCGCCCTCGCCGTAGCTTTGCTTAATTTGCTCAGCCAATGCTGCGACTTTGGCTTTGATATCCGCTTCACTGATGAGGGTGTCTACACGGTGTTTCATCGAGGTCTCCTGGTGTTCAAGGCCGGCAAGGATACGCCAAAGTTAGCCTTTCCCATAGCCCCAGCGGGGCACCAGTGTTTTATCCAGACCGATGTGGTCAAGGATACGTGCCACCATAAAATCCACTAAGTCACTTACCTGTTTCGGCTCGTGATAAAAGCCCGGTGCTGCCGGCATAATGGTGACACCCAGCCGGGCCAGTTTGAGCATGTTTTCCAAATGAATGGCCGACAGCGGGCTTTCCCTTGGCACCAAAATCAGCTTGCCCTGCTCTTTGAGCACCACATCTGCCGCCCTTTCCACCAGGTTATCAGAGGCGCCTTGCGCCACCGCCGATAAGGTGCCGGTGGAACAGGGGCAAATCACCATGGTTTTAGGGGCAGCAGAACCGGAGGCCACCGGCGAAAACCAGTCTTCTTTGCCATAAACCCGCAGTTGCCCGGGCTTCGCCTGAAAGTGCGCGGTTAAAAAGGCTTCGGCGGCTTCAGGCTTGGCCGGAATTTTAAGGTCAGTTTCGGTGGCAATAACCACCTTTGCCGCCGAAGACACCAGCAAATGCAATTGCCAGCCAGAGGCCAACACCACGTCCATTAACCGCAGCGCATAAGGCATGCCGGATGCGCCAGTAATGGCCAGTGTTAGGCTCAGCTCGGTTTTCATTCGCGGGCCTCTAAGGCATCCAACAGTTTTTGATGAATGCCGCCAAAGCCGCCGTTACTCATCACCAAAATATGGTCACCGGCACGGGCTTCCGCCGCCAGCATCTCAACCAGGGTATCGACGCTATCGCTGTAGGTTGCGGGCACCAGCGAGTCGTGGCAGAGATCTTTAATGGACCACTTTAAGCCATGAGGCTCGAACCAAAAGACTTTGTCGGCAGCCTTTACCGCCTGATTTAAATGGTCGGCGTGTACACCTGCCTTCATGGTGTTAGAGCGCGGTTCCAGTACCGCCAGAATACGCTGCCCACCGACCTTGCGGCGCAGGCCATCAATGGTGGTGGCAATGGCGGTGGGGTGATGCGCAAAATCGTCATAAACCGTAATACCGGCCTTTTCGCCTTTTAATTCAAGGCGCCGCGCCACGTTTTGAAAGCGGCTGAGGCTGTCTGCCGCCACTTTCAAGGTGACACCGGCATGACGCGCTGCCGCCAACGCCGCCAGGGCATTGTTAACATTGTGCATGCCCACCAAGTCCCAGTGCACTTCAACCCGTTCGTCACTGTGCAACACGGTAAACTGGCTACCGTCGCCTTTTATGAGCTCTGCTTTCAAATCGCTGCCTAAACGCAATACCTCACTCCAGCAGCCTTCGGCCAAGGTGTCGGCAACGTTCTTGTCGCTATCGGGCACAATCACCTGGCCAATACCAGGCACCATCCGCAACAGATGGTTAAATTGGCGCTGGATAGCGGCCAAGTCAGGGAAAATATCGGCATGGTCAAATTCGAGATTATTAATGACCAGGGTTCGCGGCCGGTAGTGCACAAACTTCGAGCGCTTGTCGAAAAAGGCGGTGTCATATTCGTCGGCTTCCACGACAAAGAAAGGGGCATCGCCCAAGCGCGCAGAATGGCCAAAGTTGGCAGGCACGCCGCCCACCAAGAAGCCGGGTTTCAGGCCAGCGTCTTCCAAAATCCAGGTCAACATCGACGTGGTAGTGGTTTTGCCATGGGTGCCGCTCACCGCCAATACCCAGCGGTCTTTCAGTACGGCTTCATAAAGCCACTGCGGCCCCGATGTATAGGGAATGCCTTTATTGAGCACCGCTTCTACGCACGGATTACCGCGGCTCATGGCGTTGCCAATAATGACTAAGTCGGGTTCAACGTCCAGCTGCGCCGGGTCATAACCCTCTGTAAGTTCAATACCAGCACCTTGCAATTGGGTGCTCATCGGCGGGTAGACATTTTGGTCTGAGCCGGTCACCTTGTGGCCCAATTCTCGGGCAAGTTGGGCCAGGCCCCCCATAAAGGTGCCGCAGATCCCCAAGATATGTATATGCATGATGTCTTTCATTAAATGTTATTCCTGGCGCCTAGTGTAACAGCACAATAAGATGCGCAAAGCTTAACCGTATGCCCTGTGAGGGTGAGGCGAAATCGTTTATCATGACAGCCGCTTTTATCTGCCGCCGAGACTCTTTTCATGCAATCTTTGGTTAACGTCCTTCGCCAAGACGGCGTAGACAACGCCCTTATCAGCCTGCTTCAGACTGTGGGTGTTGCCTGCAAAGACATCAATTTCCGCTTACATCAAGGTGCCCTTGCCGGGGTGCTAGGCTCCACCGAAGACGAGAATGTCCAAGGGGAAGTGCAGAAAAAACTGGACGTTATATCCAATGACCTGCTCAAGAACCTGCTCCTTAAAAGCGGTTTGGTCAAGGCCCTGGCCTCCGAGGAAGAAGACGAAATCGTTGTTGGCGATAAGAACGGCGAATTTCTGATTGCCTTCGATCCGCTAGACGGCTCTTCTAACATCGACATTAATGCCATGGTCGGCACCATCTTTTCTATTTACCGCGCCGACCACAGTTTAGTTATTGACGAATCAAGCTTTTTGCAACCCGGTAGCCAACAAGTGGCGGCCGGTTATGTATTGTATGGGCCAGCCACCCTGTTGGTATTAACCACCGGCAACGGCGTCAAAATGTATACCCTCGACCAAACCATCGGTGAATACCTGCTGACCGTGCCCAAGGTCACCATTGCCAGTGACACCCAAGAATTTGCTATCAATATGTCGAACCAGCGTCACTGGGCTAAACCGATGCAAGACTACATTGACGATCTGCTGCAAGGCAGTGAAGGCCCCCGCGGTAAGAATTTTAATATGCGCTGGGTGGCGGCCATGGTCGCCGATGTACACCGCATTTTATGCCGTGGCGGTATCTTTAGTTATCCCTGGGATCGCCGCGCACCGGAAAAACCCGGTAAATTGCGTTTGATGTATGAAGCCAATCCCATGGCAATGCTAATTGAGCAGGCTGGCGGTAGCGCCTCTACCGGCACCGAACGCATTCTGGATATTCAGCCTGAACAAATTCACCAGCGGGTGGCTGTAGTGCTGGGGGCTGCAAATGAAGTGGCAACCGTTGAGCAATACTACCGTCACCAACGCTAGTCAGTCACAGACAGGTCGCTATAATAGGCGCCATCTAAGTAAGAGTTGAAAGGACAAAATTATGAGCCTGAATCAGGTACCTGCTGGTAAAAACATCCCCGATGAGATCAACGTTGTTATCGAGATCCCAGCCAACGGCAGCCCTATCAAGTACGAAGTTGATAAAGAAAGCGGTGCTATTTTCGTTGACCGTTTTATGTCTACCCCGATGTTCTACCCCTGCAACTATGGCTATGTAAATCACACCCTGAGCTTGGATGGTGACCCAGTAGACGTATTGGTTCCGACCCCTTACCCACTGGTTCCTGGCGCCGTGATCCGTTGCCGCCCGGTTGGCGTTTTGAAGATGACCGACGAATCTGGCGAAGATGCCAAAGTGGTTGCAGTACCGGTTTCCAAACTCACCAAGATCTACGATGACGTGAAAGACGTTACCGACTTGCCTGAGCTGTTGAAAAGCCAAATCACCCACTTCTTCGAGCGTTATAAAGAGCTTGAGCCGGGCAAATGGGTAAAAATTGACGGTTGGGCTGACGCTGCTGCTGCCAAAGCAGAAATCGTAAGTTCATTCGAGCGCGCCCAAAAATAAACTGGGCTCATCAAAAAACCCGCCGAGTGGCGGGTTTTTTTATGCTTGTCGCTGTTGTTTGGGACGAGTGCCAAACCAAAAAAATGCAAGTCCAACCCAAGACGTGAGTAACACCAACAAGACCCAGGTTTCCTTTGAATAATCACCCTGTCTGTTAACCAGTAGCACAATCAAAGGGGGCAACAATACCAGTAAAGAAAGCACTAATACCGCCGCCGACAAGGACGCCAGAAGTGTCCATTCCATGTCACTTTCCTGTTTTTATTAAGTTCCTCAAAGCGAATAAAATGTAACACTAAGGTTAATTTTTAACTAGCGTGGCACATTTCTATGCTACCAAGCAGAAATGACAAAAAGCTAAATAAAAACAATTAGATAAAATAAGAACAAAGAAATATATTCCCCATAATCAATGAGGAAAATTTGATAACCATCACAGTATCCATTCTATATGGGTGACATGTTGCTACGTTTATTGCCATTTTACTTCACATTAAGCAGTGTTTAGCTGCTTGAAAAAACGAGTAAAAAGTCTCAGCGAAACCGCAACGAATTGAGCCGATGCTCCTTTTCCACTCAACAACAGTCATTCATTACCATTACGCTTATAGGCCCCAAATGTTAAAAAAAACCCTTTGCTGCACTGCCGCATTGCTGTTATTTAGCTCCCCCGTTCTGGCCCGCGACACCGTTCATGACTATTCGGTAAAGGACGCTCTTACCCAGCCCAAAGCCAAAGAAATTTTGGGGAATAAAATTCAGTTTTATTTTGGCAAAACCTCTCACGGTAAAGTGGTTAAGGAGTTTGGTCATTTCCAAACCAACCAAAAAACCAGCGCCTTTATGAAAAGCGATAAAACGGCTTGTCAGTGGGTGTTTCTATCGGCGATGAAATCTCTAAAAGAACGCGCTGAAGCAGAAGGAGGGAATGCGGTTATTAACATCAAGTCAAACTACCGTAATAACCTGACTAGCAGCGATGACAGCTTTAAGTGTGGTGCCGGCGCCATTATCGCCGGTGTTGCTCTCACAGGGGACGTTGTCACCCTGAAATAACGGCATAAAAAAGTGGGGCTTGCCCCACTTTTTTAATCACAGATAATGTGCGGAAGAAAACGGGCGCTGTCTTTGGTAATAAGACTGTTGTCTTCACGAATACCGATACCGCAGGCTTCATCCCCCACCACCCAAGAGCCAACTAAGGTGTAGTTACCTTCAAAGCAAGGCAACGGAGCCAGGGCCTGGCGAATATAACGCCCGTCATTGTAGGGACCATCCGCTTGCAAGTGTTGGCCATTTTCGAGCAACAGCTCGACATTGGCACCTTCTCGTGAAAACACCGGCTTTTTCACCCACCCAGGCGCCAGGCTGGCCCCGTCGTCAAAGTAAGCTTCCAAGAGGTTAGGATGCCCTTTATTGGCCTGCCACAGTAGCGGCAGAATGCCTTTATTGGCCAAAATCAGTTTCCAAGGTGGCTCTAACCACAAGGTATCGCTTTGGGCAATGAAGTCGCTAAACTCCTCGGCCAGCATAAATTCCCAAGGGTAGAGCTTAAAGAGCGCTTCAATGGCCTGATTGTCTTTGTCCCAAAAGTGGCCATCAGCAAAACCAATTTGCTCCATGGCGACGTAGCGGGTATCAAGCCCGGCTTGGGCTGCAATATCTTGCAGGTAACGCACTGTCCCTAAGTCTTCATCGCTATTGAGCACACTGGCAAAATGCAGGCTTTTAAGCCCCAAGTTACCGAAGCGGTGTTCAAGCTGCTCTTGCAGGCTATTAAATTGGTCGCTATCGCTGGGCACCATATCGTGCTTAATGGCATCTTCAAGCCATAACCATTGGAAAAAACCTGACTCATACAATGAGGTAGGAGTGTCGTAGTTAAATTCCAACAGCTTAGCCGGGCCCTGGCCGTTGTAGGATAAGTCCATGCGGCCATAAAGGTGAGGCTGGCGCTGCTGCCAGCTCTGGCGCACCAAATCCCAATGGCGCTCGGGAATACAAAGCAGGCTCAGCTTTTCTTCACTGGCCACCACTTCATCAACCAGTGCCATCGCCATTTGGTGCAAGTCGGTGGTGACATCCTCGATGTCGTTTTCAATCTGGTTAAGGCTGAACTGGTAGTAGGCCGACTCGTCCCAGTATTTTTCACCGTCGATAGTGTGAAACTGAAAGCCTAAATCCTGGGCTTGTTTACGCCACCAAGGGCGCTCTTCGATCGTGACCCGTTTCATTAGCCACCATAGCTCATGCGGCGCGCGGCTTGGGCGCCAAAACCGCCGCGGCGCACCATAGAAGAAGGCGCCAACTTCACGCTAGAAGGCCGCACTTTCACCGGCCCTTCGCTGCGTGACACCGGCACATTTTGGGCAGTGCGGTAAGTATTAGGGTCATCTTTGGAGCGATAAAGCGGTTGCGTCTGCACCGCACTGCGGCCACCGCTCAGCATCTGCCCCATCATAAAGCCCATCATCATTGGCATAAAATAGCCGCCGCTTTGCTGATACTGCTGCGGCTGACCGGGGGTTGCGCAGTTGCCGTTACCAAAATCGGCTTCACAGGCTTGCAAACTGGTGTAGCGAGGCGCGGTTTTTTCAGCCACCTTTTCGGCTTGCTGAAATTGCGCTTGGCAATTACTGCGATCGTAGTAACCGGCACATTGGTCAACACTTTTGAAGACGTCGGCATCTACCGGTGGCTCGCTGCATCCGGCGATATAAAGGGCACTAACCGGGGCCATTAAGCATAAAGCCACTTTCCTGCTGCGTTTCATCATGGTTCCTTTTAATAAGTCATGCAGGCGGCGTTCAATAACCCCACCGCCACTGAAGTGAGACCGACAAAAATGCCTGCCGCCAACTCTCCTTCGGTAATACGTTCCGATAAACCTTTTAATAGTGACTGCAGTACCTTAAAGGTCAGAATTTGCACCACTAGCGCCACTAACCCCCAAATTGCACCGTCTATCCACGACATCGAATTGGCAACGGCGCTGGCCATCGGCAGCGCAAAACCCAGTAAAGCACCACCAAAAGCCAAACTGGCAGCCACATTATTTTGGCGAATTAAGCCAAACTCATCATGGGGCGTCATCCAGGTATAAATGAGGATGAAGATCAGTAGCATGCCTATTGCCAGAGCAAAGTAACCGGCAAAAGCGGCTAATGCCTGGGCATAGATGGACAAGGGTTCCAAGGCTTATTCCTTCTTCAGGTAGTCAGCTTCCAGTTCGACAATGCGGCTGTTAGCAACAGAGCAACAGGTCAACACTTCGCCTTCATTAATGTAGGCAATAGGTGTTTCCAAATAACGCACATCACCGCTTTTCAAGCGCATGCGACAAGCGCCACAAAAGCCACTGCGACATTGATATTCAACCGGAATACCTCTTAGCAGAAGTTGGTCGAGTATAGGTTGGTCCGGGGCGACGGGGATAATGTGTTCCCCGACCACAAGGGCCCTTTTGGTCTGGTCCGTCATTGAGCAACAGTCTTGATATTCAGGACCCAACTATACCGCAAAGCACTACCCAGATGGCCATTGCTTCCACTCGCGTTTTTAGAGCGCACAGGTGCTTATACCTGCAAACCGCTCACAATATCGAGCAGTTAAAAGCGCAGTGAATACTCAGAAAAACTTGAGTCAATAACGGCCACTAAGCTCACTTTTACTATCTCTGTCATTAACTTAAAGGCAATTAAGGCAAAGCTGGATCTTCACATCAAGCGCCTTAGGCTAAAAAGCGGACACTGACAAACAAGGAGCAAAAATGACCCCAGAATGGATTGAAAAACTGGCTTGGCTATCGGTAGCACTGGGGTTGGCGACTTGTCTTTACTTGATTTTGGATCTTTATCGTCGTCCTCAGCCGATGGCCATCATGAACTGGGTATGGCCGCTGTGCGGTTTGTTTGGGCATCTATTGGTACTGCGCTTTTATCGCCGTTTTGGCCGAGCCGAACTCAACGCACCACAACATCACGAGCATCACGAGCATCACGAGCATCACGAGCATCACGAGCATCACGAGCATCACGAGCATCACGAGCATCACGAGCATCACGAGCATCACGAGCATCACGAGCATCCAAGGATTAAAGCGCCCCAAGTCATTAGCGCCACCCTACATTGCGGCAGTGGCTGTACGTTGGGCGATATTTTGGCCGAGTGGCTCGCCTTTTTTATACCGGCGCTAGCCACCGTTTGTGGCTGGCACTGGCTGTTTTCAGAAAAGATATTTGCTGTCTGGGTGCTCGATTTCGTGGTGGCCTTTGGCCTGGGTATCGTCTTTCAATACTTTTCCATTAAACCGATGCAAAACCTCGGCGTAAAAGACGCCATTATTGCTGCCCTAAAAGCCGACTTTTTATCACTCATCGCCTGGCAAGTAGGGATGTATGGCTTTATGGCGTTTGCCCATTTCTATTTATTCGCGCAGCTATTGGCCGCGCCATTAGCCGTTAACAGCGCCAGCTTTTGGTTAATGATGCAGTTGGCAATGCTTTGTGGCTTAGCGACCGCATCGCCGGTGAATTACTGGTTATTAAAAAAGGGCGTGAAAGAGGTTATGTAATGGTGTGGTCGGTAACCGGTTTTCAGCGGCGGGTAACAATGAAAAAGGCGAATAACCCTAGAAAGTGATCACCAAAACCCATAGCGCTTTTCACCACTTTTAACCGGTTTTGAAAAATCGACGGCAAGGCACTCTGCATTGGCTGCAACTGCCATTAGCCACCGCGACAGACTCATTGTCGAAAAAAAATAAAGGCCGGTTTAAGCCGGCCTTGTTAGTTAGATAGGCGCACAAGCCTCAGCCAACCACTGGCGGGTGTTGTCATCAATCCGGGGGCCAATTTTGGCTAACACCTCAGCTTGATAGTCATTAAACCAAGCGATTTCCGCTTCGCTCATCATGGTTTTATCTACACCGCGGCGGTCAATCGGGATATAGGTCAGGTTTTCAAAGCACATCACCTGGCGGTCACCCTTAGCGGCAAACTTTTCTACCGTCATCAGGTTTTCGGTACGGATACCAAAATGGCCTTCACGGTAATAACCCGGCTCGTTAGAAAAAACCATACCCGGCAAAATGGGATAATTATTGGCAGCCTTACCGATGCGCTGCGGCCCTTCATGCACGCTTAAGCATTGGCCAACGCCATGGCCGGTGCCGTGGTCGTAGTCATACCCTTCAGCCCACAGCGGCGCGCGCGCCAGGTAATCCAGTTGATGGCCGCAAGTGCCTTTAACGAACCGAGCAGAACCCAGCCCAATATGGCCTTTAAGAACCAGGGTATAAAGGTGCTTTTGCTCTTCGGTCAGCTCGCCAATGGCAATAGTGCGGGTAACATCGGTGGTACCGATACGGTATTGGCCGCCGGAGTCCACCAGGTAAAAACCGTTTTGTGGCAAGTTGCTTGGGGCGCCGTTACGAAAGTTGTAGTGCGGCAGAGCCGCATTGGCACCGGCAGCAGAGATGGTATCAAAGCTCGGCTCTAGATAATCATCCTGTGCTTTACGATAACTTTCCAGCTGTTCTGCCAGTACCAATTCGTCGGGGCGCTCACCACTGGCGACCACGTTATCGAGCCAGCATAGGAACTGGGTGACCGCAGCGCCATCACGCAGATGCGTTTCACGCATGGCGTCAATTTCGACGGCATTTTTAGCCGCTTTAGGGATAAGGGCCGGATCGGTCCCCAGTACCACCACCGCTTCGCTGGCTTTTAGCTCGTCAACTAGCAGCGCCGGCGTCAGCCCTTCGTCTACCAGTACCTTTTTGCCTTTAAGGGCAGCCAGTTCACTGTTGAGCTGCGCTGGCGGCAAAACCTCGACATCGCTGCCAAGGTCGGCATCGGCTGGCAAACGGCTTTGCTCAACAAAGAGTTTTAAGTGCCCGTCGCTTGATAACAGCGCCCGCATCATCAGCACCGGCATACAAGGAATGTCGCTACCACGCAAATTGGTTAGCCAGGCTACGCTGTCAGGCTGAGCCAGCAGCGCCCACTGCGCCTTTTTGGCAAAGCCTTTGGCCAGTTCGCTACGCTTTTGCTGGCAACTTTTACCGGTCAGTTTTTCACTGAGGGCAAAACCCGCGGCAGACGGCATAGCCGGACGGCAAGCCCAGCATGCATCGACCAAGTTAGCGCCATGCACAAAGTTCACTTGCGGCGCCGCTTCACGCCACTGGTTAAGGACTCGGCTACTGACGCAATAGCTGTCAAAACCCACTTTAAAGCCATCGGGCAAGTCGGCGAAAAAGTCGCTGATGGGGGTTTCATGTAAAGGATGAATTTCGGTGCCCTGCGGCACTTGGGTTTTCACCTGCACCGTGTAACGGCCATCCACCCAGATGTGCAATTTTTCTTTGGTTACCAATGCCACACCGGCAGAGCCGGTAAAGCCAGTTACAAAGGCCAGCCGCTCGTTAGCAGCAGGCAGATATTCACCGAGGAAAGCATCCTCGTGGGGGACCAACCAGGCATCAAATTGGCCTAATTTGGCTTGGATATCACTAATCACCGACATCGTGGCTCCTCTTTAAATGGGTGAACCCGGTGGAATGGCGCTCTGTGCAGGTAACGGCGTTGTTGGGTCAGCCAGATAGGCGGCTATCCACAATCCCGCTTCGCGTTGTTGATACGACCAGTTGTTATTGCCCTTGCGGTGCGCTAGCCAATTCGCGGTTTCACGTAACTGGCCTTTTAATTGCGCCGCCGCCGGGGCCGATAATTTCGGCAGGCTTTTAGCCAACTCAGCCAAACCTTGCCATGCCACGACTATTTGCGTGGCACTGGCATTTTGCTGGCGCCAATGGTTCAGTACAAGCGTATTTACGACAGCCAGCATATCAGGCCCTTTGGGCTGCTGATAGAGGCGCTCTAAGCGACTGGGCGCCAGAGCTGGTGCCAACACCACTTGTGCTGCCACTTCTGCGGCGGCCTGAGGGTCGAAGTCTTTTCCCAGTCGGCTGGGCAGCCATTCTGCATTATTTTCTAAATCCACCCCTGAAGGCGGCATGGCACTTATCAAACCTTTAGGCAGCACCAATATGTTGTCAGACAGCAGCTCATCTAATGCCTTCAGAGCAGCCTGCTGCTGTGTTTTCGGTACCGGTTCGGTGCCAAGAAAGGCTTCACCTTGGCGGCCATAACGGTAACTTACGCCACCTAATAACCTGGCCACAGCTTCGGCCTGATAGCGTTGCAGTAAATACACCGGGGTTAATTTGCGTTGCCAGTCATCACCTCTTTCCCCTGGCGCGACGGCGTGTTCAACAAAGCGGTTAAGGGCGAGTTTTCGCACCGCCAGCAATTGAGAAAGCGCCTTGATTGGGTCCTGCCCAAAGTCCCAGAGGTTAGCGCTTTGCTCGCCACTGCTATAACCACGAGCTCCCTCGTCAGAGATATAACGCAGTGTTTGGTTGTCCTTAACGAGTTTGCTGCGGGTAGCGGCATCCTTGGCATAAATGTAATGCACCACATAATGGTCCCACCGGCCCAGACCGACGCCATAGGCGTTGTCCAGACTGACCACGCCGTCTTTAAGATGTACCTGCGGATGGGGGTAGTCCATTACCGATGCATCCTGCTGAGTACTGGCGGCAAAGTTATGGGCAAAACCCAAGGTATGACCCACCTCATGGGCCGCTAGCTGGCGCAACCTGGCCAGGGCCATGTTGAGTGCCTCTTGGTGATGCTCCTCACCCACTAGGGCCTCACCAATGCGCAGGTCCTGACGTACCCGTAGCGATCCTAGGCTAACTTGGCCTTTGAGTATTTCACCTGTACGCGGATCAACAACAGCTGCGCCGTAAGACCAACCTCGGGTTGCCCGATGTACCCAGTTGATGACGTTGTAACGGATATCCATAGGGTCGGCGTCATCGGGTAACACCTTGACTTCAAAATCGATACCTATCTCTTTAAAAGCCTGACTCCACCAACGTGCGCCCTTTAATAGCGCCGAACGCACCGGCTCTGGGGTGCCGTTATCCAGGTAATAAATGATGGGGTGCTTGCTGTCGGCCAAATGGCGCATTTGATAAGCCTGCTCAATAGGTTTATCCAACGGCATGCTGTAATCCTGAAAAGCTACCGGGTAGCCACCACTGCGAGGGTGGTAAGGAATAGGCTGGTAGCCATCGTTCGGCAGGCGAATAAGAGAAATGCGTTGCACCAACGTCATGTGAGTTGGGTCGGGTACCGTCCAGCGAATGGCATCGCCAGCAGGCTTGCCGCTGAAGGTCACTATGCCCTGTAATTCAGTGTTATCGGGAAAGCTTTTATTGTGCTGCCAGTCGATAGCAGACAATTGCTTGTCGAACTGATACTGGCCTTGGCCAGCTCGGGCAATGCGCGCGGCCAGGGACTGGCGGTCACTCAGCACCAAGCTCGCCAAGTCGGCATAACCGTCCTTAAGTTCACCCTGCCAAATCACCGACCGGGCAAAGGCTTCCTTTACCGAACGCTTTTCATCAGCAGAGCCATGACGAGCACGAAAATTGAGATTGTCGCGAATAAGCTGTACCACTTTGCCCTGCCGGGAAAAATGTACCAGTACGGCCTCGGTGACTTGGTTACGGTCCATCATCAGCTCGTTGGCCCCCTCGCCCCAAGGCAAACCAACATGCAGTAAAAATGGCTCTTCATAACGGGGTTTGATCCACAAGGCGCCGTGGTTGGCGTCTGGGTACAGGGTATAAAAGCCGGGCTGAGGCTTAAGCCCGTCAACAACGGCAGCATTGGCCCAGCTAGCCCAACACAACCCAAGCAAGATGATAAAGCGGCGCATGCAGGTTCCTTGAAAGTCAACGTTATGTAAACAAGTTGCTCATAGAGTTACATTCGGTTGCAACCTCTTTTAGCGCGAAAACCTGACAACTCACATCAGTTACTGCACAATGGTTGGACCACATAAAAAGGAGCACAGACTCATGCGCTTTACCATTACTGCAGCAGCATTAGGCTTGGCCTTGGCATTCCCAGCCTTGGCGCACAACATCAAGCTTGATGCACCGCTTCCCAGCGTGACCGTCAAGGACCAAGGTGCCATCACCTATCAAGACAAGAAATTTGGTTTTCAGCCGTTTTCTACCAACAGCCTGACCGGCAAAGTGCGCGTGATCCAAGCCTTCGCAGGCCGCACCAGCGCCAAAGAAATTAACGATCCGCTGATCGATGCCATTAAAAAAGGCCATCTGCCTCAGGATAAATACCAGACCGTTACCATCATCAACGTTGACGACGCCATTTGGGGCACCGGCGCCTTTGTACGTAGCTCGGCAAAAGATGCCAAAGAAGAATATCCCTACTCGCAAATCGTGCTAGACGACGACGGCTTAGTGAGAAAGGCCTGGGATCTTAAACATAAAAGTTCAGCCATTGTGGTGCTGGACCAACAAGGCAAGGTGCGTTTTGTCAAAGATGGCAAGTTAGGCGATAGCGACATTAAAGAAGTGATGGGTTTAATCCAGCAACTACTGGCCCAGTAACCTCAACGCCATGAAAAAGACGAGCTTTAGCTCGTCTTTTTTAACCCCAGCGGCGCACCGGCCCGGTGTCGATATGAATAAAATTATCTCTCGGGTAGTAACCCACGCCACCGGCTTTCATCGCCAGCGCGGCTTTATGGGCATGGGCAAGTTTTACCCCAGGCAAACGAATATCAATGGCCTTGCCCAGGCAATGAAATGAATGGGTAGCCACATGATGCCCTGCTCTTTTCATCGCCGCATTGGTGGCTGGCGAGCGATAACCGGAGATCACCTGAATGGTGCCCTGAAAATTCAGGTGGGCCGTTAACTTAGTCAACTGGTCAAACAGTGCCGGATCCATGTGCGTTACATCGCCACTACGATGGTCTTTCAGCACCTCATTAAAGCTTTGTAAGGTATCTTTCTGATAGAGGCCATTTTGCCAATAAATACCTTCGGCCGAGTCGCCGGTATGAAGGTTATGAAAGCTAAGAACCCTTTTATGGCCTACGCTGGCCATGGCCTTCCCTGGTAGGATGCTAGCGGCGGCTAAACTGCCGATGCCAACAAGGAAACTGCGGCGAGAAAGGGGTTTGTGCTGCATTTCACCTCCTACAACTAGGTGTTTAAGTCAAATTAGTGCCAAAGCGGCTCTAAACTACATGCAGTACAAAAAATGATCAACTTTTATGCAGGGCAAATTGTGAATCAGGCCCCAAATCAAGCCCGTAAAGATCGCTTCTGAAGTGTAAGTACCCACTTGCATCTAACCACACAGTCCAATAAACCAAAGCAACCGGCAACGGCTTATTTAATACAATTTTCTCCTGCTGCCCACTTAATAGCTGCTGATGCCAAAGCGGATGATCAGCTAACAGTTGCCCGGCCAAGCTGTATGCCTCTTCCACTCGAATGCAACCCGAACTAAAAGCACGGCGGCTTTTTAAAAACAAATAGGGCTGATTGGTGTGGTGCAAATAGATGGCGTTGTTATTAGGCAGTACAAACTTAAGCCGGCCCAGGGCATTAAAATCCCCCGCTTTTTGCCGCAAACGCCAATCTGCTGGCCAGCGGTTTGGTACATCGTCAGGCATCGGCACCACCTGGGTGCGCTTACCGTAGCCTTCGACTATCTCGATTTGGTGGTCGATAAGAGGCTCAAAGCCCTGGCGGCGTATTTTCGGCAAATAGTCGCGGCGGAAAATACTGTAAGGCACATTCCAGTAGGGGTTGAGTTCAATGGCGGTAATTTCGCTTTGCATCATCGGCGTCGGCCGAGATGGTCTGCCAACCACAATACGGGAACGTAGCCTGACCTGGTTCCCTTCAAACCAAATCAGCGTAAAGGCAGGAATATTGACGATCAGTTGCTCATGAGCCGCTTTGAGATAAGACATGCGCATTAAGGTGGCCCGTAGCTGCTGTAAACGCTCCGCCGGGGTCACATTCAGCGCTGCCATCGTTTGCTGGCCAACAACGCCGTCTTCCGTTAAGCCCATTCGCCATTGGAAATGACGTACAGCACTGGCGGTGGCATCGTCAAACTGCTGGTTGCCTGGAATGTCCTCGGTAAGGTCCCCAAAAATCACTAAGCGTTCACGCAGCCTTGCCACTTCTGGCCCGCTATCACCCAGCTTGAGCTTAGGCCCTAAAAGGGGTAACCATGGCCCTTGTTCCGCCAACATTTCCAACTGAACTTCCACTTTTTCAAGGCTTTGCTTCTGACTCTCTAACCAGTCAGCCTGAGCTGGCACCGCCAGTAAACACCACACCAGAATGCAGGCAGATTTCATCGGCCACCTCCTTATTCCAGTATGGTGCCTATGTCAGCGACAGCCACTGCAAATTGCGGTAGTCTGGCCAGATTGACTATTGTGATAACGCCGCCATGGAAAAATCGCCAACCGTTGAACGCTTAGGTTACAGCCCTATGGACAGACTGCGCCAACTCGCTCAGCAAGGCGCCTTGGAAGGTGCGCTGTTTAGTGATGAAAAAGGCAAAACGCTAGACAGAGCGCGTAAACGGGCAGCCTTGGCCGTAACACGGCGTCAAAACAACCTCGAAGCCATTGTGCGGCGGGCCTTGAGTCAATCCGATAACAGCACCGTAGTCGATGAACTCGATGGTGACTGGTTCTATCACTTCAGCCGTCTCAGTGAAAACACCGCCAGCCCACGTATGCAGGGGCTTTGGGCCAATATCTTACTGCGTGAATTGGAAAACCCTGGCAGCTTCTCACGGCGGGCACTGGAAGTACTGGAACAGTTGTCTGTTAAAGAAACCAATCTTTTTGCCAAAGCAGTCAATATCGCTTTGCAGGTTGGCAGTGAGTATCGCTTGGTAATAGGTATTTACCGGCGCCACCGCCTGGCGGGCACGCAAACACGGCTACTGCCCCTGGGCCAGTTCGGCCTGCCCTACTCGGCGTTGGCAACCTTAATGGAAATTGGCTTATTGCAAAGCACTGAGCTTCTGAGCGCCGATCTGCGGTTAAGTCCGTTGCAGTTTTATTTGGGAGGCCATCAGGCCCAGTTGACAGGTCATCGGCGAGGCAGAAAAACCCACCTGACCTATTATCGCTTTACCGCTGTTGGCGATGAATTGGCTCGGCTGCTAGCAGCCGAGCCGGATGCCAAATTCGAGAATGAATTTCAACGGGCTATGGGAGCAGACTTACACTTGCAGTGGCAATAAAACCGCCATTGCGTAAGTTTTCACGGCGATAACCTAACGGGGCGCCGTCCAGGGTTAAAACCTGGCCACCGGCCGCTTCCAGCACAGCTTGCGCGGCGGCGGTATCCCACATCATGGTGGGATTAAAACGCGGATAAAGCTGCGCGCTACCCTCGGCAATGGCGCAGAATTTCAGGCTTGAGCCGCGATTTAGCAGGTTATGTTCACCCACCTTATCAAGCCAATCAGCCAGCTCTGGCGCCGGATGTGAACGCGATGCCACGACCACCGGCGGTTTGCCGTCAGGGTTGACGCTAATGACGCGGCGCTGTCCTGCGACATCAAGGTATGCACCTTTACCCTTTTCGCCCACGTACAGATGGTCGGTAGCGGGCACATACACCAAGCCCAGTACCGGTTCACTGCCCTTAATCAGCGCCACATTAATGGTAAAATCCGGGCGGCCAGCCAGGAACTCTTTGGTTCCGTCCAAAGGGTCTACCAGCCAGAAGGTTTGCCAGTGCTGGCGCTCGCTCCAGGGAGTATGGGAACCCTCTTCCGACAATACCGGGTAGCCACTGTCTTTTAAGGCCGCCATTAAAATATCATGGGCAGCTTTATCAGCCAGAGTAACCGGCGAGCCGTCAGACTTATCTTCGGCTTCTACCTTGCCCTGAAACGACAGCGCTTTGATACCTGCCGCTTTTACCGCATCAATCAATGCTTGCATCGAGACCTACTTCACTTTGTAACCAATTCAGTACCTTCTCGACCGCTTGCTCTGGAGAAAGTGCCTGGGTATTTACCACCAAGTCCGGTGCGGTGGGTACATCAAAGGGGGAATCCAGACCGGTCATGTGCTTTATTTCACCGCGGCGCGCCTTGGCATAAAGCCCTTTCGGGTCGCGAGACTCACAGGTATCCAGGCTGGCTTCGACATAGATCTCAAAAAAGCGCCCTTGGGGCAGGCGATCACGGATCATTTGGCGATCAGAGGCAAAGGGCGATACGAAGGCCGCTAACACGATAAGCCCGGCATCCACCATCAGGTTGGCTACCTCGCCAACTCGGCGCAGGTTCTCGGTGCGGTCGTTATCACTAAAGCCCAAGTCGCTGCATAAGCCGTGGCGAACGTTATCTCCGTCTAACAGATAAGAATGTTTACCGCCGGCGGCCAGCGCCTGCTCTACCCCGTTAGCCAGGGTGGATTTACCGGCCCCAGAAAGGCCGGTAAACCATAACACCAGCGGCTTTTGCCCCAAGGCTTTAGCGCGGGTCACAGCATTGACGGTGTGTTGGTGCCAGGTCAGGTTACTGCTCATGGTTACCAGTCACTCACGTCAATGGCCTGCCAATGTGGGTAGTGGCGGCGAATATAGGCATTAAGCTCTTTTTCGGCCTGGCTAACCACGGGGCGATTACCGGTATCGTCGCTAACCGCTTCTTCTGCCATAAAGGCAGCAACGGTTTGCTGTGTATCAGGGTCAACTAAGATTAAACTGCCGGTGTGGCGGCTCTGCTGGTAGATATCCAGTGCCTGGCTTTCTTCCAGCTGCAACGTCACCTGGCCGATGGAATTGGCCTTAAAGTCAGCCTCTTCGCCGATGGTCCAGTTATCCACATTCAGCTGGCCACGGATCTCGCTTACCTGGCCCCAGGTCCAGCGGCTGGCAGCCTTAATACGGTAACGCTTACCCTGTTGATGGCCTTCATCATCCAGCCAAACCAACCAACCTTTCCAGGTACGGGCGGCAGTAACAGGCCCATTGGTGAGCCAGTCGCCGCGGCTGATGTCAATTTCCCGGTCCAGCTGCACGGTAACCGCTTCGCCAGCATGGATAGCGCCTACCTCTTCACCAGCACGCCAAACATGGCTTACCAAGGCATTTTTACCGGACGGCCAGTGGTAAAGGCTATCGCCCGGCTGCACTTGACCGGCAAAAAGGGTACCGGCAAAGCCGCGAAAATCCTGGTTAGGACGCAAAATGGTTTGCACCGGCAACCGCACGCCGTCCACTTCGGGGCGGCTGACACTGGCGTCTTCCAGTGCACCTAACAGCGACATGCCGTGATACCAGGGCATGTTGCCTGACAGTTTCGCCAGGTTGTCACCTTTCAGGGCAGAAACCGGTAACACTTTGATGTTGGCCCCAGGCATCCGCTCAGCCAGCTTGTAGTAGTCAGCTTCAATGGCCTTGAAGGTTTGCTCATCGTAACCAACAGCATCCATTTTATTGACGGCAACCACGAACTGACGAATACCCAGCAAGTGGCAAAGGAAGCTATGGCGGCGAGTCTGGCGAATAATGCCTTTGCGAGCATCGACCAGAATAATGGCCAAGTCGCAGTGGGAGGCACCGGTCACCATGTTACGGGTGTATTGCTCGTGTCCGGGAGTGTCAGCAATGATCAAATGGCGGCTGCCGGCTTCGGCAAAACGCCAGGCCACATCAATGGTAATGCCTTGGCTACGCTCAGCTTCCAAACCGTCCAAGAGATTGGCAAAGGGCAATTCGCCGTTTTCGTCAGGCTCGCCCAGCGAGGCTAACTGGTCAGCATAAAGCTGGCCCGTTTCATAAAGGAAGCGACCAATCAGTGTGGATTTACCGTCATCAACGGAGCCACAGGTCAGCAGTTTCAGTGTTTCTTGCATTAGAAGTACCCCTGGCGTTTCTTACGTTCCATGGCGGCAGCCGAGTCTTTATCGATCATTCGGCCGGAGCGCTCACTGGCGCCCAGCTGCCCCAACTCCTCAAGCACTTCGTCAAGGGTTTCAGCGTCAGACTCAATGGCAGCTGTCAGCGGGTAACAACCCAAGGTACGGAAACGCACTTTCTTCATTTGCGGCACTTCGCCTGGCTCAAGGCGGAAACGCTCGTCGTCCACCATAAACAGCTGGCCGTCACGCTCCACTACCGGCCGTTCGGCGGCAAAATACAGCGGTACCAATTCAATTTCTTCGGCGCGAATGTAGGCCCAGATGTCACGCTCGGTCCAGTTGGAGAGCGGGAACACTCGCATACTTTCGTCTTTGGCCAGGTCACTATTGACGTGTGACCACAGTTCAGGACGCTGGCGGCGCGGCTCCCAGCGCTGGAATGCATCGCGGTGCGAGAATACCCGCTCCTTGGCGCGGGACGCTTCTTCATCGCGCCGCGCCCCACCGAAGGCACAGTCGTACTTACCGCGGGCAAGCTCGGCTTTCAATGCTTCGGTTTTCATGACATCGGTGTAACGCGGGCCATGGTCAAAGGGATTCAGTTTTTTCGGGTTTTGCACCACTTTCAGATCTAAACCGAATTTTTTGGCCTGGGCATCACGAAAGGCGTACATGGCCTGGAATTTCCAGCCGGTGTCGATATGCAGCACCGGAAACGGCACCAGTGCCGGCAAAAAGGCTTTGCGAATAAGGTGCAGCAGAACGCTCGAGTCCTTACCGATGGAGTAGAGCATTAGCGGCCTCTCAAATTCCGCTGCGGCTTCTCGAATAATGTGCAGGGACTCGGCTTCCAGAGCCGCGAGATGGGGGCTTAGGCTCATTTGGCCTCCTGATACAAGGTCACGGTGTCTCCAATCATTAACAAGGCAGGGGACTTAACCTGCGCTTTTCCAATGGTGTCTGCCAGATGGCCGAGGTCGGTACGAAAGCGACGTTCTTCGGGCCGAGTGCCATTTTCCACCACCAAGACCGGGGTAGAAGGGGCCAGGCCACCTGCCATTAATTCGTCAGCGATATGGCTGCTTTGGGTAAGGCCCATATAAACAGCCAGGGTGCTGTTCTGCTGAGCCAGCGCTCGCCAGTTAGTGTCATCGCCACCCGGCTGGCAATGGCCAGTAACCAGTGTCATCTGGTTGGCCAGGCCGCGATGCGTAAGGGGAACTTGCGTACGGGCACTGCATGCTGCCGCGGCGGTAATGCCGGGGACGACTTCCACATCAATATTTTCAGCACGGGCCGCCAGCACTTCTTCACCACCACGACCGAACACAAAGGGGTCGCCCCCTTTGAGCCGCACGACGCGGCGCCCGGCCTTAGCTTCTCGCACTAAAATAGCTTCAATCTCTTGTTGCGGTACTGAATGAAAGCCTTTTTCCTTACCGACCGAAATAAAATCGGCGTCACGGCGGGCCAACTCTAACACAGATTTTGCAACAAGTCGGTCATAAACAATGACATCTGCCGCCTGCAAAGCCTGCAGTGATTTTAGGGTTAAAAGGTCCGGGTCGCCCGGGCCAGCGCCGACCAGTTTTAGCCAACCTTGGCGGCTGTTATCGCCTGAGAGCAATGCCGTCAACTCCGCCTCAGCGGCGACCTCATCGCCCTTGGCTAACTGCTGACTAACATTACTGTCGAGTAGCGCTTCCCAGAAACGGCGCCGCTCACTAAAGGCGCTAAAGGTGTTGGCGACTTTGCCCCGAAAACGTCCCATTAACGCCGCCAAAGCGCCGGTCCATTGGGGTATCTCTGCTTCCAGGCGCTCACGAATTCGCCGCGCTAAAACCGGCGCTTGGCCGTTACTGGAAATAGCAATGGTAATGGGCTTGCGGTCCACCACCGCCGGCACAATGGCACTGCAAAGTTGGCGCTGATCCACCACATTTACCCAAATTTTTCGGGCATTAGCCGCTTCGGCCACCTGTTCATTGACCAGTTCATCATCGGTGGCGGCAATGGCCAGCCATACACCTTCAAGCCATTTCGGCTCAAAGACGTCACTGACATGATCAATCGGGCTGGCTGCTATTTCTGCGCACAGGCTTGGCGCTACTACCCGCACCTTGGCACCGGCTTTTAACAGCGCTTGGACCTTACGCCAGGCCACAGCGCCACCGCCAACCACCAGCACGTCCTTGCCGTGTAAATCCAAAAACAAAGGAAAGTCGTGCATTTGTTTACTCGTTAACGTGCAGGCCGCATTCACGCAGCAAGCCACCAAAGCGGGTTTCTTCTTCACTCATTTGTTCGGAAAGTGGCACCGTGGAGTGCCAGTCGCCCACCGAAACATAACCCTTGTCCCACAGCGGGTGATACGGCAGGTGATTGGCCGTTAAATAGCGATAAACATCGCGATTGGTCCAATCAATAATGGGGTAAATTTTGGTCCGCCCATCCTGCTCTTCCAATACCGCCCTGCCCTCGCGGGTACTGGATTGCTGACGCCGCAGCCCCGCAAACCAGCTTTGCACCTCAAGCTCCTTTAAGGCGCGCTGCATCGGCTCGACTTTGTTGTCATGGTTGTAGGCTTTGATACCTTCAACCCCTTGCTCCCAGCGTTTGCCAAAACGGGCTTCTTGCCAAGCGGCGCTGGTTTTCGGGCTATACACCTTGAGGTTAAGCCCTAAACGCTCAGTCAAGCTGTCAACAAAACTGTAGGTTTCAGGGAAGTGATAACCGGTGTCGATGAACACCACCGGTACCCCTGGCGCTTCTTGGCTCACCATATGCAGCATCACCGCCGCTTGAATGCCAAAGCTGGAGCTAAGGGCAAATTCGCCGGGCAGATTATCTAACGCCCAGCGCACCCTTGCCTGTGCATCCATGGCTTCAAGCTTGATGAGATCCTCAGGCGTGAAAATCGACTTTGGCATCTTTGACCTCCTTCACCACACCGGCGCGGACAACGAAATCACCAAAGCGTTCGTCGTCATTGCGTTCGGCCTGGTAGCGGCTTAGCACCGGCTTGAGTTCAGCGAGGATCTCGGTTTCGGTGAGGTTCTCGCGATAGAGTTTATTAACCCGTAAACCGCGGCCATCGGCGCCCAAATACAGGTTGTAACGGCCAGGGGCCTTACCTACCAAGCCAATCTCGGCCAGGAACGGGCGAGCACAGCCATTGGGGCAACCGGTAATACGGGTAACGATGTCTTGGTCACCCAGCGCAACCTCATCAAGCAGGTGTTGCACTTTGCCAACAAAGTCTTCGAGGTAGCGTTCGGCTTCGGCCATGGCCAAGCCACAGGTTGGCAAGGCCACACAGGCCATGGCGTTTTCGCGAAGCTTGGTAGTGGGCACCTTGAGACCAAATTCGCTAACCAGCGCTTCAACCTTGGCTTTTTCGGCCTTGGGCACACCGGCAATAATGAGGTTTTGGTTCGCCGTCATCCGAAAATCGCCCTGGTGTATTTCGGCAATGGCGCGAAGGCCGGTCAGCCAAGCCTGGCCGGGTTTGTCGATAAGACGCCCCTCCGGCACAAACAATGTGAGATGCTCGCGGCCATCCACGCCTTCGACCCACCCAAAGCGGTCGCCTTGCTGGGTAAACGTGACCGGCACTTCTGGCAGGAAAGTCACGCCAGAGCGTTTTTCCACTTCGGCTTTGAAGGCCTCAACCCCCATACGGTCGACGGTGTATTTCAGACGGGCATTTTTACGGTTATCACGGTTACCGTTATCACGCTGGGTGGTCAGCACCGCTTCGGCAACCACGTTCATCTGTTCTGGGCTAATAAAGCCCAAGCAGCTGGCGGTACGCGGGTAAGTCGTGGTGTCACCATGGGTCGTGCCCATACCGCCGCCCACCAACACGTTATAACCGCGCAGTTTGCCGTTTTCAGCAATGGCCACGTACCCCAAATCGTTGGCGTAAACATCAACGTCGTTATGGGGCGGCACGGCAACGGCGGCTTTAAATTTACGGGGCAGATAGGTGTCGCCGTACATTGGCTCACTGGAATCGGCCACCTTTTCTTCATCCAACCAAATTTCATGGTAGGCATGAGTGTTAGGCAGCAGGTGCTCAGAAAGCGCCACCGTCTGCTGGAAAACCTGCTGGTGCAGGCTTGAATCCACCGGGTTGGTGTTGCAAAGCACGTTACGGTTGACGTCACCACAAGCGGCAATGGAATCCAAAAGTGCGCTGTGCAGCCCTTGGATCAGCGGCTTAAGGCTTTCTTTTAAAATACCGTGGTACTGAAAGGTTTGGCGGGTGGTTAAACGCACGCTGCCACCGCTGAGCTCACGGCCCAACTTGTCAACGGTTAACCACTGCTGTGGGGTAATAACGCCACCGGGCACCCGTGCCCGCAACATAAAGCTGTAAAGCGGCTCTAACTTGCGCTTAGCCCGCTCGTTACGGGTGTCGCGGTCATCCTGCTGGTAAAAGCCATGGAATTTAGACAACTGGGTGTCGTCTTCACGCAGGGCGCCGGTAAAGCCGTCATGCAAGCTTTCTTCGAGGGTACCACGCAGGTGGCGGCTTTCGTTCTTAATACGTTCGTTGGGAGAAGCCATCAGTACACATCCCTCAAGTAGCGGCCTTGGGCACGCAAGTCATTCAAATAGGTTTCGCCATCGGTATTACCGTGGCTGGCAATGACATCAACCAGTGCTTGGTGAACGTCTTTGGCCATACGTTCGGCGTCGCCACACACATAGAGATAGGCGCCGTCATTCAGCCACTGCCAAACCTCGCTGCCTTGCTCTTTCAGGCGGTGCTGAACGTAAATTTTTTCGCTCTGGTCGCGGCTAAAGGCCAGGCTTAACTTGTTCAAAACCCCTTCGCCAAGCCAGCGCTGCCACTCGGTTTGGTACAAGAAGTCGTTGCGAAGGTGACGGCTGCCAAAGAACAGCCAGTTGCCACCACTGGCCTCGGCCGCCTCGCGCTCTTGCATAAAGGCACGAAACGGCGCCACACCGGTGCCAGGGCCAATCATGATCACCGGCTTATCGGCCTCAGGCAGGCGGAAGCGGTTATTCGGCTGCACATAAACCTTGACCTCGTCGCCTACTTCCAGACGCGAAATCAAACCGGATGACACGCCGTAGCGACTGTTGCCGTCGGCTTCGAAGGCCACCAGCGCAACGGTCAGGTGCACTTCATCTTCAACTTCAGCTTGTGAAGAGGCAATGGAATAGAGCCTTGGCGCCAGGGGCTTTAAGGCGTCCACCAATTGCTGCGCCGTTAACGATTCACTGCGGGTACGAATACGCTCTGGCAATTGCCCTTCGCCGTCAGACAATTGCAACTCGCTAACGGTTTTCGGGTGCAGTGTGGTCAGCTCTTTGTGCTTTAACGCAGCAAAAAGACGCTGCTTCTTGCCGTCTACGGTTACCGCTTCTTCGCCGTTTAGGCGAGTCACACCCAGCACCGCTTGTACCAGCTCATCGCTTTGCACCGGCACTATGCCAAGCGCGTCGCCGGCTTTGTATACCAGGCCGGGAACATCTAACTCCAGGTGGTAAACCTCGTGGCCGGCATCAATGGTCAGCGGGTGCACGGCTAACACTTCTGCACTCATTGGGTTGGCGCGGGTTGGCTGCGCGCCAGAGGCGCTTTGGGCAGCCGTGCCTGCGCTTTGTACTTGCGGGGCAGCATCGGCTAGCGCGGTAAGCAGCTCATCCTGCCATTGCTGCGCGGTGGCTTGAAAATCGACATCGGCGTCTTTACGCGCCAACAGGCGCTCACTACCGGCGGCAGCCAAGCGTTCGTCAAAATCTTTACCGGTTTGGCAAAACAGCGGATAAGAGCTGTCACCCAGGGCCAAAACCGAAAAGCGGGTTTGGCTAAGATCGGGAGCCCGTTTAGAGCCCAACAGCTCATGCAGGGCAATGGCATCATCAGGCGCCTCGCCGTCGCCGTGGGTAGACACTACCAGGGCGATATCTTGGGCATCACTCAACTTTTTGGCTTTAAAACCGGCCATAGAGGCTAGGGTCACGCTCAAACCGGCCGCTTTAGCCGCGTCAGCAAAGGTTTTTGCAATACCTTCGGCATTACCGGTTTGCGAACCATAAAGCACCAGCAACGGGCGGCTAGCGGCCGTAGCGGCAACCGGCGCTACGCCAGCCTGGGCTTTACCGTCAGCCAAACCGGCCAGATAACCGCTTAACCAGCGCAGGTCGTCACTGGATAACGCCGTTAATTGTTCTCTGACCGCTTGGGTCAGTTGAGTCAATACTTGAGACATGAGGGCCTGAATACCATTAATGATGAGCGCCATCTTAGAAGTGCGGATGGCCGAATGAAAGATTAAAAAAGGCTTTTGTATGCCATAACGGAATAAGGCGCGCATTGTCGGCTTTGTACGCCCCACGTAGAATGCCAAGCCGCTTATTCATCATTCACTTAGGGAGTGCGCTGTGAACGCTGAGCGCTACATTGAACTGTCTGGCCTTACCCTGTCAGCACAAGGCCAAGCCATTGCCAATAAAACGGCTGAGGCGCTGGATGCACTGGCGCCCCTGGCTGGCGGAACCGAGCTGGCCCATTACGTTTTTAAGGTGCCAGAGCTGGGTGAAGGTGGCGCCTGTTCACTGTTTGGGCAACTGGCCGACGAGCCCTATGATCTGCGCCCCATTCTGGGCGGTAAAAACGCTGACAACGACGCACTGTTGGCGCGCTTAAATGCCGCCGTTGCCCATATTACCGCCCAAACGCAAGTTGACTGGTTAGGTTTATATCCGGCTAAAACCAACGCCGACGGCGACAAGGTGTTAGTCAAGGCCGCCTATCGCGGCGCGCCGTCTCGCGCTGAATTTCCGCTAAACGCGCAATTTGCCACCATTTCCAATAACGCCACCGTCGGTTTAACCGGTAAAGGCCGTTTGATTCAAGATGTGGCAGGTTACTTAAAAGAGGGCGGCGAATATTACACTTGCGACCCCAAAGTCCAGGCTGAACTTTGCATTCCGCTTTATAACGATAGCGGCGACACCATTGGTATTCTCGATGCTGAAGCCTTCAGCCCCCATTATTTCGACGACCACAAGCTCGGTATTTTTGTGGGGCTAGCGCTTTGGGCGGCTCGCCAGTTTGTATAAAAAAGGCCCGTTGGGGCCTTTTTTATTACCAGAGCGCAGCGCCTTTCATCGCGCTTATCAACTTGTCTGAAAAATCCTGCGCCGCCGTATCAATGTTAACGTCAGGATTGACGGTATCGGTTTGTGCCGACCACACCAGTTGCTCGTCTTTCACGCGGTATAAATCACTTTCTAAATAAAAATGCTGGAACTGCTTGTAATAACCCGGTTCGGAAATTTGCATGTAAAGGCCGGGGTAAACATTACTAAAAGGCCCGTAAAGGAAAGGGTCGGGTGAATAACTGGTTGCCCCTGGCACATAACGGGTTTGGGTATCGGTTCTTAGCAGCGCAACAACCAAGGCATGGTCGGCACCTTTGGCTTTTACCGCCGCAATGAGTGCTTCACGGGTCGTTTTTCCCGGCGCCATTTTCGCACCGAGAGCGCGCAAACTGCTTTGCGCTTCAACGCCCGCCGCTTTTAATTTTTTTACCAAGGCATCTTCAGCCCCTTGGCGCACTGGTAATTCGTGACTCAAGGCAAAAACCATAATGTTTTTCGCCTTCACCTGGTTGTTCGGCATTTTCCAGGTACCCGTTACCGTGGTGTTACTGCTGCAGCCAACAAGAAGTAGCCCAAACAGCACTATTTTCATCCATTTCATAGACCTAGTCCTTAGGCAAGTAAGCGCACTTTTTAACCATACACCCAGAACTTTGACCGGGTCGAACAAAAAAAGACCTGGCAAAGCCAGGCCTTTTTACCAAGAACACTTATTTAGAAATGCATGGTCAACGACGCATAAGCGCCGTCCAATTTGATGTTGGCATCAAAGTCACCAATGTCTTCAAGTTTCAGGTCAACCGCCCGGTAGCCCAACTGCACACCCACATCAACCGGCCCTGGAATATCAAAGTCATAACCAACAAAGGCCCGGTAATCGGTGAGGCGGTTGCCGCTGTAGGCAATGCCATTACCCAAGGCACCAACGTAAAGCCCGGTAAGCGGCAAATTAACACGGCCATTGAGGTACAACATCGGAACCCATTCATCAACAGGTTCCTCAGCACTGCCAATCAGGTCGTTATTTAATTTCAGGTGGCCGTCAAGCTTACGACCGGTGATGCCTACATCTAAATCACCACCGGTATCCCAAAGCTCGTAATAGAAGGTGACATCGGTCATTTTCAGTTTTAAGTCGCTGTTGATCTCAGAGCCGATGGGATAAGTGGTGTCGTCAAACTCCACGTTTTCATCCAGGCGGCCAGTGCCGCTTTCTGAAATATTGCTATAGGCAAGACGAATATTGGGAATAACCGGAATAGGATGTTCGAAATTAATAAACCATTGGGTAAGGTCGGCGTGCTTTAGGCCCATTTCGTCCTTAACACCCACATCTTCCGATAACACGTTACCCGAAAAATCGTTATTCCATTGACCGATACCAGCATAAATACCTAAACCGTCAGCAACGGCAGGCAAACTGATACCTGTGGCGATGGTGGCAGCAAACAGCAGTTTTTTCATCGGTTTCATCCCTTGTCAACACTGTCTCCAAGGGTAGTAGGCCAGGTAGGTTATCGACAGTCAGGCCATTAAAAACCGCTATTCTATTCAGCTACAGGCAGTAAAAAGGCCTGCTGTTGCAGGCCTTTTTCAGGTCATTAGCACTTAGAAATGCATGGTCACGTTAACAAAGGGGCCCGAGATATCAAGGTCAGTATTAAAGTCACCGATATCGCTCAGTTTCAGCTCCAGACGGCGATAACCCGCCTCAACACCCACATCGAAAGGCCCTGGAATATCAAGGGTATAACCGATAAGTGCGCTGTAATCGTAGATATGGTTGCCGCTGTAGGCAATGCCGTTACCCTGTACCTGGGCATAAAGGCCGGTAAATGGCAGGTCAATGCGCAGATTGCCATAAGCCATAGGCACCCAGTCGTTGACGCTGGAGCTGGCTTGATTGCTACCACCCGGGTCACTTAACTGCATGTAACCGTCAAACTTACGGCCAGTGACACCCACGTCAAAATCCGCGCCGGTATCCCACAGTTCGTAATACAAGGTGACGTCAGTCATTTTCAGTGCCAGGTGAGAATCCACCTGACCGGAGTAAGTGTTGCCATCGTAAGTAATGCCGCTATCAAGGGTGCCAGAACCGGCCTGGTCAATATCGCTGTAGGCAATGCGGACATTGGGAATAAGCGGAATGGGATGCTCAAAGTTCACATACCACTGCACCAGGTCGGCGCTGTCTAAACCCAATTCATTATCGGCGGAAGTTGAGGTGCCAAGCAGGTCGCCCGACATATCGTTTTTCCAGTAGCCAGCACCGGCATAAATACCGAGAAAGTCAGCGTGGGCAGGCAATACCACCACTGCACTTGCCAGGCTTGCAAGCAACAACGTTTTTTTCATGTCCATCTTACTCCGTGGATTAGTGGCACAAAGAGTATCCGCAGCGTCAAATTGCTACAAGCAACCCTTTGTTACATGGGCAAAAAACAGGCGATATTACCAGCAGATGGCAATGCCAGACACCCTTGCTCAAAAATAGATAACAGCCTTACCTAATTAGGCGGCGAGATAAGCGGGATACATAAATAGCAAGAATAAAAAAAGGCCGCACAGCGGCGGCCTGGTTTTCTTTGTTTATCCTTTATCCGCGGTCAAGCAGCGCTTCTAAATCAACCACGGCGGCATTGGCACGGCTAACGTAGTTGGCCATCACCAACGAGTGGTTGGCCATAAAACCAAAACCCGAGCCATTTAAAATAATGGGGCTCCACACCGTTTGCTGCGTCGATTCCAATTCCCTGATCACTTGGCGCAGGCTCACCAGCGCGTGCTTGTTTTCAAGGATGGGGCCGAAATCCACTTCGGCCGCTTTCAGAATATGCAGCAAGCCCCAGCTGTAACCCCGAGCTTCATAAAAAACGTCATCAAGCTTCCACCAAGAGGTGGTGACTTTATCGGCGGCGGTTTCTTTGTCTTCCGGCACGTCTAAACTTTCGCGGCCCACTGAAGCGGCCAAACGCTGGCTATAACTGCCCAGGCGTTTTTCAACCAAGCGCAAAAGCTCACGCAGGTTATCAGCTCTTGCATAAAACTCGGCTTTATTAGGACCGGTTTGACTTAACCGCGCCCGGTACGATTTTAAATGGTTAATGCCACGGCGATACTCACCTTCCGCACGTGGTGCTATCCAAGAACGGCGGTCAACGTTAAAAAGTGGCTGCGCTTCTTTGAGGTCGGGATCTTCCTGCGACTGCGATTGTGAGCGGGACAGCTCGTTACGCATCACCAACGTGGTGTCACGCAACAGCTCCAAGTTACCAAACTCCCAGGCGGGCATATTGTCGAGGAACACCGACGGCGGGGTAATGTCATTAGACAAAAAGCCGCCGGGCTTATCCAGCAAGGTGCTGGCGATTTTAATCACGGCAGTGGTGGTAGTGGTACCGGTAACATCAGGCAGGTTGTCTTCCTTCATGGCTTGTTCCGTTGCCGCTTTAACATCGAAACGGTCCGGCTCAATTGACCAATACACGCCAAGCAGATAGCCAGCCAGCACCAGCCCAACCAGGCTCAAGGTAATGACTTTTCCTCTCGACATATCCGTTACTCCTTCCTTTTTATAAGTACCTTGCAGTGATAACAACCGGTGCCAATGCAGCTGCCAAATAGTGGCCCAAACCATAACATGACGCCCGCACAGGTACGACCACTTTCAATGTAAGCAAAGATGCACAGCGGTGCGCAATCGCATTATTTTCTCATTTTAAAACGGCTTACGTCATCTATCGCGGTTAGGGCGCTGAAGCCATAAACCGCGAAAACAGCACTTATTAAATTTTTCACCGGTCATGTGCTTGTCACATTGAGTCTTTAGGGTTCGCGTCGTTTTCACCCTACAAACTCAAAGCAGATCATAGAGATAAGTCTAACCATGAAATTACTGACTAAACCTTCTGTATTGTGTGTATCCACTCTTCTCGCGCTGTCTTCCTTTTGTGCCCTGGCCGGTACCGTTACCACCAACGGCCCAGACTTAGTGGTTAATACCGACAATGGCGGCCTGGAATTACACACTGCTGACGACGCCTTCGCCTTTAAGTTTTCCGGTAAAATTCAGCTCGACGCTACCCGTTTTGATGGTCTGGCTGCCGCCAGCGAAAACAAGCCCTTTGCCAGCACCACCGACGCCTTTGTACGCCGTGGCCAACTGAAATTTGAAGGCACCGCCTTTAGCGACTGGAATTACGGCCTGCGTCTTAATTTTGATGGCAACGAAGACGGCACCGACGTTGACTGGGTATGGCTGCAATACAACGGTTTTGATTTTGCCAATATCACCGTTGGTAAATACCGCGTTTATTATGGCCTTGAAGGCGCTACCAGCTCGTCTTGGATAACCGGTATGGAACGCCCGGCCATGTACGATTTTCTGGCCGGCAGTGACGATACCAACTTTGGCATTCGCGCCATGCACGCCGGCGACAACTACAGCCTGAGCGCACAGATTGCCACCAACGGCGATAAGCCAGATGACGGTAATAACGACATCTACGGCTACACCTTGCGTGCCACCTACGCACCGATTTTAGAGCCTGACCAAATTCTGCATTTGGGCGTCGACTACCACGATGCCAACCCCAGCGATAACGAAACCAAGTTGCAGTCCCGCTTTGGTATTCGCTCCGATGCTGATGACAAAATGCGCTTTGCCGATATCGACAACACCACCAGCGACAACGAATATGTGCTGGAAGCCGGTTACCAGCTAAAAGGTTTGCGCCTGCAAAGTGAGTATTTCAAACGCAAAACCCACGGCTATAACGACGAAGACTACGCCAGCTCAGATATCGACGGTTACTACGGCCAAATTTCATACCTGTTTGGTGCTAGCCGTAAATACGACGTGGCCAAAGGTCGCTGGAAAAAACCAACCAACTTCAACAGTTACGAAGTTTTTGCTCGCTACGAGTCCATTGACATTAATGCCAACGAAGCCGCGACCAAGAAAAACATCGATAACAACGTTGACGGCGTGGAAGCCGCGGTGCGCGGCGCCAAACACACCACCAACGAATTTACCGTTGGCGTGAACTACTTTGTGAACGAGAGCATTCGTACTTCCCTGAACTACATCACTTACCGCGTCAGCAACATCGATACTTCTGCCGATATTGATGGTTACGCTGTTAAAAATGATTCCAAAGCCGTGGTGGCTCGTCTGCAATACGTCTTTTAAGGAGCCCCAAAGATGATGCGCTCAGTACTGACGCTCACTACCGCCGCCGCTTTGCTGGCCAGCTTTGCTAGCTGGTCAGCACCGGCACCAGCATGGGCCGCAGGCGCCAATGTGGCAGTTGCCATCGCCGCCCTGCACCCCACACAACCGAGCCTGGGTTACAAAGAAGTCGCCTACAAGGTAAACCGCTACAAGCTCGACGCCCATAAGCGCTTTGATGTGTTCTGTGAAGATGCCGGGCAACAAGGGGTAGCCACCTACAACAGCGATTCGTCCCTGCACGACTTAAGCAGTTTTCGCTGCAAAGCGCCGGTTGGCAGCCACCCGCACGATATGAAAACGGCGGTAATAGCGCCTAACGGCCAGCTTTACCTCACCGATGGTCATCATACCTATGCCAGCTTTGCCGAACTTGCCGGCAGCGACACCAAGGTCTTCGTGCATATCACCGATGACTTTCGCCAGTTGCCAAGCATGAGCGCCTTCTGGCAGCAAATGCAAAAACGCCACCTGGTGTGGCTGCAAAATGGCGCCGGTAACACCCTTTCCCCGCAAGCGCTGCCGCAGCACTTGGGGTTGAAATATCTCACCGACGACCCTTACCGGTCATTGGTGTATTTCACCAAGAAAGTGGCTTACCAAAAACCCCATAACGCACCGCCGTTTTTGGAGTTCTATTGGGGGCAGTGGCTGGCTAAGCAGCTGCCTCTCAAACAAGGCATGGTCGACAGTAAATACGCCTACAAAGATACCGTCGAAAAAGCGGCCAAGTTAATGGTAAACGTGGGTAAAAACACCGTTATTGCCCACACCGCCATTGGCCCAACAACGGCCAAGCAAATGGGGGCACTTACACGCATCAACAAAAAGGCGCTTGGCAAGTTAGTCTCGGCTAGGGGCAAACTCAGCTACGCTTTTTACTAAAATAACGGCCCACAGCAGTGGGCTTTTTTTTGGCCGCTTGCCAAGCTTGCTTTACTGGTTGTACCAGTCTAACGTGATGGGGCCTCACTCAATACAGGACTTAACAATGACGGATTTGGTTACCACAACAGTCAAGGACGGCGTCATGGTTGTTAGCCTCAACCGCGTCGACAAGAAAAATGCCTTAACCCAGGCGATGTACGACGGCCTAACAGCCGCCTTAAATGCCGCCTCAGCGCAAAACGAGGTAAAGGTGTTGCTGCTTGCCGGCAGTAACGAGGTGTTTTGCGCCGGTAACGATCTGGAAGATTTTCTGACCTTAAAAGAGCTGAGCCAAGACAGCCCTATTCTGCGTTTTCTCACCACCCTGGTGCGCTTTAAAAAGCCGCTGCTGGCGGCCGTTGCTGGCCCGGCGGTAGGGGTGGGCACCACGGTACTGCTGCATTGCGACTTAGTGGTCGCTGACAGCCAAAGCCGCTTTCAGTTGCCCTTTGTCGCGCTTGGGCTGTGCGCTGAAGCAGGTTCATCGCTATTGCTGGCAGAGCGCGTTGGCCAGGCCAAAGCCAACGAGTGGCTGCTAACCGGCAAACCCTTTAGCGCCGCCGAAGCCTTGCAATATGGGCTGATTAACCAAGTGGTGGACGGCCAGGTTGTTGAAACCGGCTTGGCTATTGCCAAACAACTGGCCACCTTGCCGTCGGGCGCCATGATGGCAACCAAGGCGCTTATCCGCCAGCCACACCAAGCCAAGGCTGAAAAAGCCATATTCGACGAGGCAGAGCAGTTTGTAAAACTGCTACAAGGTGATGAATGCAAAGCCGCCATTAAAGCCTTCTTCAGCCGGCGCTAGGGCGCCGGGTAGGCCTAACCAGTAGCCAAATCACCACAATAGGCACCCACAGCGGGATAGCAACAAAGGCCAGCCCGAAAAAGACACTCAGGGCAATAAAGGCCAATAGCACAACAACCCCAACCAGGGTGCCACCTACCGCCAACAATGCCACCAGTAGCGCCAGGCCTGCCACGGCTACACCCGCTAAGGGGTTGGCCGAATGCCACTGCCAATCATCACCATTGAAGGTAATGAAACTGTGATGCCAGTGGCTGCCAAAGGCAAAGTACAACCAGGCAGCCACCAGCAACAATAAGATCAGTGATTTCTTTCCCATTGTCCCTCCAGGTAAGGTTTCACTGGCATCAGCCAAACGGCAACGAAGTACAACACCAAAGTGGTAACGGGCGAGATCAACAAGGCAATAAAGGCCGCCAGTCTTACCCAGCCACGGTCAACGCCGATAACTGGTGCCAAACCGGCACAAACACCAAACAGCAACTTATTGCTTTTATCTCTAAACCAACGGTTACGCATTTTTGACTCCAACCAAGGTCACCAGGGCACCGCCTAAAACCACAACCGCGGGCGGCACCATCCAAACAACCAACAGGGCACTCAAACTCAACATTATTTGTCGTCCTTATCCGTAGACGGCGATACATCTTGTGCCTGTTTTTCAGGCTCGGCTTGCGGTTGGTCTGTTGGCATTAACGCCGACACCGCTTCATCAAATTTTTTGCTTAGCTCATCGCCCAGTTTGGTTTGGATGCTATCGAGCGCTTTACTGCTCTGTTCAATCACCAGGTTACTCAAGGTGGTGGTGATATCTTCTTCTTGGGCGAATGCAGGTGCAGACAACATAACAACACCGGCCAACACTGCGATTTTCAGGGTTTTCATGGCCTACTCCATGTGTGGGTTATCAAGTACACAGGAGCTATTACAAGGGCCGTGCCAATCCGTGATAAATTTTTATCTAATTGATTAATAAAGAAATAAAAAAGGCCATCGCAATGATGGCCTTGTTAAAAAGCAATGGAGTGATGAAATACGCCACCTTAATTGGCGAAATTCACCACTTAGTCAACGTGGTATTCGGTTAATGCTAGTGCCGCTTCAAATACTTCCAAGCCAGCGCCATTCTTGTGGGCATTTTCCGACAAATAGCGGCGCCAGCGGCGGCCGCCGGTTTGGCCGTTAAACAACCCCAACATATGCCGGCTGATATGGTTCAGGCGGGCCCCCTTGCTAAGCTCGGCTTCTATATAAGGGAACATGGCTTCAGCCACAGCGCGGCGGCTGGGTATTTCCTCGGTGCTGCCATAAAGCGCACTATCCACCTCGGCTAGCAAATAGGGGTTTTGATAGGCTTCGCGCCCCACCATCACCGAATCAATCTGTGCAAGGTGCCCTTTCATTTCATCCAGGGTTTTAATGCCGCCGTTAATACCGATGTGTAGCGCCGGAAAATCCTTTTTAAGCTGATAAACCCGCGGGTAATCCAAAGGCGGTATTTCGCGGTTTTCTTTGGGGCTTAACCCGTTTAGCCAGGCTTTACGGGCATGCACAATAAAAGTGTTGCAGCCGGCGCGACTGACCTTGTCGACAAAATCGACCAAAAAATCGTAGCTGTCGAAATCATCAATACCAATACGGCTTTTTACCGTCACCGGAATAGCCACCGCATCTTGCATCGCTTTTACGCAGTCAGCCACCAGCTGCGGCTCCGCCATCAGGCAGGCACCAAAACGGCCATTTTGTACCCGGTCGGACGGGCAACCGACATTCAGGTTCACCTCGTCATAACCCCGGCTTTCAGCCAGCTTGGCGCAATGGGCCAAATCGGCCGGATTGGAGCCCCCCAGTTGCAACGCCAGCGGATACTCTTGTTCGCTAAACGCCAGATAGTCGCCTTTGCCATGAATAATGGCGCCAGTGGTCACCATTTCGGTATAAAGCAGGGCATGGCGGCTGAGCAGCCGGGCAAAGACCCGGTAGTGCCGATCAGTCCAGTCCAGCATGGGGGCAACGGAGAAGGTTCTATCCAGCATGGTGCACTCACATCAAAGGGGCGCAAAGTTTACTCAATGGCTGATGTTGGGGCAAATGGCGAACAGCCAACAAGCGATTTTCATCCTCAAAACCTTGTGTTAAATTTACCCTTCACAGGAGATGGCATGCCTCCTTTAACCGCCGTTCTCGGCTGATGATGCCTGTGCTAACCCCGGACGGGTTCACAGGATAGTTGTGCCCGTCCTAATGACATTAGGACAATCCATGTTTCAATCAATCCTTGCCATAGCCATCGGCGCTACCCTCGGCGCGACGGCGAGATGGTCTCTGGGCCTGGCGCTTAACAGCGTTTTCCCTACCCTGCCCTTGGGTACCCTTGTTGCCAATTATCTCGGTGCTTACCTAATGGGTTTGGCCATGGCGTTCTTTGCCGTTTTCACCACCGTTCAGCCCGAATGGCGCCTACTTGCCATGACCGGCTTCTTAGGTAGCTTGACCACCTTTTCTACCTTCTCGGCAGAAACCGTGACCTTGCTGCGCGACGGCCAATGGCAGTGGGGTATGGCCAGCATCGGTTTGCATGTGCTCGGTTCTTTGCTGATGACCACGCTTGGGCTCTTTACTTTTTCCCTTTTTAAAAACCACTAGGAGGCCGTTATGCAAGGCTACAAAGTGACCTTTTTCACCGAGCAAGACCGCAAACATAAAGGCCAGATGATCGCTGACTGGCTGTTGGCGCAAGCCAAAGAAGTGGGCGTTTCCGGTGCCACCGTTATCGTTGCTGAAGAAGGCTTTGGCCGTGAGGGTAAACTGCATTCAGCGCACTTTTTTGAACTCGCGGATGTACCGGTGGAAGTCACCATGGTGGTGAGTGACGCTAACAAAGACAAACTCATCGATAAGGTAAAGGAAGCCGGTCTCGGGATTTTCTACGTTATTAACCCGGTTGAATACGGCACCCTTTAACTGCACATCCCTGCCATTAAAAAAGCGGCCCAGGCCGCTTTTTTATGCTTCTAAAGAAATGTGCATAGAACCACATTTTCAATATATCCCCACCGTTAAAGCCTGTATTTATTAACAGCAAAAAAGCTCTGCTTCTTATTTATAGCAATATAAAAAATATAAAATTCAATAAGTTAAAAACCAAAACTAATAGAAGACAACCTAAATAAAAGATGACTACACTAAAGACAATTCGATAGAACACACGCCCACGGCTCTTTTACATCACCTGCGAGATAACAGCCTGGTTATGGCATCAAGCCTTAATAATTTGGCGCTACTGTCGATGACATTGCCCTAGTTTGGGCCTTAGTTGCTGCAGACATAACAAGGATAAGGATATGTCCCAACTGCACAGTAATCTCGTCGGTTCTTCACAGACCTTTCAGCACACCCTTAAACGCCTTCACCGCTTAGCAGGCATTGATGCCACCGTGCTTATTACCGGCGAAAGCGGCACCGGTAAAGAGCTGGCCGCCCGGGCCCTGCATTATCTTGGTCAGCAAAGTGAAAAGCCCTTTATTCCGGTCAACTGCGGCGCACTGTCTGACACCTTGTTAGAAAGTGAACTCTTTGGCCATGAAAGAGGCGCGTTTACCGATGCCAAACAGTCTTACCAAGGCTTGGTAGGGGAAGCACAAGGTGGCACCTTGTTTATGGACGAAGTCGATACCCTCAGCCCCAAAGCGCAGGCGGCGTTACTGCGTTTTTTGCAGGAAAAAACATATCGGCGAGTGGGCGGCCAAGGCCAGCAACAAGCAGAACTGAGGATCCTAGTCGCCTCCAATGCAGACTTATCCCGCTTGGTGCAAAAAGGCGTGTTCCGGCAAGACTTGCTCTATCGCCTTAACGTGTTGAATCTCAACATGCCGCCACTTCGTCAGCGCGGTAATGATGCCATCGAGCTGGCCCAACATTATGTCAAACGCTTGCAAGTGCAATATCAAGAACCACATCGCCACCTGCACAGCACCGCCCTTGCCTTTATCCGCCAATACCACTGGCCTGGTAACGTTCGAGAACTCCATAGCCTGTTATTGCGTGAGTTTTTACTGTGTGAAACAAACGAAATGCACTGTGAAGAAAGCCGCCATTTGCTGGCTGATAACGCCACAGCAACCAATGAGCCAGCCGACTTTAAAGCCGCGAAGGCACAAGCCGTGGCCGCCTTTGAGCGCAACTACGTGGCTAAATTGCTGAACCAAACCGGCGGCAATATCAGCCAAGCCGCCAGGCTGGCTGGCCAAGACCGCAGCGCCTTTGGAAAATTGGTGCGTAAATATGGCCTAAGAACCCAGGAAGACACTTTATCCCCTTGAAATAAGCGCTTTAACCTGACCTGCGTTGACCCTAAACCACTTTTTGTTAACGCTTGCCCCAGACACTGCCCCTGTGCAATCTGACAGGTAGCTGCAGTTACGCGCAGTCAAGAGGACCAATGAACGATTCAGACCGCATAGAGCACATTAGCGCCGCCATTTTAGCGTATTTAGCCATCAGGCCTCAGGCCGCCGATACCGTAGAAGGGGTGCACCAGTGGTGGGTAAACTGGGCGGGCCAAGAGGCGCCAATTCATTTAACCGAACAAGCCCTGGAGACACTCGCCGAGCAAGGCAAACTGCAATTTAAGGATGTAGCAGGCAAGCGGATTTGGCGAAAGGCCTAACGCCTTAACCGTATTAATAAGGTAACTAGGCCAAATCTATTATTTGAAGGTGTTTTCACACCCGCTCATTCATCTTGGTGATGCTTCCATTTTGCATTGAGAGACTGCTGAGTTCTGGGGGATAACGGTTGCTGGTCTCCTCTATTTCTCGCTTTATTTGTCGGTACCTGATGGAAATCACCAAAATTGTGAGAGTGCACTTCAAATTTATCGCCGCTGAATTTATTCCTCAGTTGCATCACCTCCAATCCAGGTTTTGGCACCAAGGTACGTTCAACCAACAGGTGTTTAGGCTTTACCCTTACTCTTCTCTCGTCACTGGTTGAGATAATTTTACCCTGCTTATTCGTTGCCGAAGACAAGGTATCCCTTCTTTGCTTTTCCATAAAATGGAACTCCATATCGGCATAGAGCCGCCGTCAAAAACAATAAATTAATACTCAAAGCTTCGACCCTCAATTCGTCAAAAAGTACCCACGATGAGGTTATTTTTACCCTCACATGTAACTCGCTGAATCATCTGCGTTATCCCGTTTGTTCCCCTGAAACAGTAGGTAAATAAAATCCTAGCCGCTGCCAACAAAAAACCATAAAAACATTGAATTTCAAATGGTTAAAAACTGGCACAACAGTTGATACAGGTTCACCACAGCGCGCCGTGAGCTTGGTTGCCCGGCGTCTGACAGGAACACGGTAATCAGGTTCGGCCTGACGGGTACAAACAGTGCCAAGGCAGGCCGGTATGGATTTTCACGCTGAAGGAATACCAATACCGCTATGTTGGGAAGCATACAGGACAGGCTGACGCGGGTTCGTCCACCGCGCGTGCGCATCACCTATGACGTTGAAACCGGTGGCGCGCTTGAGAAAAAGGAACTGCCTTTTGTGGTGGGCATCATGGCGCAGTTGGGCAGCGATGCCCAAATGTCACAGTTGCCGCCAATCAAAGAGCGCAAATTCAACGAAATTGACCGTGACAGCTTTAACAGCATCATGGCCACCATCGCCCCAGAAGTGGCGGTAGGTTCGCTGCCAAACGCCATGGCGGACGATCCAAAAGCTACCCTGGGTGTGCCGCCACTGGTGTTTAAAAAAATGGATGACTTTGACCCTGTGGCCATCATCCGTCAGGTAGCGCCCATGGCAACGCTCTACAGTGGCCGGGGCAATATTCGCTTTTTGCAATCAAAAGCCGAGATCTCTGGCACCCTTGCCCGCTATCTCGACACCGTGTGCGGCTTTGATGAAGGTGACGACACCAGCTGTAGCGACGCCCGCCAAGCCTTATTGGACCAATTTAAAGATGTCACGCCAGCCGAAGACGACCCGCAAAAGCCGCTGCCACTCGCCGAGCGCTGGGCCAGTGCCTACAAAGCGGTGGAGTTAAGCGACTCGCTTAAAGAACTGTTTGCGCAATTGGGCCTGGAAGACAGCGCCGCTGACACCATGAAAGTGTTGCTTGGGCAATTTAGCAAAGACGTGGTTTCGCCCCTTGCTCAAACCATTAGCAGCAAAGACTTCGTTGCCAGCGAGCAAGACAAGCTCAAGGGCGCTGCCGCCCGGATTGACGACCAGGTCGCCGAAATAGACCGGCTTTTAGGATTGCAGCTAGATGTCATCATGCATGATGACGATTTTCAAAAGCTCGAATCCACCTGGCGCGGCCTGTCTTATTTGGTGTCTCGCACCGAAACCGGCGCCATGCTGAAGCTGAAAATACTCAATGCCTCAGCCAAAGATCTGCTGGCCGACCTCACCAAAGCGGTGGAGTTTGACCAAAGCGGCCTCTTTAAAATGATCTACGAAGACGGCTACGGCATCTATGGCGGTATGCCGTATAGCGTGTTGATTGGTGCTTACGAATTTGGCCGTCACCCCAATGACATGACACTACTGGGCAAACTGGCAGAAGTGGCAGCCGCCAGCCACGCCCCATTTATTGCCGCCGCCTATGCCAAGCTGTTCGACCTGGAAAGCTTTGAAAGCCTGGCTAAACCGCGCGATCTGCAAAAGATCTTTGAAAGCGTTGAGCTGGCCAGTTGGAGCGAATTTCGTAAAAGCGAAGACTCACGCTATGTCACCTTAACGCTGCCAAGGGTTTTGCTGCGGCTGCCCTATGGGCCAGACACCCAGCCGTGCGATGGCCTTAACTACCGTGAGATTGTCGGTAAAGAAAAGCTCAGCGACGCTGAAGTCAACGGTAAAAAAGCCACCCAACTGGTGCCCGATGCCAGCCTGTTTTTATGGGGCAACCCGGCTTTTGTATTGGCCGAACGTATCACCAACGCCTTTGCCATTTACGGCTGGACCGCAGCTATCCGCGGTGTGGAAGGGGGTGGCTTGGTGGGCGGCCTGCCGGTTTTCAGTTACGACTCTGACGAAGGCGACGTGCAAATGGTCTGCCCCACCCAAGTTGCGATTACCGACCGGCGGGAAAAGGAGCTTAACGATTTGGGCTTTATGGCCATCTGCCACTGCAAAGGCACCAGCCAGGCAGCCTTCTTTGGTGGCCAAACCACCAACCTGCCTAAGAAGTACCTATCAGACCTTGCCAACAGCAATGCCCAAATTTCAGCCATGTTGCCGTACATCATGGCGGCCTCGCGCTTTGCCCATTACATCAAGGTGATCATGCGCGAAAAGGTCGGTGCCTTTATGACCCGCGGCAATGTCGAGTCCTACCTCAATACCTGGATCTCTCAGTACGTGCTGCTGGACGAAAACGCCGCGCAAGTGATGAAAGCCGCCTACCCCCTCAGCGCCGCCTCGGTCACCGTCACCGACGTGCCTGGCCGGCCCGGCGTTTACAAAGCCACGTTATTCCTGCGGCCGCACTTCCAGCTAGAGGAACTGACAACGTCCATCCGCCTGGTAGCCGAGTTACCAGCCTGATCACAGTGAAGGATATTGAAAATGGATCTTGTATTACTGCAGCCCGGCGACACCAGTATCGTCGGCACCAACAGCTGGGCCACGGGTGGCTCGCTTATCGGCAAGGACCCGTGGGGCTCAACCGCCCTTGATGAAGGCCTCAGTGGCTTTGGTTTTGACCCCGAGCACTGTATTGAGCTGGTGTCCATTCACCAGGGCATGAAACAGCAGATGACCACCGATGTCTCCAACTCCGCCCGCACCTCGGGGCGGCCCATCATCACCGAGTTCACCTGCGTCAAATACGTGGACCAGTCGTCGGTCAAGCTCTATGACCTTTGCCTGCGGGCCAAACCCATGGATACCGACAAAGCCAAACCCACGTCGTTGTTTGTGCTGCGTAACTCCGGCGACAACATGGTCAACATCATCTCGATGCAGCTAAGGCTGGCGATGATCAGCGAGATCCAGTTCCAGACCAACCCCGACGACATGCCCACTGAGCAGTTCAAGCTCAGCTTCACCGAAGTGTTGTGGAAATACACGGTCCAAAAGGCCGACACCACACCAGGCGGCGTGATCCCGGCGGGCTGGAGCTTGGCTCGCAACAGACCCATCAGCAAGTTCACCGATTAGGCCTGGCCATGGCGTTTTTGCTGGACAGGTTACTGGCAGCCCAGGAACAAGCCCTGGGCCGCCAGAGCCTGACCGAAAAAGAGCAAGTGTTACGCCAGCTTAACTGGCTCGTCAGCAGCCGTGAATGGCTGGCGGTCAGCAAAGGCCAATACCTGGTGGATGTGGCTATGCCAGAACCGGTGTCGATGAACAGCCAGCAGCAAGTGGCCTTCTATGCCGAGCGGCTTATCCGCCTGATTGAACATTACGAACCCAGGCTCACCGAGCTTGAGGTGCAATTGCAGCCCACCGGGCGGCCACTGAGTCCTTTTCGGGTGCAAATTAGCGCCCGGTTAGTGACACAGCAAACACCTGAAAGGTTGTTCTTCGACAGTTTGAAGCCTTAACAGCAAGGGGTAACCAGCATGGAAAGCGGTACTGTTTTTCACGATTACTTTGAAGCAGAGCTGAGCCAACTGCGCTCACAGGCTGCTGATTTTGGTCGTGATTTCCCTGCTGCCGCCAAAGCGCTGGCGCTCAGCAAAGGCCGCTCTGCCGACCCGCAGGTAGAGCTACTGCTGCAATCTTTTGCTTACTTAACCGGGCGGCTACGCCATCAGCTCGACCAAGATGCGGCGCTATTGCCCAATGCCTTAATGGCCCAGCTTTACCCGCATTTAGAAGCGCCCATTCCCAGCTTGGCCATCAGCCAGCTAACGGTGGGCGGCGGTTTGGATCCGAAAAGCGGCAACCAGTTAAGCCGTGGCCGTGAATGCTATGCCCAAACCAAAGATCAACAGGGCCGCGATGTGCGTTGCCGCATGAGCAGCTGTTACGACACGCCGCTGGTTCCAGTAGAAATCATTGATATAAAACAGGTTTCCCCAACCGCCTACGAGCAGCTCAGTGACGACCGCTCGGTTAATGCGGTTATCAGCATTCGTTTGAAAGCCACCGGCCTTAATGCCTTGGGGTCGCTTGGGATCACCCGCCTGCGCTTTTGTATCAATAGCGAACATAACCACTGCTGGGGATTTTACGACCTACTGGCACTGCAACTGACCGGTATTGCCACGGTACCTGCCGGCGGTGAAGCCCTTTGCCGGCAAGGGCCAAACACCCTGCGCTGGCTGGGGTTTGACGACGACGAAGCGGCGCTGGCTACCGACATGGTGACGCACCCGGGTTATCGCTTGGTGCAGGAGTATTTCGCCTTTCCCGAGAAATTTCTGTTTTTTGACATCGACCAGCTGTGCCTGGAAGGCCCCCATGACGAATTCGAACTGCTGCTGCTATTGCAGGGGGGCATTGATAAAAAGCTCAGCCCTGACCCCGACCTGCTGCGGCTTAATTGTGTACCCATGGTCAATCTGTTCCCGCAGCGCCTAGAGCCGGTGTCACTGGACCAAGCGCATTTTGAATACCGACTCAGCGGCGACCATGCCAACCACCGCTTTTTAGAGGTTTACAAGCTGTTGTCGCTGCAGGCCACCCGGCCCAACGAGCCGCCGCGGCCAGTGGTGCCCTATTTTTCTATCGACGGTATGGGCGATTTAGAAGAGCACGACTATTTCTACACCACCCGCCGGGTTGATAGCCCATTGCGGCGGGTGCCGGGCACCGAGCTTTATGTGTCTTTTATCGACATGGCCTTTAGCGCCCAAAAGCCCAACAACGAAACCTTAACCGGCCGGGCACTATGCACCAACCGGCGCCTGGCAGAGCACTTGCGGGTGGGCGACCGGCTGTTTTTAGAAGGCCCGGGCCCGGTGAAATACATTCACGTGGCCAGTAAGCCAACCCCACATCAGCCGCCGGTGCTGCTGGGCAGCCAGCCTTGGGCGCTTGTTTCGCAGTTATTGCTTAACCACCTGTCATTAAGTAACGACCAGTACGGCCCCAGCGCCCTTAAAAGCATGCTTCGGCTGCATTTGGGCCACGCCAGCTTAATGGGCACCAAGCAAATTGATGCCATTACCCGGCTGCAAATCGCCCCCATAGTGCGGCCTATTACGCAAGAAGGGCGGCGGGTACTGATGGAAGGGCTGCACATCACCCTCACCATCGACAGAAAGCATTTTGAAGGCGCCAGCCCGGTGCTTTTTGCTGAGGTGTTACGGCGATTTTTCGCGCTCTACGCCAGCGTCAATACCCTGACCGAATTAAGCCTGGAAACCCACGACACGAAAGGGAAGCTAAAAACATGGCCACCTATGGTTGGTTCACAGATCGTCCTTTAAGCGATCGGGTGGCCCTGCATCCGGAGCGCTTTAACTTCTACCAGCTGGTACGGCTGCTGCTGCAAGACAAGCAGCTTGACCCCAACCAGCTGGACCAAGTGGTGCGCTTTAAAGCCGCGATGGAAATGGCCTTTCCCGGCCATGAAGTCAGGCAATTGCAGCCCGGCAAGGACCCAAGCTGTGACCCGATGCAACTGGAAACCACCAACCTGGTGCTGGCCGGTTACAACGGCCCTATTCCCGAGGCCATGTTTGAACAACTGCTTGACCAGGCCCGCCAAGGCAATCAAGCGCTGATCCAGTTTTTTGATCTCTTTAATCATCGCCTCAATGTGCTGCGCTATCGCATTAAAAGTGCGCCGCGATTGGGCCTTAATGTGTTGCCCCCCGAAGCCACGCCGGTTGCCATGATGCTCTCGGCCTTAATGGGACTAACCAACACCCAGGCTGACCAGCGTTTACCCCTAAGCCAGCGTAGCCTGTTGGGCCTGGCCGGTTTACTGGCTAACCCGCGCTACAGCGAGCCGGTATTAACCCGCATTTTGGGCCGCTACTTGGGCGCGGACGTTTCCTTGCAGCCGTTATCAGGGGCCTGGCGTAGCCGCCAGGCCCAGCAACTTACCCGGCTTGGCCAAGCCAACGGCAGCCTCGGCCAAAGCTGCCGCCTGGGCCACAAGGCGTGGATGCCAGCAGCCCGGGTGGCACTGGCGGTTGCAGCGATTGGCTACCCACACTATTGCCGGCTGCTACCACGCCAAGACATGCACACCGGCTCCGGTTATCTGCCATTGGTGGCACTGCTGCGCTTTTTGCTTAACCGCCGTCACGATGCCTGGGTGCAATTGCAGTTGGCAGCCGAAACCCGGCCCATGCCCATGTTAACCGCCCGCCCCTGGCAAGCCTTTCCTATACCGCTGCGTTTGCCGCAGCACCGGGCCAGCCAGCGCCCCGGTGGCCGCTATTACGGCAAGCGCCGCCGCCAGAGCCAGCATCAGCAAGGCTATTGGGGGCTGCGCCTTGGCCAAACCGCTTGGCTAAGGGGCAACAACCAGGCCCCGCAATGTCGGTTTTTGGTAGCGGCCTTTGAACAAGGGGAGGTTAATCCATGAACCAGCCACTCAATAGCAGCGACATAGCCTTAATTGACCACCCCAGCCCGGCGCAGTTTCTGCACCTGGCCATCACCCTGGCTAACGGCAAAAAGGTCGGCGACGAAACCTTTCGTCTGGTCAGCATTCAAGGCCAAGAAAGCATCTCTGAGCCCTTTGAGTTTCAGCTGGAGCTGCATGCCAACACCCAAAATGGCTCGCCGCCAGTGCCAAGGCCAACCTTGCTGCACCTCGATTTTAATCAGGTTATCGGCCGGCCCATTACCTTTGCGGTGACCCTGGCGCAGCTGCGCCAGGACGATACGCCGGAGCAAACCGGGCTTGAAGAATCAAGCGCCCGTTTTCAGCAGGCGCTCGATGGCGGTAACAGCGATGGCTTTCGCTGGTTTAACGGCATCATCACCCGCTTTGCCATGGGCGCTCCCGGGGTTTATCACGCCACCATTAAACCCAGCTTGTGGCGGCTAACCCTGGCGAATCATTACCAGGTTCATAAAGGTTTGACCGTGGTGCAGGCCATTGAGGCCATCTTAAACCGCCACCACATTCGCCCGGTAGACACGCAGCGGGTACAGGATTTGGCGGTGAACCGCAGCCAAGACTGGCTGCAGGCCGGAGAAAGTGATTTTGACTTTTTCCAGCGCATGCTCACCAAAGCCTATCTGTATTACTACTTTCGCCATTTTCCAAACCACCACGAATTGGTGCTTTCCAATAGCCCTCACTACCCCGATAAAGCCCGGGAACAACCGCTGCGCTATGCCTATACCGGCAGCGACGCCTTGGGCCTGGAGCAAGAAGATGTCATTGCTGACTACCGCTTTGAACAAAGCTTGAGTGTCGATGCCATTCAGTCGCTGCTGACCGACCAGCAAGCGGCTTGGCAGGTTGATGGTGACCCAAGGCTTAATAACTTTGCCGCCCCCGAACACGCCAAAGAGATGCTGACCCTGTTCCGCCAGCACAAGGTGTTCCAATACGGGTCCAATAAAGACGAAGCCAGTCTCTACCATGCCAAAGCCAGCCTAGCCCGCCAGGCGTCGGCAACGGTACTCAGTGGCAGTAGCTATTGCGCCGCGTTTTGCGCAGGCTTTACCTTCACCATGACCGACCAGCTCAGCGCCGCTAGCTTCGACCCGCTGGTTGCGGCGCAGCGCCCTATCCAGCCGCAGTTTAAAGACCAGGGCTTTGTACTGACCAAGGTGCAGCACCAGGCCAGCATCGACGGCAACTACCAAAACAGCTTTGAAGCCACCGAAGTCGAAGGTCTGGTATCACCCTTTTCAATAGCCGACACCCAGCAAGGCAGCATTCTTGCCACCGTGGTGTCGCACACCGACCCCGACTTTCTGCCTGCCAGCTGGAAATACGGCTTTGCCGGTGACTTTGACGGCGCCACGGCCCCTTACATCTTTGATAACGAAGCGCTGCCTTACCGGCTATTCAACCCGCCAGGGGCCGAAGGGGTATTTGTGCGCTTTGCCACCGACGCCGAGCAGGCGAAACCGACCTGGGTGAAGCTGTCAGCCTTTATGGAAACCACCCCGGAGATTGGCGCCCAGGTGGTGATTGGCCGCTCCAACGACGAATCGGAACTGCCCGAAGTCAGTAACGTCGTGCATAGCGGCGGCTCCATGACGTGCACCCCGTCCGGCTGGCAGGCCCGCACCGACATCGGCAGTAATTTCAGCACCCGGTTTGGCGACGGCATTAACATCGGCTTTGGTCGCGGCATGAATGAGAGCAACGCCAAAAGCGCGTTGAAAAAAGCCATCTCCATTGTCCACACCGCCTATGGCCCCGGCGCTGGCGACAATCAAAACAGCCCCGACCCTAACGCCCCCAAAGGCCTGTTCAAAGACGCCGGTTATAGCCAGGGTGCCAGTTATAGCTTTTCAACCGCCAACAGCTTGGCCAATAGCGCCAGCCAGGATTTAAACAGCACTTACACCGGCCTTGGCCCAACCGCCGATCTGTTGCGCGTTGACGAATCTTTTGGCTCTGGCTTTAGCCGCAGCCAGGGCCAGGTGCAATCGAGCGTGCAAGATTACGGCGTCAGTTACGGCAAAAGCACCTTCGGGCGCACAGAGAACTACGACACCGTTAACGGCAGCGCTTACCGCGAATCGGTCAACAATGGCCCCAGCACCAACATTTCCACCAACAACGGTTTGGTGAAAAACCAGTCCACCATCAATGGCAATTCCGAGTCCACCACCACCCAGACCGGCAACAGTGTTGATAACCGCACCAATATTGGCACCACCACCTCGATTAGCACCACCTTGGGGCTTGCCACCAGTATCAACACGGTATTAAGCCAAATGAATACCAATCTGGTTGGCGCCACTGTTGGCCTCGAGATGACCGGCATGAGTAACAGCACTAGCCTGTCTGGCAAGACATCACAATCAGGTTTAGTAGGGCTCAGCAAGAGCCTCAATGTCAGTGGTGTTTCAAGTAACATCAATGTGAGTGGCGCCACGATGCAGACCAATATCGCCGCTTCCAGCACCAATATTGATATTTCAGCCAATACCAACAGCATTCAAATCCACGGCCCCGGCTTTCAATTCACCAACCAGGCTGAAGAGCCGAAAATCAATATTGAAACCCTCAATATCTCCATTAATTCTGCCTTGGTGATCGTGCTATGAAAGCCATCAAGCCCCTCACCCTTGGCCTGCTCACCCGCCCCTATCGGCAGGCGGGGCAAAACCGCTTGTGTATTGCGGCGTTGGGCTTTTTTAAGCTCGGTGAGCACAGCCCGCGCTTTTTGGATGAAGCCCCAAGCTGGCCCAAGGTACTGAACCAGTTGCCCGCTACCACAGCGCTGGATGAGGTTTATCCCAAACCCCACGGCGAGTTTTTAGTTGCCGCTCAGGCCTACGCACCGGGCGGCAAGGCCGTTACCGAACTTTCCGTCACTGCCAGCCTCGGTAGTGTCAGTAAAACCCTCGCCGTGGTCGGCGACCGAAACTGGTACTACGACCCTTGGTATCGCATTAACGCCCCCACGCCTTTTCGGCAAATGCCGCTGGATTTAAGCCGTGCCTATGGCGGCAAGCGCCTGGCAGAAAACCCTTTAGGTACCGGCCATACCGGTAATCCGCTAGCGGGCTGGGTTGGCCAAAATGAGGGGAAAATGCCTAACTTGCAGTACCCGGACGCGCCTATCCATGGCCACGTATTAGCGCAGAGCGTTGCCAGTTTTGACGCCCTTGACCCAAGCTGGCCGCAGCGGCGCCGCTATGCGGGCACTTATAACGAACAATGGCTACTCAATGACGCGCCGGGTTTGGCCGCCGACCTTAACACGCTGTTTTTCCAGCGAAGCGCCCAAGATCAATGGCAGCAGGGCCCATGGCAAGGCGGCGAAGCCTATCGCCTTGAAAACCTGCACCCACAGCACCCCGTGCTTGTGGGCAACTTGCCCCACTTTAAGGCCCGCGCCTTTGCCAGACAAAAAGCCGACCAGCAGCTTATTGAAGCGGCAATGGCCCTCGACACCGTATGGCTGATGCCGTCAATCAATATGGGGGTAATGGTTTACCACGGCTTTGTGCCTTGCCAAGAGCCGCTGGCCTCTGACCTGGACTTGGCAATGGTGGCTTACGAAACGCCAGCGCAGCCTAAAAGCGTTAAGCACTACCAGCAGGTGGCAACGCTGCGCGCCGACGTCAAAACCGCCGCCCAGCACATTCTTAACGAGTCGCAACTGGCACCGGCCTTGGCTGCCAGCGTATTGGCTGAGCGCCAGCAAAAAAGGCAGGCCGCCGCGCAACAGGCCCTTAGCAAACAGCAAGCGGTGCTGGACGAAATAGACCAAGAAGTGTGGGCCAAAAGTGGCCTTAACAAACCGGCCGACTACCAAGGACCAAAAGCGCAGCCGTCAGCGCTTGATATCGATATTGAGGCCCTTAAAGAAGGCGAGCAGCAGCTTAGCGAGGTGTTAGCCCAGGTTGACGCCATCAGGAATGACGCCAAGGCCAAAGCGGCAGCGCTCAAGCAACAGCAGACTGAAAAAGAACAGGATTTACCGAAGCCAACGCCGCCAACAGCCGAGGAGCTCTACCAAAAACGCCTGGCCCAGGCGGCCACCCCGGCCTGGGATCTGGTTGGCGGCGAAAACCCCGACCACAGCAAACTGAAAAAAATGCTGCAAGATGCCGCCGCCAGCGGCCAAGACTCAGCACCGAGCCCCGAAGACATCGCCAGCATAGCGCAGCAGCTAACCCGGCAAGCCGCAATGCAGCGCCAGGTCAATCGCGTCAAAGTGGCTTCTGATATGGCGCCATTATCGCCAGAGCACGCCCAGCGCCTTGGCACCCAGGTTCGCCAGTGGCTGCAAGGCGGGATCTCGCTTAAAGGCCGTGATTTAAGCGGCGCTGACTTAACAGGTTACTGCTTTGATGGCTTAGATCTGCAGGAAGTCAATTTTGAGCAAGCTAACCTCAGCGGTTGCCGCTTTATCGGTGCCAATCTAAGCGGCGCCGTGTTCTTGGCCAGCAACATCACCGATACCGACTTCACTAAAGCCCAGTTGGCCGAGGCTAATTTCAGCCAAGCCCGCGCCAGTAACAGCCGCTTTGTGGCTGCCAATTTGGCGAGCATCATCGCCATGCACAGCGACTTTAGCGGTGGCGATTTTAGCGGTGCCAATCTTAGCCACAGCTTGTGTAATAACAGCCGCTTTGACCACGCCAACTTCCAGGCCGTAATAGCCGATAAGGCCCAGTTCAATCAGATTCAAGCGGCCGCCAGCCAGTGGCAAGAAAGCCAGCTCGACAGCTGCCTTTTTTATAAAGCCGCGCTCAGCGGCGCGAACTTTTCAAACGCAAAATTGCACCAATGCGTGCTGCTGGACGCCACCCTTGATAGCAGTGTTCTGTGCCACAGCCAGCTCAGCCGCAGTTTGTTCACCGGGGCCAGCGCCAAGGCACTGGACGGCCGCCACTTGCGTGCTAAAGACTGCGGCTTTGGCCAGGTTAACTGGCAGCAAGCCAACCTGGCTTGCGCTTATTTAGCAAAGTGCGACCTGGCCAATGGCGACTTTCAGCAAGCCTGCCTGGACGGCGCCATTTTAACCGGCGCCTTATTGTCAGCGGCCAAGCTGATGCAGGTCAGTGCGGTCAATAGCAACTTTTTGGGCGCCTTGGCCCAAGAGGCTTGTTTTGATAACAGCAACCTCACTGGTGCCTGCTTTTTAAAAGCCTTTTTAAGCGGCGCCCGTTTTCACCACTGCCAGCAACAAAACGCCCAGTTTGACCCAGCCACCCTTCGCCAAATTGTTCATCAGCGGAGGGCGTCATGACCATCAGCGCCGCTATTGCCAAAGCCAAACGCCTGGGCCGGCCACTTGAGCAGCAACAGCTGCCTAAATGGCAGGCGCCGGCTATAGACCTTAGCGATTTGGTGCTGCGTGAATGCCATTTCAGCGGCGCGGTGCTTAGCGGCGCTAACTTAACCGCAAGCAAGTGGCTTAACTGCGACCTGCGCGGCACTAATTTACAAGGCTGCCAATTAACCGGGGCCAGCTTCATTCAGTGCCAAATGGACGCAGCCAATCTATGCCAGCTCGATATCAGCAATTGCCACTTTATTGAATGCAATTTGCAGCAAAGCCACTGGCAGCGAAGCCGCTTTGCCCGTTGTAGCTGGATGCAATCGGCATTAGATAACAGCCAGTGGCAAGGCAGTGTTTTTGAGCGCTGCGCCATTAATGGCGGCACCAGCCAGCACATTGATTTAGCCCATTGCCAGGTGCTGCAGTCGGCCTTTACCCGACTCGATTTAACAAAGGCCAACTTGAGCGGTTTTAGCGCCGATAAAAGCGTTTTTGCCGGTAGCCTTTTGGCCGGGCAAAACCTGGCAGGGCTTGCGTTGCCCCGTTGCAATTTCGACAGTGTCGATTTCGCCAACGCCAACCTCAACGCGGCCAACCTGGCGGGTGCCAACCTGCATGGGGCGCGGCTAACGGCTGCCAACCTTGATGGCATTCATGCCCCACACCTGTTGCTGCTTGATGCCAACCTCAGCCATTGCAGTATCAGACGCGCCCAGCTTGGCAGCGCCATGCTGGTTAAGGCCAACATTTCGCACTGCGACTTTACCGCCAGCCAACTGCGCCAGTCGGCTTGGGACAGAGCCTGCTTATCAACGGTTAACTGCCAAGATGCCGACTTTGGCTTTGCCCGGTTCGAACATTGCCAGGGCGAAAATGTGGATTTTCGCCATTGCCACTTTGACCATGCCCGCCTGCATGGCGCCCAGTTTGCAAACTGCCGCTTTGAAGGCACTTCACTGAAAAAAACCTACCCCACCGACGTGGCGCTTCTGGCCGCGCAGCAACCGTATTTGGAGCAATCATGATGACCCATGCCCTTGAAAGCCCGTCACAAAAAACGCCGCCACCGCTGTGGTACGAAGCGACAGTGAGCATGACCCTAAGCCAGGGCAGTTATGTGCTGGATAACGGTTTTACCGCCCAGCAGGCAGTCAGTTGCCTGGTTTGTCCGCAAGAAGGCGACAAGGTGCTGTGGATGGCCAGTAAAGATGGCCGCCGCTACATCACCCACTTATTGTGGCGGCCGCAAAGCGCCCCGGCGGTGCTGGCCATTCCTGGCAGTAGCGGCATTAAGCTTGCCACCTCGCATTTAGCCCTTCACGCCAGTAAACAGCTGACTATTAGCTCCATGGGCGATGCCGAGCTGTCGGCGCCCACCGGTAACCTCAAGCTGGCGGCGCGAAACCTTACCATCACCGTACTCGACAGCTTGCTGCAACTGGCCAAGCACATTGTTGGCCGCTGCGACAACTGGCTAACCGAAGCCAAGGGCCTTAGCCGGCTGCATGGCCAAGACACGCAAGTGACCGCCGACAAAGACGTCAGGGTCGACGGCGAGCGGATCAGCATGGGCTAAGGAGGCCGACATGTTTGCCAATACCAACCTTGGAGTCATGAATTTGGGCTTCCCCGATGTCTGCCTGACACCGCCTTTTGCGCTGCCCATTCCTTACCCCAACATCGCGCTGTCGCTGACCCACATCCCCTCGCAATTCAAGGTGATTATTGGCGGCGGCTTGGCCGAGAACCTGCTAACCGAAGGCACCGTCAGCCTGGGCGATATGACCGGCGTACAAACCGGCCTTATCTCCCACGAAGTGGCCGGGCAAGACCAGCCGGTGCTGGGCAGTTTTAAGGTGCTCTATGGCACTGCCTTTGCGACCCGGCTAACCAGTATCAACATTCAAAACGGCATCAACAGCATCGGTATCTCTTTGACACCGGCGCAGGTGGTGACCCTGCTTTTAGGATGAAAACAATGACCAAGGTGCTGCGCTGTTTCGTTGTTACGGGCTTGCCGCTGATGCTGCTAAGCGGCTGCTCAACCCTGCTCGGTTGGGTGGGTTTTGGCCCCGACTACGCCGACATCGACACCTTGCAAGTGGTGGCCATGGCCGATGCCAACCAAGATACCGCCGGTAATCCAACTGCTACCCAGCTCGATATCGTGCTGGCGCTAAGCCCCCTGGCCCAGCAGCAGCTGCCCGCCACCGCACCCCAGTGGTTTACCCAGAAAAGAGCCCTGCTTGATAGCTTGCCGCAAGACTTGGCGGTGGTGTCGTTGCAACTGCCGCCCGGCACCAGTATCAAGGCCGTGGCGCTGCCCGATAACGCTGATAAAGCGCTGCAGGTTGTAGCCTACAGCCAGTATTTCGCCCTGGCCGGGCAAAACCGTTTAGACCTGACCCGAGTGCGCAAAGCCAAGCTGGTGCTGCGCAGCCAAGACCTCACTCTTATTAACCTGGATGACTAGGCCGAATTATGGATATTTCAACTTTGTTGCCGGAAGCTGTCGAATGGTCTGAAGGTATGTTGCTGTCACCGCAGCATTTGCAGCAAAACGACATTTACTGGGGTCATCAGTTACGCCACCTCGCCAGCGCCCTGCACCCTTATTACTGGGGGCTGATTAACCTTGAATACGACGAAACGGCGCTGGCCAAGGGGCTGCTGCGCATCACCCAACTGCAGGCCTTAATGCCAGATGGCTTTGTGGTGCAATACCCCGGCCACACCACAGAGCCGTTGCAGCTTAACGTCAATAACCCGGAGCTTTGGCACGACAAACGCCTGCATCTGTATTTGGCAATACCGGTGCGCGAAGAAGGCGCCGCTTCCAGCCAAAGCCGTATTCAACGTTTTGATAGGGTCGCCGGGGCGTTAGAAGCCGACGAATGCCAACTGGAAAGCCGCTTGGAAGTGGGCCGGCTCAGGCCAAGGCTCACCCTGCTTGGCGACAAAACCGTACCGGCCAAATTTGTGGCGCTGCCACTGCTGGCCCTGGAAAAAGACAGCGGCGAGCACTTGCGGGTAGCAGACTACCACCCGCCAATGCTGCGCTTTGCGGCCTGCCACTTTATGGACCCAAAGCAGCAATTGCCGCAGCGCCTAAGCGCCATCACCAAAAACATGCGCAGCAAAATACGCGACTTAGTGGGCGGGCGGCGACTTAACGAAAACCCCAACCAATTAAACACCGAGGCACGGGTACAACTGTTTGTTGCCCGGCACTTGGCGGCGCTGCTGCCGTCGCTGGAATTACAGCTGCAATCTGGCATGGCCCACCCTTACAACCTTTACATCAAGCTGGCAGAACTGGCAGGCCACCTCGCCGCCATTGGCACCAACCCGTCACCACCGGTGGTGGACCAATACAACCATGACGACCTTCTGCCAGGCTTTAACGCCCTAATCAGCTTTATTGAGCAGCGGCTGAACCTGATTCATGCCCAGTTTGAAGCCATGCTCTTTGAGCACCATGCCGCCAGCCTCTTTAGCCGCGCCCTGTCAGACGAGCTGCTAACAGACCGCCTGTTAATCGAAATTCGTCCCAAACCCGGGCAAACCGAAAGCCAGCTCAAGGAATGGGTAAGCCAAGCCCGTGTCGCCAGCGAGGCGTTAATGCCACTGCTGGAGCAGCGGCGCCTACCCGGTTGCAAGCTGCGCCAGGTTAACCCTCGCCAATACACCGGCCTGAACCTGGCCGAAGGGGCGCTATTGTACGAGTTGGAAAACCAAACCATTGAGCAGCAAGGCCAGGAGCAAAACATGATTTTGGCCAGCAGCCCACTGGTTATTCAGGGGCCGCAACAGCAAAGCGCCCCCAGAGACATCGTGCTGCACCGCGATTTAGGTGGCGACAACGGCAAGGAGCAACACGGCGATGCCTAAGGTCACCTGGACCGGCCACGAACTGGTGACCGGTTTTACCGACTTTTATCAGGAAGTGGCGCTTATAAAAGAAGCCATTGCCGTGGGGCGTTTGTCGCTGCTGCTGGACCAAAATACCCACAGCGCCCAGGACCAGGCGGCGCAGGTTAGCGCTCGCCTGGCAGAACTGCTGCAGCGCCAATTGCTGTCAATGAAGGCCGACGCCACCCGCGAGGCCCGCCGCCTCTATGACATGGCCCATTACGCCATGGCGGCCCTGGCCGACGAAATTTTTATTCTGGAATTGCAGTGGGACGGCCAGCAGTACTGGACCAACTATCTGCTGGAATACAACTTGTTTAAGCGCCGCCAGTCCGGAAGCCAGTTTTTCGAGTTAATCGACTGGCTGTTACGCCAGCGCCAAAACGACTCGCACCTGATGGAACTGGCCGCCATTTATTTGCTGGCGCTGCAATTAGGTTTTAAAGGCCAGTACCGGGGCAGCCGTGGCCAAATCACCCTGGCCGCCTACCGCCGCAAATTAATGCACTTTATCAATACCCGCGGCTTTAACAGCGACCAGGGGCTACCGATGTTCCCCATGGCGTACCAGTACACCCTTTGCAACAGAGACGACCGCCGCCTGGCCCCCTTGCGCCCTTGGCTGTTAACAGCACTGGGCTTAGGCGTGCTTTATCTGGTGCTCTCAAGCGGTGTCTGGATTGAGTTAACCGATCCGATAAATGCCTTACTTAATACCTGGCTCAGTGCCCCGGGAGATTACTGATGATGGCCGTCATTAAAGGGGTATTGGCGTCTTTTCAGCTGTGGCAGTGGTTGCTGCTGGCCTTTGCCATGGTGTTGCTGGTGCTGCTGGTCTGGCTGCTGCTTAGAGCCAGAAAAAACCGCCGCTTGCGCAAGCTGCCGGACGAAAAACCGCCGCTGCCCAAGCGCTGGCTGCAAAGCGTAACCGATGCGCTTCGCTATATCACCACCCGCCAGGCCTGGCGCTACCAGCACCAGTGGGTATTGCTGCTTGGGGAACTGGGGGCTGGAAAATCGAGCTTGGCGGCGTCCATTGAAGCCACCGACAGAGAAGCCAACTTACTGCAAAGTCACCAGCAAAAGCCGCGCCAATGGCAGCATTTAAAAGGCCTTAACACCATTGCCGACGGGGTGGTGCTTAACCGCGACGGCATTATTATTGACCCGCCCGGAGAGCTGGCCAACGCCGCCAGCGACAGCAAACAAGCCCAGCAATGGCAACAATTGCTAGACGCCATTAATACCGAACGGCCGGAACGGCCCCTTGATGCCGTGGTGCTCACCCTGAGCGCCGTCTCCTTGCAGCACAAAACCCCGGAGCAGTTAACGGCCCTTGCCGACAATCTTTACCTGCAGCTTTGGCAGCTACAAAAACGCTTTGAGTTTGTGCTGCCGCTGTATGTGGTGATAAGCCACTGCGACAGCTTAGAGGGCTACGATGCCTACTGGCAGCAACTGGACCCGGCCCGTCGCCAAGAAATGTGGGGCTGGTCGAACGATGCCCTAAACGACCAGGAAACCGTGCCGGTGCTGGTTGCCAGCGTCTTTGAAGAGGTGATGACCAGCCTTCGCCAGCACCAGATCCAGGCGGCGGCCCGCCATGAAAACATCGACAACGCCGACGATTTCTTCCTGTTTCCGCGCCGGGTTTTAGGCCTGGCAGAGCCCCTTATCAAGGTGCTCGAACAACTCTTTCGCCCCAGCACCTTTATGGTCAATAACTACCTGCGCGGCATCTACTTCACCGGCAGCCTGCAAGCCAAGCAAAACCCGCAACAAGGTGCCACCCATCAGGTGGATTTTGTGCGCCAGCTCTTTACCGACAAAATTTTCAAGGAAAAACGGCTGGCCCGGCCGCTTCGACAAAGTATTTGGTCGCGCAACCGGGTTATTCGCAACCTGCAATATGGCCTGATCGCCGCCACCTTAGTCTCTGCGGGGGTGCTGGGCTATCAGTCGCTGAATCTGGATAAACAGGTCAGCCACATGAACAACACCCTGGAAACGGTCAACCTGGTGAACCACTTGCAAGTCACCAACGCCGGTTGCATTAACCAAAGCGATATTTTCAGGGTGATAGACAGCATTGGCGATGTACCGGCGTCTTTTCACTCGGTGGTGATCCCCATCTCCTACGTGGACTCACGCATGCTGGAAAAAGCCAGCGCCTGGCTTGCCAACAAAAGCCTGAGCAATATCGTAATGACCGGCATGCACTGCGAACTGGTTAAAAAAATCAAGGAGTTGAAAGCACGGCCCAGCCACATCAATGACCCTTTAATGACCAGCACCTCGCTGACTAACGATCGCACCTTGCTGCTCAATTACCTTGACCAAGTCAACGCCCTGGAAGACGCCGTCGAAGGCTTTAATTACATCTCTAAAACCGCGTCAAATGGCGATACCGGCCGCCAGGTCAAAGCCTTTGAAGATTTGCTGCACTATCTTTATGGCCGCGCGGTGCCGGAATCGGTGCGTCAAAGCAACAGCATCTACAGCAGCGCTGTCACCAAAGTGTCTTACGCCAAGCCCTTACTGCTCGACAAACCGTATAAGGACATGATCAGCAGCAACTTGGCGATCATGGCAAGCCACTACCACCAGCAACTGTTAGACAGGGTCGATTTTGGTACCGACCTCATCGCCAAACTGCAAAACCAGCAAGGGGATATTCCCGACGAAATTGTCGCGCTAAAAGACTGGATCAACTGGATGCGCACCAGCTGGCTGGGCAACGACGCCAAGCACAATCCTTGCGCCGACATGGCCCGCGACTTAGACGACAAACTGCGCCCGCTTTATCGCGACCATGGATATGAAGTGAGCCTGGAGAAGCAAGTTGACCAGTTTGCCTCCGACCAGTGCTACGACAAGGTTATGGCCCAACTCGGTGCCTTTAAGCTGGCCCCTTATGGCAACGTATTTTCCCCCACCTTATCTGGCGGCTACACCTTAAACCCGAAGTTGCTACCGGAAATGGGCGGCGTATCGGCACTCGCAGAATTACCACTGATGCATGTTCCCGCCAGCCAAGGCTTTAGCTGCCAGGCCGCCACCGAAAGCTGGAACATTGAGCAGCTGGCCCAAGCCGAACGCTTTATCGAGCAATATCAAACCTTTGCGCAAAGTCAGAAAGCCGACACCAGCCAGCCACTGCCGCTGTATTTGCAGCTGGCACGCCAGCATCTTAGCGGTTTACTGGCCGCCACCTTGGCCGATGCCCAGCAGTTACCTGCCCCACAAGACAGCAACAATATTGGCGTGGAAAGTCAGCTGGCCAGCGCTGCTGCCAACTTTACCAAAGCGCAAGATAAGCTCAGTAAGCTTCGCCAACAAATGGCCAGCATCGGCGATGCAAAAGGTGCCAGCGAGCTTAATAGTTGCGTACAAGGCTACAGCACTAACATGCTCAGAAAGCTGAGTTTACTCACCGAAAACAGCCGCCTTTACAGCCCGCAGGCCACCGCGGCTAACGCCGACCCACAAACCAAAATCTACCGCCTAGGCAGCAGCAGCGACGTTAAAGACTACCTGGCCCGTCAGCGCCAGCGCGTCATGGTGTTGGCCAGCTACGCCCAGCCCTTTATTCAATACCTAAGCCAGAACCCGGCCACCATCAGCACCACCGCCTTACCAGCCAACGCCACTGCCGCTTATTGGCAGGGCACATCGGCGCAGCTCAAAGCCTACCAAGACGCCGTGCCCGACGCCGACGTAGCAAGCCTGGACGATTTTATCGGCAAAACCCTGGCCCCCATGGACTACCAAAACTGTGGCCAGCTTCTGCAAAGCCAGGCTGCTCTGCCCGATGGCAATAACCTCTTTGCCCAGCAAGGTCAGCAACTGGCAACCCAAACCCAGTGGCGCTGTGACGACCGCCGCGACGCCGATGCCTACAGCCAATACCGGGAACTGGCAACGCGCTTTAACAGCCAACTCGCGGGCCGCTACCCCTTTGCAGGTACCGACGCACCTGACGCCGACCCCGCCACCGTTAAAGCCTTTTTCACAGATTACCTCGCTGAAAAAGCCAGCTTAGCCGCTGCCATTGCCGGCTTACCCGAAAGCCACTGGCAAACCATTCGCGCCTTTTTGGCCAAGCTGGATGCCGCCGCCGCCTTTTTCGGGCCGGTGCTAACGGGCAATCAAAGCTTGGCGCTGGCCGTTAGCGTCGATTTTAATGCCCTGCCCAAAAACAGTAGCGGCAGCGATCAACTTATTGCCTGGCAATTGGCCACCCCAGCCAACAGTGCCCGTTTCCCCGGCGGCCCGCAGCAACTGCCCTGGGCATTGGGCCAAAGCCTGACCCTAACCCTGAGCTGGGCTAACCAGTCGCCCTGGCAGCCACGAATTGACCCAGCCCAAGCGCAGTTAACCACCACCGGCCAAAGCGCCCGCTTCACGCAAACGGGCAATTGGGCACTGCTCAAACTGATTGAAACCCACAAACCGCTGGCCGTGAGCGCCACTGATCCGTTAAACGCCAGCCGTTATTACCTGGCCTTTAAGGTGCCGGTTATCGACGGCAACAATCCTCCGAACAATGCCAGTGCCCTGCTCTACATGGCACTGGGGCTCGGGGTTACCGACAGTAAAACCCAGGTCAAGCAACCCTTGGTGTTGCCCAAAGATTGGCCTGTTAGCGCACCTGTGTATTGGTGAAGGATGCAACCATGAACACACCACTTTTTGCCAAGGCCCAGCAGTATTTTCAAGAGGTGCTTGGCGTGCCGTTAGATGACTTACTAAGCCCCATTACCCAGGAGCAACCCACGGGTAAGTCGGTCAGGGCCAATGGTGTATACAGCGCCATCAAAGAAGCGCGCCGTGAAGATGACCCCACCCTGCCAATGGGTGCTTGGTCTCATGAATTAAAACAGGCCGACTGGCCCAAGGTCAGCGATATCGCCGTGCATGCGCTGATGAGCAAAAGTAAAGATTTGCAACTGGTGGCGTGGCTGTTTGAGGCGCAACTTAACCAGCACGGCTTTAAAGCCATTGGCGCCTGCCTGACCCTGATGCAATCACTTTGCAGCCAATACTGGGACAACTTGTATCCGCGCATTGACGAAGGTGACCAAGAATACCGTGCCAATGTCCTGCACTGGGTTAATGACAAGCTGCTGCCGCAAATAAGGCTACTTAGCATTACCAGTGCTAACCGCGACGCCCCCGAATACGGTTGGGGCGATTACGAACACGCCAAGTTACAAGAGCTGGCCCTTGCCAAACACCCGGCGCGTAAAAACCAGGAACAAGTAGCCGAAGGGCCGACACTGGCCGATTTTCAGTCCCATATGTCGGCAACCGCCACCGACGATTTTCAGCGGCTTTATCACACCTTGCACGACGCCCTTATGGCGCTAGAAGCCTTGGTGGCAACGCTGGATGAGCACTGGCAAGAACAAGCGCCGAGCCTTAATAACCTGGCATCACTGCTTGAGCAAATTCAGGCCCTGGTAGCTGGCGAGCTTTATAAGCGCGGCATTCGCCTTGCCAGCCACCGCAGCGCCGATGAAGACCCGGGCAGCCCCCCCGCACCGGACGGTGCGAGTGGCGACGGCGGCAGTGACGGCGGCGGTGGCGAAGGCCCCATTCGCAGCCGCGAAGACGCTTACCACCGCCTAGCGGTCATTGCTGATTACCTGGCTAACCGTGAGCCCCACAGCCCGGTGCCAGCCCTTATTTTGCGCGCCGTGGAATGGGGCAACATGAATACCGCCGAGCTCTATAACGAAGTGTTTGTGAAATTTGGCGGCAACTTGAATTTATTCGAGTTGCTGGGTTTGGAAATGGAAGAGCGTAATTAGGTCACTATTTAACAGAGGGATGTTTCACATGAATAGGCTTGCAACAACCGCGTTATTATCCACTGGCATGGCAGCAGGTGTGGCAGCCATAGCCAAGAAACGCTTTGATAACGTTACGCAATTACAAGGTGCGTATCATCCCGCCGATAGCTCTAGAACCAACGCTGTCTTTGCTACCAATCATTTTGCCCACGGCACTGTCGGTAACACGGTTAACTTTGCAGCTCGCGCTTTTCATGCTTTTGCTGGCGATAACTTCAGTGCCCAATCAGGCACCTTTTTTTCTTCACCCGCCGCTCAGCGACACATGAGTATGGCGGCAACACCCCACAACAATGCCAGTTTCGCACAGCGAGAACATGCCCACTTTAGCGCACTACATCAGCTACATCCTTTTGATCTTGGCGCTTTTGCCGGGGCTTCGTTCAAGCCATCACAGCGAGTTGCTGTCATGAACAGGGTTCAACAGATGGACTTGGGCAGGAAATAAATCATTTCGAGGGCTAATCATGAACGTTAAATTGCTATCCGACATGCTGTGTGCTCTTACACAAAAAAGCGGTTACCCACAGCAAGAAACCGCTTTTCAGCCGCCTTGCATAAAGATTGTCAGTCAGCAGGAAAACGTTTGGCCGCTACTCCTCGCCCTTGAACACACCCCTAACTTACCGCCCTGGCATTTGTATTTAGCCGAAGCCGACAAGGAACTGCTTGAGCACCCCTATTTAAAAACATGGGTAACCGCAGGCAAATTGTTGGCAGGCGTGCCGGAACCTGGCGACGGCTTATTGGTACTGATAAGTAACGGCGCTCTAGCCGCCTTGCCCCAGCAGCCGCTGAGCATTCAATACGGCAATTTGTGGCAAGCGCCCAGCCTAGATGCAGCCAGCGATAACTGGCAGCCAGCAAAGGTACCCGAGCACTGGCAAGCGGTAGTGGAAGAATACCAACAGTTACTCACCTGCAGCGATTTCACCTTGCCCATAGCGGCCGACCAGTATCTCGACAATCTCGCTAGCCATTGGCCCGGCGGCGTGCTGGTGTTGGCCACGCAACACGCCACCAGCCACCTTTACCAGCTGCGCGCCGGCGGCATTCACCAACGGCCTTTTAACCTTGACGCCTTGGCGCGCCAGCAATCGGCCAAAGGCGCGCTGTGTTTTATCAAAGAGCAGGCCGATGGCCAAAGTCTTTATCTGAGCTGGCGAGGTGGCAGCCACTTTGCAGCGGCTTTTGATGCGCTTTGCCACGCTACAGAACAGCAAGGAGACGCGAACCCCCGAGCACTACTGGCAATAGCAAAACAGTGCCCAGAGGCCATTAGTCAGCAAGATTTATTGCCCCAGTGGCTTGCCTTAAGCCACTACGACCCCGCCTTTTTAATGGCCCTGCCCGAGCTTGTCTTGTCAGCCCCAGAGCCGTGGCATGAAAACAGTATTGAGGCCTGGCGCCGGGCACTGGTAAAAACCTGGCAGCACTATTTACCCCTGGCCGAAAACAGTGAATGCCTGTTTCGTTTTTGCCAGCTTTTTGAAGTGACCGGCCAATGGGGTTTGCTGCGCGATGCCCTTAACTGGGTTAATCATTTCTACCAGCCGCACCCCGACTGGCTGGTGTTGCTTGCCGCCTGCGAAGCCGCTACCGGTTGCCTGCAATTGGCGGTTGATATTCAGCGCCAAGCGTTAGCACTGGCACCTGAAAACGCCGCCCTAGCCCAGCAGTTAAGCCAGTATCAGCAGCGCCTATCGGCCCAGAAAAAACTGGCAGCCGTTTGCCAAGACAGCGAGCTTGCACTGCGTTTAGAACCACTGGGGCCACAGCACTGCGACAGCGTTATCTGGCAGTATCGCGACCCGCAAATTGCCATTATGACCGGCTTAGAAGCGCCCACTGAGACAAACGATTGGCCCGCCCAGCATTATGACAACGCCGATAAACGCAGCTTTGCCTTAATGCACCTGCATTACGGTTTTGTTGGGGTGGTGGCATATGAATTACGCGGCCAAGCCGCTTATATCAGTTACTGGCTTGGCACCGACTTTCAAGGCTTGGGATTATCAGAACCGGCCTTAGCATTGCTCGCCCATCAGGCAGGCCACCAGGGCGCGGCGGTACTTTTTACCTCGGTATACACCTGTAATGGCCGCTCGCTACGCGCCCTTGAAAAGGCCCAGTTTCAACAAATGGCAATGGCGCCAACCCAAGAGCAACCGATGTATTACTTTGCAAAACAGCTAGATAACCAAGTTTCACTGGACGATAAGGCACTAAAAGTGATGCTAAAACGGCTTTGCCAAAGCCTGGGTTGCCCGCTGCCTAAACCGGCCTTTGCCGCCAGCGCCTAACAGGAAACCTTGCCCATGCCCCACACCAACAAAATGAAACGGCCCAGCTTTAACAGCAATAAAAAACGCGCCGCACGGCTGGAAGCCAGCCTGGCAACCGGCATCGATTACACCTCGGTTAATCTGCGCAGCGCCGATTTGGCAGCGCCACATCGTGCGCCTTATGCGGCCATCCGTGACATGGTGTTAAACGGCAGTCGGCATGAGATCCGCGGCATTGTTAAACCGCTGGTAAGGGCAAGCCGTCGCGTGCGCCATGCCTTCAAACGGGTTAGCCAGGCAAGTAACGCCAGGGATTATCATCGCCTGGCCAACATGTACCGGGTAGGCGAAATGGCGGCGCGCCGCGCTTACCGGGACTTTCGTCGCGATCCCAACAATCCAGCCGTGCGCAAAGCCTTGGTGGTCAGTCTTAATAATTTGCCCAGCAATGCTCCCGGTTTGGGCCCGCACAACACCACCAATAACCCGGTGTCTGACCGCTTGCATTTGCACCCCACCGAACAGCTAAACGAACCGCTTTCACCGCGCAGCCGGGCTGCCCGCCGGGCATTTCCACAAGAAGAGGTGGCCACCACCTCGTCGGGGCATTTGGTGTCTGTAACCGGCTCGACCAGCGCGCCTTTTCCGGCGATAAGCAACCCGCAAAGCACCGTGAACATTCCCAGCAATGCGCCGCAGCTAAGGGGCTCACTTTTTGTCACCCGGGCAGGAGAGGTAATGAAACCGCACGGAAGCAGCGGCTGGAAGAAGGTTACCTAGTGCGTTTCGGTGTCGCCATCTTGGAAACGCTGGCAACCGTTGCCGCCATAGAACCGCCGCGCAGCGGCGGCAGGCCGCTCGTAATAGGAGAATGGGTCGGGCCAACATGCAGCCGGCCTTTAACGCCGTTTACGCGTTGGCGGCGGTCAACCGGGCTACCTTCAAAGCCGCTACCCAGCACCTGCTGAATTTCCGGCTTAAGGCGGGCCGCATAAGCCACTTTTTCGCGCCGCGCCAGTGGCGCATCAATGGTACCAAACATGGTTTTACGGGGCGAAGCCTGTTCCATTCCCCATTGTTCTAACACCCGTTGCCGGCGGCTACTATCGGGCCGATAAGGCCGCCCCAGCTCAAATTGCTGGCGGCTACCCACCTCGCCACGAATAATACTGACCATGTGCCGGTAATGGCGTTGTCCCAACTCGAATGGCAATCCCATAAAGGCTCCTTGCGTAAGGCATTGAGCATGGCGGCGATAGCTAAAAAATACAAGTTGCCCGGACTTTCCCGCCAGCAAGGCATAAAAGCATCGCTCAGCAGCGGTCACTGTTATGGAACTTCGCCACTTGCGCTATTTTCTGGCCATTGCCCGCCACGGCAGTATTCGCCAGGCAGCCGAGCAGCTTTGTGTTACCCAGCCCGCGGTATCACGCCAGCAAAAAGAATAAAAACAAGAACTGGGTATTGCCTTGTTTGAACGCCAAGCGGCTAAAGGCCATAGCAGGCTAAAAACATCGTTACCGTGCTTTCGGCCACTTGCTCGCACTCGCCAGCGCTAAGGTTGGGCTGGCCCAGTGTTAGCTGTGGCCAAAAGGCAAATCCCTTTATCAGCGACGACAACTGCATGGCGGCAAAAGCCGGGGCCACCGCCTTTAACCGCCCGTCGCCTTGCGCCGCTTCAATCCAGCGGTGCAGGCCTTCTTCTTTGTGGCTAATCTCTTCAACAATACTCTTGGCCCGCTCTGGTGAATGCAGCGCCCCCGCCAAGGCTACTCGCACCAGGTTTTGAAAACTGGCCTCTTGCAGCATGGCAATTTTGGCTTTCACCATGGTTAGCAACTGATCCCTAACGGGCACCGATGGGCTATAACGAAAGTTCTCTTCATTGACGCAGTTGTTCCAAAGCGTATCTAAGCAGCTGGCAAACAAGGCTTCTTTACTGGCGAAATGGTTATACAGGGTGCGTTTAGAAACTGCCGCCTGCTGCGACACTTTGTCCATGCTGGTGGCGTCAAACCCGCTTTGCTGAAACTCACTAATGGCCGCTTCAATGATGGCAGCTCTTTTACGGTCGGTAAGGCGGGTTTTGGTCATGGGTTGTCCTGAACGTAAAAACAAAAAATGCACTAAGTCGTTTACTTTTAAAAATCACAAAACTACACTGCTTCGTGTACTTTAATCGTTGGAGTCCGTTGTGAACAGCAAAGATGCCCTGCCCCGCTATCGCCACAATGGCAAGCAATACCGCAACACTCAGCCACTTAAACAATCGGGCTTCAAGGAAACAGTCAAAATCTTCTGGGATTTTTTCTTTAATAAACCCAGCAACACCCAACCTGCGAAACCCTTTAGCGTTTCAAGCCTTAACCGGGAAGCGCTAATAGCTGCGCCAGACAACAGCCTGTGGCGCCTTGGCCATTCGACGGTGCTGTTTAAAATAGCGGGTGACTTTTACCTAACCGACCCGGTGTTTTCAAAGCGGGCGTCGCCCTTTCAATGGGCCGGGCCCAAGCGCTTTCACCCGGTGCCCATTAGCATTGCCGAACTGCCGCCCATTAAAGCGGTGATCCTGTCCCACGACCATTACGATCATCTAGACAAAGCGGCGGTTAAGGCACTGGCGCCAAAAACCGACTGGTTTATCACCCCCAATGGCGTTGGCGATCTCTTAATGAAATGGGGCTTGCCTGCTGCAAAAATTCGCCAGCTCGATTGGTGGCAAGAAACCACCGTTGCCGGCCTTACCTTGGCCGCTACTCCCAGCCAGCATTTTTCTGGCCGTGGCTTTGGTGACGCCAACCACCGGTTGTGGTGTTCCTGGGTGATTAAAAGCGCGCACTTTAACGTCTTTTTCAGTGGTGACTCTGGCTATTTCGACGGCTTTAAAGCCATTGGCGAGCAGTATGGCCCCTTTGACATCACCCTGATGGAAACCGGCGCCTATAACGAACGCTGGCCGGGTGTGCATATGCTGCCAAAGCACAGCTTGCAGGCCCATATCGATGTGCAAGGCAAATGGATGCTACCCATTCACAACGGCACCTTTGATTTAGCCATGCATGCCTGGTTTGACCCCTTCGAGCAAATTAAGGCCCTGGCCCAGCAGCAACAAGTGCCGCTGTGCACCCCTGCCATTGCCGAGCGGGTGGCCATAATGGCCCCGCACCCCGGCCAACCCTGGTGGCGCCAGTGGGCCGAAGAGCCCTTACCCACCGCCACTGAACCCGCCCAAGACAGCTAACCCGCCCCCAATACCCCAGGCCCCTTGCGAAAGTAAGGAGCCACGAATAATATATGAAATATATATATTTCATATCGGTTCTATTTATTATGGGTATCGTCAAAATCTCCGACGAGATGCATGAAAACCTGCGCCTGGCCAGCTCGGCGTTATGCCGCTCTATTAACGCCCAAGCAGAGCACTGGCTGCGTATTGGTATGCTGGCCGAACTCTACCCGCAGCTCAGCCATAGCGAGATCAGCCAACTGCTTATTCGCGCCGAGCAAAACGGCGGCCTGAGTGTTGATAAGCTCATTAATTCCCCGACCGATCTCAACCTGCAAGGAAATCCGCAATGAGTCGCATCGTGCTGCACAGCAAAGAAGAAATCGCCAAGTCAAAGGAAGCGGGCCGCCTTGCCGCCGAAGTGCTGGAAATGATCGCCCCCTATGTTCAGGCTGGTGTCACCACCGAAGAACTGGACGACCGCTGCAACGAATACATTGTGAAGGTACAAAAAACCATTCCCGCCAATGTCGGTTACCACGGTTTTACCAAAACCGTGTGCAGCTCGGTTAACCAGGTGGTTTGCCACGGTATTCCTTCGCCCAAAGATGTGCTCAAAGACGGCGATATCGTCAATATTGATGTGGCCATTATCAAAGACGGTTGGTTTGGCGACACCAGCCGCATGTATTACGTTGGCGAGCCGTCGGCACTGGCAAAACGCTTGGTAGACACCACCTACGAAGCCATGTGCGCCGGTATTAAAGCGGTGCGCCCCAATGCCACCTTGGGCGATATTGGCCACGCCATTCAAACCGTTGCCCAGCGTGAAGGCTTTACCGTAGTGCGCGAATACTGCGGCCATGGCATTGGCACCGTTTACCACGGCGACCTGCAAATACTGCATTACGGCAACCCTGGCCGTGGCCTGAAATTACAACCCGGCATGATTTTCACCATCGAGCCAATGATTAACGCTGGCAAACCCGGGGTAAAAACCCTAAGTGACGGCTGGACAGTGGTTACCCGTGACCGCAGCTTGTCGGCCCAGTGGGAACATATGGTAACGGTAACCGAAGACGGTTTTGACGTACTGACCCGCTGGCCAGACGGTACTGGCGACTACCCCAGCATCTAACGAAAAAACCTCCCTAGGGAGGTTTTTTATTGCCTTGCCAACACAGCGTAACATAGGTCACAAATACTAGGCATACCAACACCTTATCAATAAACAGATGATCACTTTTTCAAGCCGTTGCGGTAGGCTATGAGCAAAGATCAGAATAACGGGTGCCTTCGACCATGAGCGATGGTGTTTTTTTCTTCGGTGACTGGCAAATAGACGCTAAGGCAAATAGCCTGCGCTTGGGGCTGCGGGTTAAACAAATAGAGCCTAAAGCCATGGACGTGCTGGTGCTGCTTTGCCAGCACGCAGGCGACGTTGTCACTAGCGAAGAGCTGCTCAGCCAATGTTGGCCAGGTATCGACACCGGCGATAACCCGCTTCATAAAACCATCAATCAGCTCCGCAGTGCCCTTGGCGACAAAGCCAGCAGCCCCATTTATATCGAAACCATCCGTAAACGCGGCTACCGGGCGCTGGCAGAAGTGCGTTTTCCGGTTGGCCACGAAAAGCAGCACGAAGAAGCGGCCTGGCAAGGCCGCTCGCCCTTCCCGGGTTTAAGTGCCTTTAGTAGCGATTACGCTCAAGTGTTTTTTGGCCGCAGCCAGCAAATTGCCACCCTGATGGAACGCATCAGCCAGCAAGTGCGCTTTGGCCGCGGTTTTTGTTTGGTGTTGGGGCCAAGCGGCAGCGGTAAATCGTCACTGATCAATGCCGGTATTCTCGCTAACCTCACCTCACCGCGCGGCTACAACGGTATTGGCCTGCCAAGTGCTGCCAGCCTTGACCTTGCCGATGTTGGCAAAGAAGGCCTGATACTGGACTTGGCCTCAACCCTATTAGACTGGGAGCTAGCCGACGCCCCGGTACTGGAAAACGAAAGCGCCGACAGCCTGGCCAACAAGCTGCTTACCGACCCGCAAGCGGTTATTAGCCGCTTAAAAGCCGCGCTACCCAAAGCCCCTTATGCCACACCCCGTTTTGGCCTTTTTATAGACCGCTTAGAAGTGGCCTTGTCTTCGCCACTTTTTAGCGAAGCCGAACGCGACCAATTTATTGCCCTTTTGGAAACCCTGGCCCTAAGTGGCGCGGTATTGGTGCTAAGTGCTTGTCGCAACGACTTTTACCCAGAGTTAATGCGCTATGACAGCCTGCGCGCCGGTAAAGGTAACGGCGCCCATTTTGACTTGGGCCCGCCTAGCCGGGTTGAACTGCTGCAAATGATCCGCCTGCCAGCCAAGGCAGCAGGCCTTGAATGGCAAACCGACCCCGACACCGCCCAGCCGCTGGATGAAATACTCTGCCTGGACGCCGCCCGTAACCCCGACGCCCTGCCCATGCTGCAATACATGCTCGAGCAGCTGTACCTGCAGCGCGAAGGCAACCTGTTAAAAGTGTCGGTATATCAAGCCCTTGGCGGCATTGAAGGGGCCATTGGCCAGGCCGCAGAAGACGCCTTGGCGCAGCTAAGCCCGGCCCAGCAGCAAGCGCTGCCACGGGTGCTTTCGCTGTTAGTCACCCTGCGCGAAGACGAAGAATCCATTACCAGCCGCAGTGCCTGCTGGGCCGATTTAAAAAACCCAGACGAAACCGCGCTGGTGCAAGCCATGGTCGACAAACGCTTGTTTGTGTCGCACCTGCAGCACGGCGAAGCCAGCTTTTCTGTTGCACACGAAGCGCTACTGCGCCGCTGGCCCCGCGCCACCGCCTGGATAGACGACCACAAAGACAGCCTTACCCTTAAAGCCCGGCTCTTTTACCAGGCCGAACGCTGGCAGCACGAAGGCAAAGCCAATGCCTATTTGCTGGCGCTGGGTAAACCACTGCAAGAAGCCAAGGCACTCGCCCAAAATCCGCTGTTTAGCCTGGGGGAGAGCGAAAGCGCTTTTATTAAAGCCTCTAGCCGCCGCGCCACCTGGCGCCGGGGCCTGCGTAACGGCACCATTGCCCTGTTATGCCTGCTCACCACCCTATCGGTGGCCATGAGCATTCGCAGCCACACCGCCGAGCGCCACGCCACCACCCAGCGGCTAGCGGCTGAAAATATGCTCGGTTATATGGTTGGCCAGTTCTCTGACAAGCTGCGCGGTATCGGCCGTATGGACTTATTAGACGGTATTTCCAGTAAAGCGCTGGATTACTTTAAATCGGTAGCCAGCACTGACCGCGGCACCATCGGCTTTGACGGCCGCTTCCAACACGGCCAAACCCTGGAAGCCATTGGCGAAGTCGCTTATTCCCGTGGTAAAACCGACGAAGCCAAAAACGCCCTTATGGCCGCGCAAAAAGAATTTTTACCGCTGCTAAAAGAACAACCTAAAAACCTCGATCTTTTAAAATCCCTGGGCGCCAATGCTTTTTGGCTGGGGCAGATGCGTTATGACGTGGCAGATTGGTCAGGCGCGGAAAAGTGGTTCAAGAAATACTTAGTTTTTAGTCAAAAGATGTATGACATCGAACCTAGTAATGTAGATTCGCAAGCGGAGCTGGCTTATGCGTTTAGTAGTGTTGGCTCGATCGCAATGAAACTTCAAAAATTTGACGTCGCTGTAACTAATTTCGAGCAGTCATTGAACCTGAAAGAAAAAATATTAGAACGCACCAAGAAAGACCCTAAAACTCTAGCAGACATAATAAACACAAAATCTTGGATAGCAAGTGCTTCAGCTAGTTTAGGCGACGTAGAGAAATCAATTTCAATTTTAGAAAACTCTGCGACTTACTACAGCGAGTCAAAAAAAATTAATAATGCATTCTTTTTTTACGTTCTTTCATCAAGCATGGAAAACCTCGCGCTACTCTATGAAAATACAGGTGCCATAAAAAAGGCAAAAGGTTACTTTATTAAATCTCTCGAATTAAATTCGCTATCTTTAAAATTAGACCAGGGTAACAGCATATGGAAAGAAGACTCTTTAAGAATAAAATTAGAATTAATGAATCTAAAAACAAAAGAAAATAAAAATTTAAAAAAAAGTGACGCACTTGAAATTAAAAATAAAATAAATAACGTAGCAATAAATAAAAAAGATAAAGAGAGACTACTTGGACTGTACTTTATGTACCGAGCGAACAAAGAGATCAACTCAGGAAATTTAAAAACCGCAGAAAAATATATTAATAAGTCGATATCAGCCTTTGATGACATTAACAAAAAAATAAGCTACCACCCTGAGGAGTATGCGATGTCGCTCATTCTAAAAGCATCCATACTCTTTAAAACAAAAGAAAAAGAATCAGCTATTAAATATTGCAATATCGCACTCAACACACTTAAATATCAAGTAGTTAAAGATAAAGACCCCAAAAAAGTTAGACCTTACAAAATTGCAAAGCAATGCGTTAAAAGTAATCTTTTGACGATGTAAATTAAAAAAAGGAGATATAAATGACAATGCCAGCAACATTTACCGGAGTTACATTTGATGTAACTGTAGAACTTGATAGTACAGGTGGAGCATCATTTCTTTACTACACTCCAGGAAAAGACACTCCCTCTACTTCAAACAGCATTGAAGTTACAGGTCCGGAAATTATTCTCTACCGCCTAAAATCAGCACCTGATGGGTTCCGTTTTATTGGTGCTGTTTCCAAAACTCCCTATAACGGGGTAATAGAGCAATCATTCACTAATCCTGATGGTGATCAAATTTTACTTGAGGATCTTTGTATGGATTCTGGCTCAGTTTCCTATCATTTGCTTCTTTCAAACGGCAGTAATGCAATGTTTTTAATGAGTCCAGACCCCGAAGTAATAAATAAAAATTAATTTAAAAAACAGCATTGCCTCTTTTAAATAGTCAAAAATACAAATCATAAAAAGACCGGTTTAATCCGGTCTTTTAGTTAGATATATAGTGGATTTATCTGGAAATAATTATGTGGGACACCCATCTTAAAATAAGTCACCTCTATTTCCATCAGAAAGACCACTTCCATCCTTTTAAATAACCCAAATCAGATAATCCCCACCTCTGAAGCAGTAATATAACGTTCAACCACCATGACGTTGCTGTTTTTAAACAACAGCTGGTCTGTTGGCATCAGCCAAAGAGAATAAGAATAATGAATGAGTGCTTTTATATCAGGCAGCTTTAATGGGAGGCCCCATAACACGTCGCCTCCGGTGGGCTTTGGCATAAGCACTCTGCGCTTGGCGATGGCCAATCACAGTGCCTTTGGAAAGCTGATGTTGGCCAAGTGCCACAATAAAACTGTCGGCGTCCAGCCCCAGGCGTTCCAAAATAGCGGGCGTGTCGTTGGCGATAAAACCTCGCTTATCTTCCCGTTGGACACGCCCCGTCCAATCAACCAATGCCAGATAATCTGCCAAAGCAAAAGGAATGCCTTGGGGGCCGTCTTTAAACTGGCTGACAAAAGGTAATAGCGCTGGCTTGCTGGTATCTTGCGGCGCTAACCGGGCAGACAATGACACGTCAGCTGAGGCTTCCGGTGTATCGACTACCTTGGCCCGCAGAGGGTTGAGATCGACATAGGCCATGCAGGCCAGTAGCCCGGCTTCGTCAAGAATGGCTTGCGACTTAAAACGAGATTCCCAAAAGCGGCCTTTGCAGTTGTCTTCTTCATTGGCCTTGCGGGCAATGTGCTCGTTCAAGCAGCGCATAAACCATGACAAATCGCACAGCCGGCTGCGCAGGATGTCGATACTCAACCGGGCTGCTTCATATTCAGCCTCGGCTGTCAGTTGGCCTGCCCGGTAGCGGCTTAACAGCAGCGGTAGCGAGAACAGCTTTTCCCAGCGCGCCATCACTGCGTCATCGTCCAGTACCTTGGCAGCATTCGCATTAAGGTGCACCACCAAATGGTAATGGTTACTCATCACCGCATAGGCACAAAGCTCGACGGTAAATACCTGCTGCAAAACTAAAAGCCGGTCCAGCACCCAAGCTTTGCGATGGCTGAAGTCCTGGCCGGTTGAGGCATCTTCGCCACATAAAAAGGCGCGGCGTACACAGCGGCAAATGCAGTGGTAATACGGGGTGTCGTTAACCGATACCAGTTCCGAACGTGGGCGAGTCATGGGCTAGTCCCTAAGCCAAAGGCAATGTATTAAGGCTAGCCGCTATCAACAAATCCGCCATTTAAGATGGGTGTCCCCTACAATCGATTAAAGAATTGCCCATCGGTTTACTCCCCTTCGATACATCAGGGATTGGGGCGCCAATGGCTTTATAAATTTGGGAAACAGCGCCCGTTTCAAACCCCAAAAAAGGAACTAACGTTAAGGTTCTGATCGAAAGCAGACGTTTAGCTAAATAATGTTAACATTGCCGCCCCGTATGGCCCTTAGCCGCGGTAAGCCCCAACGTCTGACCGACCCTTGCAAGGAAGCGATAGTGAAGAAGTACCTCGCCTTATCTACCCTTAGCGCCGTCATGCTGCTAAGCGGTTGCAGTAAACCTGAAACCTTAACCTTTACCCCCAAAACCGGCGAAAGCCACAGCTACCACGTGTTGGTGCAAAGCGACCTCTCCGTCAACGGCGGTCGGCAGCACCAGCTAACTACCGACATGCTGCTGCGCTTTAAGGTTAAAGACACCCAGCCCGACTACCAGTTTGACCTTTTCTACGACTATTTCGACGCCGAAGTCGATGGAAGCAGCGTGCTTAGCAGCAATAAAGCCGCTGTGATCGAAAGGCTAAAACCCATATTGGGTCCAGGTTTTAGCCTGAATATGGATGCCAAAACTGGCCGCATTACCTCGGTTAAGCTCAACGGTGACGATAAAAACCAGAAGCTGCCACAAGCCATGGTGAAGCGCTTAACCGACCAACTGTCCGCCCCCGGCATGTTGGCCAATATTCCCCTTAAGGTTGGTGCCACGCTGCCCCTTGGCGATTTTAACAATCAGCAGGCCACCTTGACGGTTAAAGCGGTAACCAAAGACAGGGTAACGGTATATATCGAAGGCCAAATGCCGCAGAAAAAGCTGTTTGCGCAAGTGGTGCTTAATCGGCACAGCGGCTGGGTGAAGTCGATGGTGCTGGTAACCCAGGGTGATATTGTTCTTCCACGGGTAACAGCCAATGGCACCACCATAGTGATGATGATGCCCAAAGACAGCCATAACGTGCAGCCTTTGCAATTTGGCGGCGCGGCAGAAAAAGAGCTGTCTTCGCACTTGTATAACATCAACGACGTGGACCCGCTTTACGCAAACGCCGACCTAAAAACGGTCGTTAAAAGTCAGCCGTCGGGCTTTTTTATCAACGACCACCTGTACTTTTTCTACCCGCTGCACGGCATGTCAGCGGGTAGGCTAAGTGCCGGCAATATCACGGCTTATTCGAAAGACGGTAAACCCTACCCCTTCGAGATGTGGAGCAGCGACCCATATTACGCACAGCCCTACCAAAACATGGCGCGTTTTAACTTGCATCCAAAGCTGATTGGCTGGCCTTCGTACCCCAATGATTTAACAGAGCCGACGTATTTAAAGGCCGACCTCACCTACCATCCGATGCTACTAAAATCGGCCACCGTTGACTGGCAACCCGGTAAGGCCCAGCAGTTTGATGTGGCGGGCCAAATTATCCACATCAAGCCGCTGGACAAACCGCTTCAATACCAGCTAACCACCACTAATTCAGAACAAAGCTGGTTTGTTTTTATGATCAAAGGCATGGAAGGCAAAATGGCCGTTAAGCAAATGGACGTGATGAACCACTCCATGCCAGGGCTGCCAAGCTGGCTTAATGCTAATGCCCGCGCCGCCTTCGCCCTGCAAAACCAGCAGGCGCCACTCACGCTGGATCTGCACCTGACCAAAGAGCCAACCAAGGTCACCTTCTTCGTTGATAAAGTTACGGGTAAAGCGCAGCATTTTCCCGGCATGCGTTTTGACAACCACCAAACCTTTACCAAAAACCCCAACAACCCGCCCTTTGATAAACAGCCGCTTTATACTGCGGGCGAAGCCATCACGGCCCCCTGGCCAGCTGATTTAACACCGAAAATAGGCAAGCACGGCACTTTCGAGCTGCCATTTACCGACGCCATGCGCGGCGTTTGCCAGCTAAGTGTGTCCGGTAAAGACACCAGCAGTATTGAATGGATGGGTAAACACGACAGTGGCCATGGCTTGCTCAGTAACCACCAGCCGATGTGGCTATTAGGTCAGCTGCCAAGCACGCCCGTTACCACGCACCTGCACTGCGACGGCACCCCCAGCTGGCAACGCACCGACTATAAAAGCGCAGCAAACACGCCCTGGTTGGTGCCGCTGGCCCGTTTTGGCGATGTTGCTCAAATGACGGTAGGCGATTTTTACCAGCATTACCGCGCCTTGGATGGAAACGGCGAACCGCTGATGCTAACCAACGCCCACACCGGCGAGCCGGCATTACAAAACGACAGCCTGGAGGCGATTAGCGCCAACGGCCAGCTTAAATTTGCAGGCTTTGTTGCCGGTATTGCCAAGGTGGTAACGTCCGGTCCGGCCATTGATAAAAGCTGGCCCATGCCCCTTAGCCACTGATACTGACGCCCGGCAGCCGCCGGGCGTTTTTTCTTCCGCTACCCTTAATTGATCTTCCCTTTACTTGGCAGCCTATCGCCGGGTAACCACACCGAGCGGGAGCATTACCATGTTAAAAAGCCCTTTTACGCTGGCAGCCACCGCCTGTTTGCTGGCCCCGATGTTCGCCTTGGCCAATATCATAAGCCCGTTGCCTGCCAACCGCGCCGACCTAGATAGCCTGCGCTGGCAAAAACGGCCGGTGCTGGTGTTCGCTCCTTCAACAGAAGATGCTCACTACCGCCAGCAAATGGCGCTGTTTGAAAAGGCAAAAAATGGCCTCTTAGCGCGCGACATTGTGGTGCTGACCGACACCCACCCGGCAGCGAGCGGCAAGCTGCGCAGCAAAATTGACCCCAAAGGTTTTGAAGTAATACTGGTGGGCAAAGACGGCGGTATTAAGCTTAGGCAAACCCGCCCGCTAACCCCCGACGCGCTTTTTGCCACCATTGACCGCATGCCAATGCGCCGCGCCGAAATGTCGCGCTAAGGCTGCGTCAACAAAGGGATTTTACGCCCGGCGCAGCTCATGGCCCGCTCCACGCAGCCGGGTTGACGCTTTTTACAGCAACAAGGTTAGATGGGCCTGCCCTCGTTTTTGCCCGGAGCCTTGCCGTGAAAGTGCTGTTACTGCCCGCGCTGCTGATGGCGGCGGTGTTGCCCGCCGCCGCTGCCAGCTTGTCTTTTGAAAAGCCGCTGACCCTTGCCTGTCAGGCTAGTGGTTGGCAGCTGGCCTTGGCCAAAGGCCCCAGTAAAGACGAGTTACTCACCGCCCGCGCCAAGGTTGGCTGGCAGGGCACCGGCGTGCTGCGCTACGAGCGCCTGGCAGATGCTAAAGCGCCCATGGCTTGCGCCCTGCCCTTTGCCGCGGCCCGCATCAAAAAAGGGGACGCGTTAAGCTTTGAACTTTACCCGGTAAGCGAAGCGGCTGAAGCGGTAGCCATCAACATTCACTTTACCGACGGCAGCACCCTTATTGGCCAAGGCGCGGTTGAGCAAAGGGACCTTAACTATTCGCCAGCCAGCAATTTAACCAACCGCAGCCTGTATCCTAAGCAGTGGAACCATATCAAGGTCGATTTAAGCCGCTTTGCCGGTAAAACCGTTAGCGCCCTGAGCCTGGTGGCTAAAGCGGGCAAAGCGCCCTTTCATGGCTATGTAGATGACGTCACCATTGCCAAAGCCGCCACAGCCAAGGCCTTAACACCGGCCGATTACGTAGACACCCGCCGCGGCAGCAACGCCAATTACAACTTTTCGCGCGGCAATACCTTCCCGGCGGTGGCGCTCCCCCACGGCTTTAACTTTTGGACCCCCACCACCCTTGCCAGCTCTAACTGGATTTACCAATACCAGCAAAGTAACGACGCCAATAATCAGCCGCGCCTGCAAGCCTTTGCCCTAAGCCACGAACCCAGCCCCTGGATGGGCGACCGGCAAACCCTGCAAATCATGCCGGCCATGGCTAGCAGTGCGCCGCCCCTTGCGCCAAGTGCCCGGGCGCTGGCCTTTAGCCACCACCACGAACTAGCCAAGCCCTATTTGTATCAGGTGCGTTTTAATAACGGCATTAGCGGCGCCATGACCGCCACCGACCACGCCGCCCTGCTGCGCTTTGCCTTTCCCGCCGGGCATGGGCAATTGCTGTTTGATAACAAAACCGATGAAGGCGGCCTTACCCTTGACCCCAAAACCGCCAGCATCAGCGGCTTTAGTGACGTAAAAAGTGGCCTTTCAACCGGTGCCACCCGGCTCTTTTTCTACGCCAGTTTTGACAAAACTGTTAGCAGCCATGGCCGCTACCCCCACAGCAAACACGCCAAGGTGGCGGGCTGGTTTGGCTTTAACAGCAGCGAAGTGACGATGCGCATAGCCACGTCGCTTATCAGCATTCAGCAGGCCAAGCACAACCTGGCCCTGGAAATTAGCCCCCACGACAGCTTTGCAAGCGTTAAAGCCCGGGCCAAGGCCGCCTGGAACAAACGGCTGGCCACGGTTAGCATTCCCGGTGCCAGCCACCGCGACCAAGCCACCTTGTATGGCAATCTCTACCGGGCTTTTCTCTACCCCAACCGCGCCTATGAAAACACCGGCAGCAACGCCAAGCCGACATACCGCTACGCCAGCCCCTTTTCAAAGCCGGCCGGGCCAGATACCCCTAGCCACACCGGCGCTAAGGTGCTGGCCGGTAAGCCTTATGTTAATAACGGCTTTTGGGACACCTACCGCACCGCCTGGCCCCTTTATGCGCTGCTTACCCCGCAAGAAGACGGCCAGATGATCGATGGTTTTGTGCAGCAATACCGCGACGGTGGCTGGATAGCCCGCTGGTCGTCCCCCGGCTACAGCGACTTGATGGTGGGCACCAGCGCCGATGTGGCCTTTAGTGACGCCTGGGCCAAGGGCGTACACAACTTTGATGTAAAAAGCTTCTACCAGGCGGCCCTAAAAGACGCCACCGTGGTAAGCCCCATTGCCGGGGCTGGCCGCAAAGAACTGAGCCGGTCGCTATTTCGCGGCTATACCTCTAGCGCCACCGACGAAGGGCTGTCGTGGTCACTGGCCGGTTATTTAAATGACTTTGCTATCAGTGAACTGGCCAAGGCGCTGGCAAAACACCCGCCAGCCAACGACAGCTACGCCCGCCATTACCAAGACGATGCGCGCTATTTTCAGCGCCGCGCCCTTGATTACGTCACCCTGTTTAACCCCAAGGTGCACTTTTTTATCGGCAAAAAACCCAACGGCCAATGGCGGGTGAACGCCGATAAATTTGACCCTTACGCCTGGGGCGGTGATTACACCGAAACCAATGCCTGGGGCATGTCGGTAGACGCGGTACAAGACGGCCAAGGCCTTGCCAACCTCTTTGGTGGCCGCCAGGGGCTGGCGGCACATTTAGATGCGCTTTTTAACGCCCCCACCACCTTTCACAGCGGCCATTACGGCGGCGTTATTCACGAGATGCTCGAAGCCCAGCAAGTGCGCATGGGCCAGTACCAGCACAGCAACCAACCGGCCCACCACATTATTTATATGTATGACATGGCCGGGCAGCCCTGGAAAACCCAAGACAAGGTGCGCGATGTGCTCAACCGCCTTTATAGCGGCAACCATAATGGCCAGGGCTACCCGGGGGATGAAGACAACGGCGAAATGTCAGCCTGGTACGTTTTTAGCGCCGCCGGCTTTTATCCGCTACGGGTTGGCACCAGCGAATACGCCATTGGTGCCCCCTATTTTGCCAAGATGCACATTGCCCTTGAGAACGGCCACAGCCTCGATATTGAGGCGCCCGGGGTCAGTAACCGTAACCGCTATATCCAAAGCCTGACCGTTAACGGCAAGCCCTATAATTCCCCCTGGATAAGCCACCAACTGCTGACCGAAGGCGCCAAACTGGTGTTCACCATGGGGCCAACGCCCAGCCACTGGGGCGCGAATGTTGAGCCGCCATCCATTACCCACGGCAATGCCAAGCCGGCGCCTTGGGTGGATTTAAGCGACGCCCCGGCCGCCAAGGTCAGCCTGAATCAGCAAAGCGCGGCTGCGCTTTCTGATAACAACTCGGCCACCGCCAGCGCCATTGCCCATGGCGCCGTTATTGCGGTGCAATTTAACAAGCCGCAAAGGGTGCAGATGTATACCCTGACCTCGGCCAGCAGTGGCGCAATGCTAAGCGACTGGCAATTACAGGCCAGCACCGACGGCAAGCACTGGCAAACCCTTGATAGCCGCCAGGGCCAGCACTTCCCCTGGCCCCAGCAAAGCCGCGCCTTTGGCATTAAAAGCCCGGCGGCCTTTAGCCAATACAGGCTACTAAATAAGGGTGCCAAGGCGACCCTGGCCGAAGTGCAGTGGCTGGGCCTTGCCCCATAAAAAAAGCCCCGCAATGCGGGGCTTTTTGTTAAGAAGCTTACAAGCTGGGGTAGTCGGTATAACCCTTTTCAGCGCCCCCAAACAAAGTGTTGGGGTCATGCTCGTTAAGGGCGGCGCCGGTTTTAAGGCGCGCGGGCAAGTCGGGGTTGGCAACAAAGGGGCGGCCAAAACCAATAAGGTCAGCCCAGCCTTCAGTGATGGCGGCGCGGGCACGCTCGGCGGTGTATTTACCGGCGTAAATCATCAGGCCACTAAAGGCCTCGCGCAGAGCTTTTTTAAAGGCCACCGGCATGTTGGGGGCATCTTCCCAGTCGGCTTCGGCAATATGGATGTAACCAATATTTAAGGCATTAAGCGCCTTAGCAGCGGCGGTGTAAGTGGTTTCTGGGTCGCTATCTACACAGCCGTTTAAGGTGGTCAGCGGCGCCAAGCGCACCCCAACCTTGGCCGCGTCGCCGGTGCCTTCAATCAGGGCCGCCGTCACTTCTTTTAAAAAGCGCAGCCGGTTTTCCAAAGTGCCGCCGTAGGCGTCGGTGCGGTTATTGGCTTCTGAGTCTAGGAACTGGTTAACCAGGTAACCATTGGCACCGTGCAGTTCGACGCCGTCAAAGCCAGCGGCCATGGCGTTTTTGGCCGCCTGGCGAAATTCCTCCACCACCGCCGGAATTTCTTCAATCCCCAAGGCGCGCGGCATCGCCGCCTGCACAAAACCGGGCTGGCTGTTGTCGTCGATAAATACCTTCACCCCTTCGGCCTGGATAGCCGACGACGACACCGGCGCTTTGCCACCGGTTAGCGCCGGGTGGCTGAGGCGCCCTACGTGCCAAAGCTGGGCAAAAATACGGCCACCGGCGGCGTGCACGGCGTCGGTAACCTTTTTCCAGCCTGCCAGTTGTTCGCGGGTATAAATGCCCGGCGTCCAAGCGTAGCCCTGGGCCAACGGGCCAATGTAGGTGCCTTCAGAAATCAACAGGCCGGCGCTGGCACGCTGGGCGTAATAGTGGGCCATCAGCGCGTTGGGCACATCACCCGGCTGGCTGGAGCGCGAGCGGGTCATGGGCGGCATCACAATACGGTTGGGCAGGGTCATGCCTGCCAACTCGATGGGAGAAAAGAGTGGATCGATTGCCATAAACGTCAGGCTCCTTTGCTGACAAATAACGAAATTAGTCCCACTCGGGGGCCAAACGCTCGGGGCTTACCAAGCGGTGGTTGCGCTCTAAGTCGGTAATTTGCGCCATTTCACTGTCGGTCAGCGTCAGCTGGGCCGCAGCTAGGTTGCTGGCCAAGTGCTGGCGCTTGGTGGACGACGGGATCACGCTGTACCCCTTTTGCATGGCCCAGGCCAGTGCCACTTGCGCGCTGTCGGTGTTGTGACCGCTGGCAATGGCATTCAGCACCGGGTCGGCCAACACGTCACCGTACGCCAAGGTCATGTAAGAGGTCACTTGAATGCCGTTATCGGTTAAAAAGCCCGCCAATTTGCGGTTTTGAAGATAGGGGCTCAGCTCAACTTGGTTAGTGGTAACTTCGCCTTTACCCCAGATATCCAGCGCCAACTGGGTTTGAGCAATGTTGAAGTTCGAGACGCCAATTTCGCCAGTTAAGCCCTTGGCTTTGGCATCGGCCAGCGCTTCGAGCGTTTCTTCCATCGGCACACCGTTATTGGGCGCCGGCCAATGTAGCAGTGTCAGGTCTACCTTGTCGGTGCGCAGCTTTTCCAGGCTTTGCTCCAGACTTGGCACAAGCTTGGCCTTACTGAAGTTTTCTACCCAAACCTTGGTGGTGAGGTAGAGGTTCTGGCGGGCAACGCCACTTTCGGCAATGGCTTTACCCACTTGTGCTTCGTTATCGTAAATCTGGGCGGTATCCACGGCGCGGTAACCCACCTCTAAGGCGGCAGAAACCGAATCAATCACCGTTTGGCCTTTTAAACGAAAAGTGCCTACGCCTATTGCAGGAACGGCCATAACGAACTCCTTGGGTAACGAGAAATGTTGGCGATTAGCCACTGACTTGACGTCATTGTGCCAAGACCATACTTTCTTAAAAAGCCACATTACTGGCAAAGATATTTGCCTTGAGATCAAAAATGAAAACCACCCTCGACGAAATGCACACCTTTATCGAAGTGGTTAACCAGGGCACCATTAGCGCCGCCGCCCATGCCTTGGGCCATACGGTGTCGGCCACCAGCCGCACCCTGGCCAGGCTTGAAAAAAAGTTGGGGGTAACCCTACTCAACCGCACCACCCGCCGCCTGCAATTAACCGAAGAAGGCCACACTTTTTTAGAAAGGGCCAGAGCCATTGTTACAGCAGTGGATGAAACCGAAGAGCTATTGATGCAAAGCCAGGCCTTACCGGCCGGTAAATTGCGGGTAGATGCCGCCAGCCCTTTTATTTTGCATGTCATAGCGCCGCTGGTAGCGGACTATCAGCAGCGTTACCCGCAGGTGGCGCTGGAACTTACCAGCCACGAGGGCATTATTGATTTGCTTGAGCGGCGCATTGACGTGGCCTTTCGTATTGGCCCGTTGAAAGACTCCAGTTTGCACGCAAGGCCCATTACCGACAGTGCCATTCGCATTCTGGCCAGCCCTCAATACCTGGCCAAGGCTGGCACCCCACAAAACGTTAAGGCGCTGCTTCGCCATAACCTGCTGGGCTTTACCGAGCCGGTTAGCCTAAATAGCTGGCCGGTGCTCGACGAGCATGGCCAGTTGCTGACCATTACCCCAAACATGGCTGCCGACAACGGCGAAACCCTGCGCCAACTGGCGCTGGAAGGGGTAGGCATTGTTTGCCTTTCTGATTTTATGACGCGCCTCGGCCGCCAACATGGCGACTTAGTGCCGCTGCTTGCCGAGCACACCCTGGATGTACGCCAACCCATTAACGCCGTTTATTACCGCAACACCGCCGTGTCGGCGCGGGTCAGCTCTTTTATTGATCACCTTAGTGAAACCCTGGCCAGTACCTCTTTTCGTTAAGTCTCAGAACGCCGCCAATGACCTGGCTCAAAGCTTTAGCCAAAGCCCCTTGATAAGCATTTTATTTACAATAAATTAACCAAAATGATTATTTTGGCCGAGAAACACCACCCGGCGCATTTTGGAGACACCATGAAAGCGATTACGGCAAGGAAGGTATACACCGTCATGGTTTTCGCGTTGCTGACCCTGATGCTCACAGGCTGCGCTGAGCGAAAGCAACGTGAATACTACGCCAGCTCTGAAACCTCCCGCTTAAGTAGGCAGTCCTTTAACGACACGGGCAATAGCGACGGCGTCGTCATGGTGGAAGACAGTCTCTGGCTCCTTCGCTACCCCGATTACCACCCCCGCCACGGCCAGGTTAACCATACTTTTGAGGACAAATTTTTGGGCTATGACGACGACATCGCCATTGGCGTAATGAAAATTAAGATAATTGGCCGTAATGCCAGCGCCAAGCCCATCCAAAACAACAAATACTGGGGCGTGCCCTACTACAAGGTGGCCATTCGCCCATTCAGTAAAGCGGTTTATCAAACCCTGCGTTCGCTGCCCGCTAACCGGTATTTAGAACTGAGCTTTATCCACAGTAATGAGTACCAACCTAGTCTACGTCTACCCTATGTACTGCCGGTAAACCGCAGCTTGAATAAAGACGGTTACCTGGAAACCGATTGGATTGCCTGCCCCCGCTGTTTTGGCATGACGCTACAAGGCCAGCAAAAAGATGACCCGGCAAGAAAAGCACAAGCCGCCAAGGTAGGGGTTTACCGTACCGGCGGCGAAATCGTGCGTTCCGGTAGTCTGGACGATGGCAGTAGCTTTATAAAACAGCGCGATTTTTTGGTAGGAGATGCCGCCCTTGCCTGGGCAAAAGCCACCGCCGACAAATTTGTGCAGCAAAGGCAGCAGCTGGGCTCAGCGCCAAAACAATATCAGGCACTAGTAAAACGCTATTTTAAAGGTGCCCCCAGCACAGCGCTAAAAAAGGCCTGCCCCAATCCGTTGGAATGGCGCCTAAGTAAATACAATCTGCCCCCCGTTAGCGCCATTGGCGCCGAAATCGGGGTAATGAATAGACGCACCGTCAGCTTTAACCACTGCGCAGAGGGCTTTTTTAAGCACTACAACCTTAAGCCCTGGCAGCAAAGCCTTAACGATTATCACCAGCAAGAAAAAAACCTTGCCAAAGCGGCCGCCATTAGCCCGAAGGCACGTAGCCCAATGACGGCCAAAGCCGAGCAAAAACGCCTGCAAAACTACGTGGCCGAGGTCAATGGCGAATTCAACGAGTTGGCCCAAACCTATCGCCACCTAGCCCAGCAAAAGCAGCAGCGTATCGAGGAAAGTGAACGGAAAGCACGCTTGCAGGCAGGCTACCAAGCCGCCACAGAGCGCGTGTTGCAGCGCTTTAATAATGACCGTGCCCGTATTGAGCGGCAGCAAGCGGCGCGCAGCCAGCAACTAAACGCCTTAACCCAAGCCAGTAAGGCCCCGGCCATTGTGCCAGTGCTCAGCGGCCCCGAAGCCGTTGCCGCCGGTTATGGCACTAATGCCGACGGTTCGGCCAAGGTCAACCAATACTCGGCCTTAGTGAATAAGCCCGCCAGCACTGGGGATAAAAAGAAACCCCATGCTGCCTACAGCACGACCTCCCCAAAAGGCCACAGCAAAAGCATGCACGCCGATACAGACTCAAGCCATAAAGACGCGAGCCGTGCCGATAGAAAGGCGCCGGTCAAAGCGCTGTTTCTCTATCACGCCATCACCGCTAAGGAAGAAATAGAAGACGTTGGTGATACCAAGCAAAACAGTATCTTTGATGTCAGCGGTAAGGTGGTGCGCACACAAAAGTTTTACCGCAATGTTGCCCACTGCATTATCAACCACGGCAAAGTGCTAGTGATCGCCTGGGACTTTGCCGGTAAAAAACAGCCTCCCAGCAAGCTCTATTTTGATAGCGCCGACAAAGCCCTGGCCAACTGGCAGAAAAAATACCATTACAATGAAAAAGAAGGCCAAATATCAGGTAGTTATCATCGGCTAGCGATGAAAGAGTTCAATGCCGACTGCCAAGGTATTAAAAGCCATTTCACCACCTTTTAGTGTTGCCCTTAGGCCGCTTTCACTTTGGCAAGATTGCGGTCGCTAGTGCCTAAGGCAGCATTTTTCACTGCCAGCAAAGACTGACCATAACCTTAGGGGCAAGCCCCAACCACAACCGGGAAAAAACATGATAAAAGCCCCTTGGCCACCACTGTTACTGACAATAGCGCTATTTAGCGCGCCATTATTGGCCGCCACTAACCCTTGGCTTAGCGCGTCGCTCTACGGCAGCGATAACCGTTATGCCGCTTTAAGAGGCGTAACCCTCAGCGGCGAGGCTGGCCATTATCAGGTGTTGGTGAAAAACCAGTTCGGCTTTCAATGTGAGCTGAGCTTTAACGCTGCCCAGCAGCCAAGCCAGTTAAGCCACTGCGACTCCCCGGAGCAGGGTGAGCAGTGGCGGGTAAAAGAGCCGCACATTAAGCTGCGCTGCACCACCAGAACGACAGAGGTGGTATGCCGCGGCAGCTATACCTTGCAGGCATGGGACCCTTCCCAAAAAGGCTTTAGCACCCTCGACCCAAGGGAAAAGGACTATTTCACTATCGCCCGCAAGCGCTAACAGCAAGCAAAAGGCAACGCCGCCTGTTAGCGGATATCGGCCCGCTGTTGGCCAACAAAAAGCCCCGCATTGCGGGGCTTTTTTTAACTGGCGGCTTGGGCCTTTTGGCTGATGTCTTCAGCAAAGTGGCAGGCCACCTGACTGCCGTTTACATCGCGCAGCGCTGGCCGCTCGCTGCTACAGCGCTCGGTGGCGTGGGGGCAGCGGGTGCGAAAGGCGCAGCCCGACGGCGGGTCCAGCGGCGACGGCAATTCGCCGCGCATCACCGTCATTTTGCGTGCCCGCGCCAGGGTTGGGTCTGGTATTGGTACCGCTGAGAGCAGCATCTGCGTATAGGGGTGCAACGGCTTTTCATACAAGGCGTCGCGGTCAGCAATTTCCATGACCCGGCCCAAATACAAAACCACTACCCGATCGGCAATGTGGCGCACGCTGGCCAGGTCATGGGCGATAAAGACGTAGGTCAGGCCCTTTTCGTCGCGAAGGTCCATCAGCAGGTTAATCACCTGCGACTTAATAGACACATCCAGAGCCGATACCGGCTCGTCGCACACCAGCAGTGCCGGGTTCACCACCAAGGAGCGGGCAATGCCAATGCGCTGGGCCTGGCCGCCAGAAAACTCATGGGCGTAGCGGTTAATTTGCTCGGGGATCAGGCCGACCTTTTCCATTACCGCCAGCACCCGTTCGCGGCGCTGTTTGGCGTTAAGGCTGGGTTCTAAGGCTTGTAGCGGTTCGGCGATGATTTGCCCCACCGTCATCCGCGGATCCAAGGACGCCAAAGGGTCTTGGAAAATCATTTGCAGATCGCGGCGTAGCGGCCGCATAGCTTTGGCATCGAGCTTTTCGATGTGCTGGTTTTTAAAGGTCAGCACGCCATCTGTTACCGGCCCCAAGCGCATCAGGGCACGCAGCAGCGTTGACTTGCCACAGCCCGATTCGCCCACTACCCCCAAGGTTTCGCCTTGGCGCACTTCAAAGCTCACATCATCAATGGCTTTTAAGGTGCGAATGCGGCCCCAAAGGCCTTTGTCGCGCACCGGAAAATGCACGTTCAGGTTTTCAACTTTATACAGCACCTTGCTCATTGAGTGGCCTCCAACTGCAGCGGGCCCTGGTGATAACAGGCAAAGAGGTGGCCATTGGCCGCTTCTTCCAAGGCCGGCATTGACTGGCGGCATTGCTCGGTGGCGTAACGGCAACGGGGCGCAAAGGGGCAACCGGCCGGCAAGGTTGCCAGGTTTGGCGGCAAGCCCGGAATGGTGGGCAAGCGCTCGGTGCGCGGCGCGTCCAGCCTTGGCACCGAGGCCAGCAGGCCTTCGGTATAAGGGTGGCGATAATCGGCAAACAGCTGGTGCACTTCGGCGTGCTCAACCTGGCGGCCGCCGTACATCACGCTAACGCGGTCAGCAATTTGCGCCACTACCCCTAAGTCGTGGGTAATAAAGACAATGGCGGTGCCAAAGCGGATACGCAGCTCATCGAGCAGCGCCAGAATTTGCATTTGCACCGTCACATCAAGGGCGGTGGTAGGCTCGTCGCAAATCAGCAGCTCTGGGTCGGTTAGCAGTGCCATGGCAATCATCACCCGCTGGCGCATACCGCCAGAAAATTCATGGGGATACATGCTAAGGCGGCGCTCGGCGCTGGTAATGTGCACCGCTTCTAGCGAGGCAATGGCCTTTTTGGCGGCGGCCTTTTTCGACATGCCGCGGTGCACTTGCAGCACCTCAATCATTTGTTGGCCAACGCTCAAAAACGGATTAAGGGCGGTCATCGGATCTTGGAAGATCATGCCGATGCGGGCACCACGCAGCTTGGTAAGCGCCTTGGTGGGCAGGTTAAGAATTTCCTCGCCGCCCAGTTTAACGCTGCCACTGGCTTTGCCGTTACGGGCCAAAAGCCCCATTACCGCCAGCCAGCTTTGGCTTTTACCCGAGCCGGACTCACCAACAATACCCAGCACCTCACCCTTTTCGACGGTGAGGTTTAGGTTGTTTACCGCGCACACTTCACCGTCGTCGGTGCTAAAGCGTACGTCTAAATTACGAATATCCAGTACAGCCATATCAGCGATCCTTGGGGTCGAGCGCGTCGCGCAACCCGTCTCCAATGAAGTTGAAGCAGTACACGATCACCGCCAGGAACACGGCGGGGATCACCAACAAATAGGGGTGTGACTGCAGCACAGCGGCGCCATTATTAACCAGGCCGCCAAGGGAGGTGAGCGGGGCTTTTACCCCCAGGCCCAAGAAGCTAAGGAAGGCTTCAAACAAAATGACCGATGGAATAGTGAGGGTAACGTACACCACCACAATGCCAATGAGGTTGGGCACGATATGGCGGCGAATAATGGCCCCCTGGCGCACACCACTGGCGTGGGCCGCTTCCACAAATTCCTTGCTGCGAAGGCTTAAGGTTTGGCCCCGTACAATACGGGCGATATCCAGCCAAGACACAGCGCCAATGGCAGCGAACACCAAGAACAGGTCGCGGCCAAACAACACCATCAAAATGATGACAAAGGGAATAAAGGGAATGGAATAGAGGATGTCGACAAAGCGCATCATCAGTGAATCCACCCAGCCGCCAACAAAACCGGCGGTGGCGCCCCAGGCAACCCCAATCACCAAGGTGACGAAGGTGGCAATGAGCCCCACCATCAAGGAAATGCGGCAGCCCCACATAATGCGCACGAACAGGTCACGGCCCAGGGCGTCGGTGCCAAAGATATGGCCACCGGTGAGGGTGGGGCCGCTATAGAGCATGTCCCAGTCCGGCTCGGCGTAGTCGTATGGCCACACCCAGGGCAGTACCACGGCCGCAACGGCAATGATGCCCAGCAGCCAAATACTGAAAATAGCGGCTTTATTGCGGCGAAGGCGCAGCCAAGCGTTTTGCCACAAAGAGCGGCCAGCGGCGGCATTGGCCAGGTTTTCTGCCTTGGCGGCAGCGCCGCGGCCCGGCATCCAGCTAAGTAGGCGGCGGGCGGTATTGGTTTGGCTCATGACAGGCGCACCCTTGGGTCAAGCAGGCCGTACAACACGTCGGCGAGCAGGTTAAACAGAACGATGAGCATGCCGTAGAGGATGGTCACCCCCATCACTAGGGTGTAATCCCGGTTCATGGCGCCGTTAACAAAGAAGCGGCCAATGCCGGGCAGGCCAAAGATTTGTTCAACCACAATGGAGCCGGTGAGCGTGGCAACGGTGGCCGGGCCAAGGAAGGAAATAAGCGGCATCATCGCGGGCTTTAAGGCATGGCGATAAATCACGATGCGCTCTGGCATCCCTTTGGCACGGGCGGTGCGAATAAAGGGGCTGTTAAGCACCTCCACCATAGAGCCGCGCATCAGCCGCGCCATGTACGCCACCATCGGTAGTGCCAAAGACACCACCGGTAAAACAAGGTACAGCGGGTGGCCACCGCTCCAGCCACCGGCGGGCAGCCACTTGGCCTTTACCGCCAGCACTAACACCAGCAAGGGCGCCACCACAAAGGCAGGAATGGAAATACCGGCCATGGCCACGCCCATGGGCACGTAGTCCCAGGCGGTGTTTTGCTTAAGGGCCGCTTTAATTCCTAACGGAATACCGATCAGCATTGCCAGCAATAACGCCAGGCCGCCGACGATGATATCGACCGGAAAGCCTTGGGCAATCAGGTCATTAACGCTGGTGCCGCGGTACACAAACGAAGGCCCAAAGTTACCGTGCAGGATATTGCCCAAGTAGCGCAGGTACTGCTCCCACAGGGGTTCGTCCAGGTGGTACATGTGCTTGAGGTTAGCCATTACCTGCGGCGGCAAGGCCCGCTGCGTGGTAAAGGGGCCGCCGGGGGCGGCGCGCAGCATAAAGAAGCTTAAGGTGATAATGACCCAAAGCGTGGGAATAGCGCCAAGCACGCGGCGCAGGATAAAACGCATCATTGGCCTTTCTCCGAGTGCTGGCGAATATAGATGTAACGGGCCAGGTGCAGGGCCACCACGTTATTTTCAACCCCGGCTACATAAGGCTTAACCAGCTCGGGGGCCTTGTAGAAATAGAGCGGGATCATCGGCACATCTTTATTCAAAATACGCTCGGCAGCTTCGTAGCTGGCATAACGCTGTTGGGTGTCCAACTCACCGGCCGCCGCTTTTACCGCCTTTTGATAGGCCGGATTGTTATAGCTGCCGTAGTTCATGGCAAAGCTGGCCAAAAACTGCTGGGCGAAGGTGTAAGGCTCTGGGTAATCCCCTACCCAGGCACTCCAGAACAGCTTGGCGTTTTTATACTGCAGGTCTTGCAGCATGACCTTCCACTCTTCGTTGCGCAGGGTAATTTGGCTGCCAAGAGCCCGGTTCCACATGGTGGAAACCGCTTCCATGTAGTTTTGGGTGGACACCCCTTCGGTCATATATAAAAGCTCCACCTTCAGCGGGTGGTCTTTGGAATAACCGGCCTTTTTATAAAGGCGGCGCGCTTCGGCAATGCGTTTGTCCATGGGCCAGCTGGCCCAGTCCGGCACCTGCTGCTGGTAACCCGGCAGCGGCGGAAACAGGGAATAGGCCGGAATTTGCATACCGCCGCTTAATTTGTTGGACAGCACCTTGCGGTTTAGCACCAGGTTCAGCGCCAGGCGCAGGTCGCGGTTATTAAAGGGCGGCTTGTGCACCATCATGCCCAGGTAGGCGCAGGCGTAATAAGGCGACACCCGAATTTGGTCACCTACAGACTGTTTTAACCAGTCGTAGTCACTGGCCGGAAAAGCGGGGTTATTGACGAAATCCAGGTCGCCCGCCAAATAGCGCGACAATGCCGAGTCGGCTTCGCTAATGGGGTACTCGATTTCTTTTTGCAGTAATACCTTGTCGGCACCGTAGTAGTAGGGGTTTTTCTCAAGGGTCAAATGACCGTTGATAACCCATTCGGTGAGCTTAAAGGGACCGTCGCTGACCATGTGTTCGGGCCGGGTCCAGGCGTCACCCCACTTTTCGATGGCGGGCTTGTACAGCGGGAACAGGTATTGGTTGTAGAGCATGGTTAAGAAATACGGGGTGGGTTTAACCAGTTGCACCTTAAAGGTGTGGGCATCCACCGCTTCAACACCGAGGGTGTCGGGCTTTTTCTTACCATCAATAATGGCGCTGGCATTAACAACCGGGCTTAACGAATCGGCGTATTGGGCGCCGGTTGCCGGGTCAACCACTCGCCGCCAGGCATAAACAAAGTCGCCAGCGGTTAACGGCTTGCCGTTGGACCACTTGGCATTGGGCCGCAAATGAAAAACATAGGTTTTGCCATCGGGGCTAACGTCCCAAGAAGTGGCCAAGCCTGGCACCAATTTGCCGTCGGCACTTAACGTCAGCAGGCCTTCAAATAAGTCCTGGATAACGTTAAAGGCGGGAATGCCGGTGGCAAGGGAAGGGTCTAGGGTGCGTGGCGACATGGCGATGCGCCGATTAAGAATTTGCTGGGCTGGCAGGGCTGGCTTATCAGACACCTGATAATGGCTGACACTGGCGTGCGGTTTCTGGCCGCCGTCACCGCAGCCGCCAAGCAGCGCGACCAGCGGCATCAGCAATGAAACATGTCGGATAGTTTGGCGCATTTTCATAGGCAACTACCCTGCTTGATGATGTGCTCTGGCATTGAAATCAAAAGGCCGACTTCAGCAACCTTCTCCGTAAATAGATGACCTAACGCTTGTTAACAGGGCTCGGACCTGAAGCAAAGACCAAAGTTCGGGGAAACTTAACCGAATCATCGTTATTTGCTTAACTATGTGACCGACTACCCAAAAGCATCAATGAGCACTTGCAGTGCTGACAAACACAAAAAAGGCGCCGAAGCGCCTTTTGTTTTTAGCCGAACTTAGAATGCGTAACGGGCATTAATGCTCAGGCTACGCCCTTCGCCTTTAAGCTGCTCGAAGCCTTGGCTGTCGTCCTTATCGTACTGGGCAATACTCACGCCGCCGAGCGGCAGGTCGTAGTTACGGTCCAACAGGTTATCAACGGCAAAGGTTAAGGTAACGGGTTTTAGATCCCACTCAGAGCGCAGGTTCAACAGGCCATAACCGGCGGTTTGGTTTTCCAGGCGGTTAGGGTCTACCCGGTCTTTTTTATCGGACCACTGCCATTGAATACTGTTTTTTGCCGCGCCCCACTGCTGGCTAAGGGCCAGGGTGCCACTGAGCGGCATAATTTGATAAAGCGGGGTGTTGGAATCATCGCGCTCACCGTGGGTGTAGCTCACCTTGCCCGCCAACTGCCACTGGCCAAAGCCATTGCTGTCAGCCAGCACTACCGCGGCTTTAGCGTCAGCACCGTAGAGTGTGGCATCAACGTTGGCAAATTGCAGGATGTTGCGGGTATCACTGTCGTAATCGCCACTATTGAAGGTGCCAATGACATTGGCATCGATAAAGTCATGCACCTTGGTGTAGAAAGGGCTAATGCTGGCCTGCCAGCTGCCATCACTCGCTTGATACTGGTATTTAGCGCTGGCGGTATAAGCGGTTTCTGGTTTTAAGTTAATGTCGCCAACATAACCGTTGCCGTCGCCGTTCCAGCCAATCATGGTGGTGGCCATGGTGGTTTGGCCCCAGGAATAACGCTCGTAAAGATTGGGGGCGCGGTTTTTACGGGCCAGGCCAAATTGCAGCTGCTGCTGGGCGTCAATTTGATAGCTGGCCAGCACGGTAACATCAACAAGGTTGTCGGTTTTGCTGCGGTCGCTGGCATTAAATTCGGCAGCGGCAGTGGTGTCGGCCGCCATCATCATCGAGCCGTAGCCTTGCACTTCGCCGGCGTCGGTGTGAACGTTTTCAAAGCGCAGGCCGTAGTTAAGGTTCCAGGCCTCAGACAATTGCTGATTTAGCTCGGCAAAGGCGGCGATACGCTGGCGCTTACCGTTATTAATGTTGATGTAGTCATCGGGGCCCATCATCATCGAGCCACTGATGGCAGGCCAGGTATCGTCAAGACGGAACAGGTAATATTCCTGGCCCAGTTTTAAAGTGGTGGTTTTACTCAAAGGCTGAGTCCAGTGCAGCTGATAGCTGTAGTCGTTGCCTTTGGTGTTCATCGGCATGGCGCCGGACTTTTCATCAGTGAAAAAGCCCATTTTGTGGTGCACACCATGCCAGGTAACCCGCGCCTCTAAATCGCCGCTGGCAAAGTGGCGCAGGTATTGGGTGTTCACCCCATAACTGCTGTTGTCAGTCATGTCCATGTACTGGTTGGGAAAACCCTGGAACGGAATATATTGGCGCGTCAGTTTAATGGCGAACTGCTGTTTGTCGTCTTTATAGGCCGCCGTTAAGGCATGATTTTGGGCACGATAAAGGGTATCGAGCACCTTGTTGCCATCACCATCGTCATAGCTGTTGGCATCTTCATAGGCCCCGTCATATTTCAGGCTAAAGTGCTTGCTGGAAAGCTCAGCACCAGCGGCCACGGTTTTGGTATCGCTACCAGTTTTAAAGCCCGCCGACAGGTAACCTTGTTGCCAACTTAAGCCATTGCTGCTTGAAAACTGCGGGTTAATGGTGTCAACACTAATCACCCCAGCGATGTTGTCACCGCCCATGCTGACCGGCGAAATACCCGCCACCACATTTACCGCATGAATTTGGCTACCGGAAACATAGGAAAGCGGTGGGTTCATTTCATTGGCGCAGGCGCTGGAAATATCGGCGCCATCGACCAGCACCTTGACCCTGTCGCTCATCATGCCATTGAGTATTGGCAACGCTGACACGCCGCCGGCAGCGGAAAAGTCCACGCCTTGGTCGCTAAGTTGCTTGTCGGTTGACAAGTCGGTGTGCTGATTGATTTTCTGGCCTTGCACTTCGATGACCTCGGTTTGGTCATCGGCATAAACCACATTGGAAAGGCAGCTGGCAACGAGCACAGCCAAGGGGGACAGGGTTGCGATACGACTCACGACATTCTCTCGGTAAGAAAATTAGCGCCGTGAGTATATAAAGCAGCGGTAAACGAGAGAACGCGACAAATTGTCGCACCCTAAGGGCCGCCCATAAAAAAGGCGAGCAGGCGCTAGCGCCAGGCTCGCCTTTACATCAGTCACCTTTATACAGCGGCGACCAGTGGGCCAGACGGACCTTCAATCTGTTGCGGTGCAAAGCTGCCTTGTTTGAGCAGCAGCTCTTTATTGAACTGGTCGGCAATGCGCTCGGCAGCTGCTTCTAAATCATCCGCTTGCAGATCCAGGCAGCTTGGCCCCATGCAACCAAACACCGTGGGGTCAGTTTGGTTAAAGAGCCCAAAACAGCGGGCGCCGGCCGCATCGGCCAGATGCAACGGCCCGGTATCACCGCAAATAAAGCCGTCTAAGCTGGCAAGGGTAGCGGCCAAATGCCGAAAATTGGCGCTAGAGAAGGTCGGGCCCTGTGCCAACAACGGCGCACTAATATCGGGGCTTAACACTTCTACCCAGGTTACCGGCACCGGCAATTGCCGCTCGATACTGGCAAAAAGCAGCTGCCAGTAGTTATCACTCAGGGCTTTGCCGCCCCTGGCGCCACGGAAGAACGACAACGTAATACCTTGCTGGCCACGGAGTGCTTCAGCAGCTTGCCAGCCGGCTTTGCGTTCGTCACTGCTCAGCGCCATGGCATGGGATGCCCAGCTGTTACCTTCTTGCAGCAACGGCAAAGCAGCTAAAGCGGCATGAACCCGCTGCTTCGGTACCTCAACAGAGTGGCGAAAAATTAAATCGCGGTTACCAAAATGGCGGGCAATTTTATTACAACCATGAATAAAGGCCCCCAACCAGGTATCGGTGGTAGAGCTATAGGGCATAAAAATAAGGTCGTAATGTTGCCGGCGCAAAGTGCTAACTAACTTAATGGTCTTAGGCACATTTTTAAATGACAACTGGGTCGTAAAAACATGATTAATACCCAGGCCTTCAAAAATGCAACGCTGGGAAGGAGAATGAATCAAAATATCCAATTTGGCATGGGGATACTTTGCTTTTAGTTGCCGCAAAAACGGGATCAAAAACAGCATATTGCCAATGCGCTTATTACTACGCATCACCAAAATCTTTTTAACTTGCTGCGCCGGAACGGCCTCGACCTTTGTACGAGAACAACGGCTTAACAGTTTAAAAAGCAGGGTTTCCAGCCAACGGCTGTTACGACGCCTTGCCTTATCAAAATTGCGAAAATGGTCCCGTAATGTCGTCATATTTTGCAGCTCGCTTTATTGGTTTTACAGCCTCTTTTTTCGCGTCCTGCGACAAACTCCGTGCTCCCCTCGCAAGGTATTTAGCGTCACCGGTTGTTAATGTCTTGAGCACTGAACATGTACTTTTCATTAAATCTGTGACGCAAGTAGCCCGATCCCACCTCAGGCTAGGAAACAGTGATAAAGCAAATTCCTTAGGATTTACTTAAGGGGCTGTTTTGGAGTGCAGGTTTTCTGCGCCAGATCTCAAAAAGTGGCCAGCCCCGCTCAAAAAACAGCCAAAAAAGCTCGCATGGCAAAAATATCAGCCGTCAGAAAGGCAATATAAACTATTAAAAATCAATAGCTTAAATGGAAAGGTAAGCAGAAGGTATCTCTTGCGTTCTCTTCGTAAAGTGAGTGACATCAAAAACGGCTTTGGAAGAGCCCAGCGGAGATAACAAGATGACACAGTCACCTAAACCCCCGGCACAACAAGAGTCACAAAGTGGATTTCACTTGTTGTCAGCAGCCAACGAAGAAGATCTACTACGCATGGTTGTGCGACAAATGCAGGACCCAATGTTACAACTCACCACCGACGGCACCGTCATTTATGTGAACAGCGCCGCCGAGACGTTACTGGGTAAACCTGCCGCTCACTTTATTGGCCAGAAATGGCAGCACTGGGTTAGCGCTCCGTGGCAAGAGCGGTTCAACGATATCTTTTTAAAGAAAAATAATAAGCTGGAACACCAGATTATTCCCACTACCGAAATGACCATTAAATTTAACGACCGCGACATTCTTCCAGCCAATGTGTCCATGTCGTTTATTCCGTCGAAAAATGCCTGCTTTTTAATAACCCTGCAAGATTTAAGTAGCCACAAAAATGAGGTGCAAAAGCTTTTCCAACTGGCATCAACCGACAGCCTGACCAGCCTGGCCAATCGCCGTACCTTTTTGGATGTACTAGAAACGCAGTGGCAGAAATACAGACAGCAACGCCGGCCAATAAGCGCCATTATGATTGATGTCGATTTCTTTAAAATATTCAACGACCAATATGGCCATATTCATGGCGATAAATGCCTGCAACGGATTGCAAAAGAATTAACAGCGATATTGCCTGACAAAGAATGTTTGGCAGCTCGCTACGGGGGAGAAGAATTCACCATACTGCTGCCAGGGCATACCAGTGCGCAGGCGCAAAAGGTGGCGCAAGACTTACGGGATAAAATAAACCATTTAGATTTTTGTAAGGCAGGTCTTGGCAGTGATGTCTGCATTACCGTCAGCCAGGGCATTGCCACCGAAACCAACGGCCAGTACCGCACCGCCGAGGCGCTGCTGTTTGCCGCCGACACCGCGCTGTACCGGGCCAAAGCCGATGGCCGCGACCGGGTTAATATCTCGATGTAACCCGTCGGCGTTACATCGAGATAAGGGCAAGGGACGCCCGTTTTACGCTTTTACCGACATCAGTATCGACAATGCCTCAATGCGTTTTTGTTCGTCATAAACGTCATTGGTAAACATCAGCTCATCTACCTCAAGCTCTTGGACGATGCTTTCCAGCCTTTCTTTAATACTCTCTGGCCCACCTTGTACCGACAGCCCCAAAAACGCATTCACTGACGCCTTTTCACCTTCGCTCCAAAGCGGCTCCATGTTATCAACCGGCGGTTTAAGCCACAGTGGCTGACCACGCATCAATGCCAATATGCGTTGCAGTGAACTGGTGCCAATGTAGGCAGCTTCGTCGTCGGTTTCAGCAGCAACCAGCGGTAGCCCTAACATCACATAAGGCTTATCCAGCACCTTGGAGGGTTGGAACTGGCTGCGATAAAGCCGAATAGCGTCATACACAAAGCGCGGTGCAAAGTGACCGGCAAAGGCATAAGGCAGGCCGCGCTGCGCGGCCAGTTGCGCACTAAACAGGCTGGAACCTAACAGCCAGATGGGCACTTCGGTGCCCTCCCCCGGTACCGCTTTGACTCTTTTATTAGGGTCGGCCGGGCCCAACAGCTTTTGCAGCTCGGCCACTTCTTCCGGGAAATGCTCGGCCCGCATCGGGTCGCGATTTAAGGCCCTGCTGGTAATGGGGTCTGACCCCGGCGCCCGGCCAAGGCCTAAATCAATACGGCCAGGATAGAGGCTTTCCAGGGTGCCAAACTGCTCTGCCACCACCAGCGGCGGGTGGTTAGGCAGCATAATGCCACCAGAGCCGACACGAATTTTCTGGGTATTACCAGCGATATAACCAATCAGCACCGCCGTTGCCGAACTGGCAATGCCTTCCATGTTGTGGTGCTCGGCTAGCCAGAAGCGGTTATAACCCAGGCGCTCTGCCGCTTGCGCGTACGCCAGGCTATGGCGAAGGGTGTCACCGGCACTTTGCCCTTGGCGTATCGGTGCCAGTTCCAATAAGGAAAAAGGAATAGTAGAAAGCAAAGACATAGGGCCTCCTGTTATTTGCCCCAAGTCTATGCTCATGGGTTCACAGATAACAGTAGGCACCCTTTTGGGAAAAGGTAACCAACCGGTTACCGTCAATAAAAAAGCCGCCTGTAGGCGACTTTTTTAATATTCAGCGCTATTAGCCGGGCATACCTAAGAAGTTAGGCAGCCACAACGATACGGCCGGAATGTAGGTCACAATCATCAGGAAGCCCAGCAGCAGCAACAGCCACGGCAGCGCCGCCCTGATGGTTTGCCCAAGGGGCATGCCGGTTACCGCCGATGTCACAAAGAGGTTGAGCCCCACCGGTGGCGTTATCATGCCAATTTCCATGTTCACCACCATCACTACCCCCAGGTGAATGGGGTCAATGCCCAGCTTGATGGCGATGGGGAACAGAATGGGCGCCAAAATCAGAATAATGGCTGACGGCTCCATAAAGTTACCGGCGATCAACAACACGATGTTGACGATCAGAAGGAACATCCAGGGCGATAAGCCCAAACCGGTTACCCAAGCCGCAATGGACTGCGGAATTTGCTCGGTGGTCAGCACAAAGGCAAACACCATGGCATTGGCGATGATAAACATCAGCATGATGGTCATCTTGCCAGCGTCCAGCAGTACCTTGGGGCACTCTTTTATCTTCAAGTCTTTGTAGACAAAAATGGCCACAAAGCCGGCGTAAACGGCAGCCACAGCCGCGGCTTCAGTGGGGGTAAACATCCCGGAATAAATACCGCCGAGGATGATAACCATCAGCAGCAAACCCCAGATAGACTTACGCCCTACCCGCAGCCATTCCTTAAAGCTAACCCTTGGCATGGCTGGCAGGTTTTTCTTACGGGCGACAATGTATATGGCCACCATCAAACCAATACCCAGCAGTGCCCCTGGCACAACCCCAGCCATAAACAGCTTGCCCACCGAGCTTTCGGTGGCAGCGGCATAAACCACCATCACGATAGAAGGCGGGATCAGAATGCCCAAGGTACCGGCGTTACAAACGATACCGGCGCCAAATTCTTTGGGGTAACCGGAACGCACCATGCCAGCAATGGCGATAGAACCTACCGCCGCCACCGTTGCCGGCGACGAGCCAGACAAGGCGGCAAACAGCATACAAGCCAGCACCGCCGCAATGGCCAGGCCACCTCGAATATGGCCAACCGAGGCGTTAGCAAAGTCGATAAGACGACGCGCTACACCGCCGCTGGTCATAAAGGCGCCAGAGAGCAGGAAGAACGGAATGGCCAGCAAGGTGTAATGCTCTGAGGTTTCAAAGAGCTTTATCACCAGTGACCGCACCGAGTCTTGGCTGAAAAAGAAGATGGTTAAAGCACCCGATAGCCCGAGGGAGATAGCAATGGGCACGCCGATAAGCATCAGCAAAAACAATACGAAGAACAGGAAAAGAATGGTCATTTGGACTGTTCCTCATCAACAACGTGTTTCATGGCATCACCGGCTTCATCAGCCAGCCCCAGGCCGTCTTGCAGGCCACGGATGATGCGAATCAAAATCTCGACAAAGCGCAGCCATACCAGCACAAAGCCCACCGGCACCACGGCACCGATGTACCAGAGCTTGATATGGATTTTTTCCAGATCTTCGGCGTAGAGATTGGCGTCAAACAGCGTTTTTACCCAGTCGTAGCTGGCCACGCACATCATGGTGGCATAGAGCAAACAGGCCAGGCAGCCAACAATCGCCAGGAATTTTTGCACCGGCTTTTTGAAGATTTTTACCACCGCATCCACACCAATGTGGCCAGCGGTACGCACGCCATAGGCCATCCCCAAGAACAACAGCCAGGCAAACAACGCTTTAGTGAGAGCGGTGGACCAGGTCATTTCTTGGGCTAAGCCGATAAAGAAGTCGCCAACAGACAGGAAAAAGTCGCTGGAGGCGGTCCAGTTCTTGTCGGCTAACCAATCGGATAAATCGTAGAAGGGGGTGTAGAGGTTATTGAGTACCACATAGACAAATGTCACCAGGGTCATCAATGCCAAAAGGAAGGCGATAACGCCTTCCTCCAATTTGGACCAGAATCGATATACTACTGCAGCCATCGAGTACCCTTATTTTTCGTCGTTGGCAGCCTGCGCAGCTTCGATAACGTTGCTACCAATTTCACCTTCGAACTGCTTCCACACCGGCTTCATGGCTTTTACCCACTGAGCGCGTTCTTCGGGAGTGAGATCAATCACTTGCGAGGTACCGGAATCGATAACCGCTTTTTTCGCTTTTTGGTTCAGTGCCCAAGCTTCAGCGTTCACCTTATCGGTGACTTCTTCCAGAATTTCGCTCAGCTGGCTACGAATATCAGCCGGCAAGCCATTCCAGAATTTGGTGTTGGTGATCACCATGTAATCAAGAACGCCGTGGTTAGATTCAGTGATGTACTTTTGTACTTCGTTAAATTTCTGGGAGTAAATATTAGACCATGGGTTTTCCGCGCCATTAACAACGCCGGTTTGCAGGCCTTGGTACACTTCCGAGAATGCCATTTTACGTGGGTTAGCACGCACCGCTTTGAACTGGGCGTCCAGTACGTCGGAAGATTGCACCCGGAATTTCAGGCCGCGGGCGTCGCGTGGTACGCGCAGCGGCTTGTTAGCAGACAGCTGCTTCATACCGTTGTGCCAGTAAGCCAGGCCTGTAATGTTGTTGTTTTCCATGGATTTCAGCAGCTCTTTACCGGTAGGGCTGTGCTGAAAACGGTCAACGGCGTGGATGTCTTTAAACAGGAATGGCAGGTCAAACACTTGCAGTTTTTTAGTGTATTGGCCGAATTTCGCCAAAGAAGGGGCGATCATTTGCACATCACCCAGCAACAGCGCTTCCATTTCCTTGCCGTCGCCATACAGGGAGGAGTTAGGGTAAACCTGAACTTCTACCTTGCCTTTAAGCCGTTCTTCCACCAATTTTTTAAACAATAAGGCGCCTTGGCCTTTAGGCGTGCTGTCTGCTACGACGTGGGAAAATTTAATCACAATGGGTTCAGCTGCCTGTGCAAGACCCCCAAAGCCGATAGCAACAGCACAAAGCAGTGCTTTCGCAGTGAACTTTATCATGCGTAGTCCTCTCATCATTGTTAGACCTTAGGTCTATTTTCTTATCTGCAGGGCAACCCACAAGTTACGTGGTTAACAATATGCTAGCAGCAGAAACATAGCCCGGATATTCGACCTTTGGTTAGCGTATTTGCCTTGGCAGGCGAATAACGGTTCAATAACCCAAAGTCAGCCCGGACCCGGTTCATGCCTCAAGAACAACCTTTTGTTTTCAATGAAACCTGTACCCCAAGAAGGGTGTTGGAACTCTTTAGCACCAAATGGACATCCATGGTGCTGTACGCCCTTAAATGCGGCCGTTTACGCACCGGCCAATTGCAGCGCTGCCTGCCGGGTATTAGCAAAAAAATGCTCACCCAAACCCTGCGTGAGCTGGAGGCCGACGGCCTGATAGAGCGCACCGTTTACCCGGAAGTGCCGCCGCGGGTGGAATACAACCTCACCGACACCGGCGCACTTTTTATTGAGCCTATTGAAATGCTCTACGACTGGGGCCGGCGGCACGAAAGTCTGCTGGGCAGCTTGAAACTCAGAAGGGGCAAAAGCTGATGTGGCAGCAAAAAAGCCTGAACCTAAAGCCCCGCAGCCGCGGTTTTCATTTAGTTACCGACGAGGTGCTGGCGGCACTGCCAGAGCTGAGCGGCATCAAGGTGGGGCTTTTGCATGTGTTCATTCAGCACACCTCCGCCAGCCTGACTCTCAACGAAAACGCGGATCCGACGGTGCGCGGCGACATGGAGCGCCACGTGAACGTGTTAGCCCCCGAGCGGGCACCCTATTACCAGCATGACTACGAAGGCGACGACGATATGCCGGCCCACATTAAAAGCTCGCTGATGGGGGCAAGCGTTAGCATTCCCATTAGCAATGGCCGCTTGGCATTAGGCACCTGGCAAGGTATTTGGCTGGGCGAGCATCGCGACCACGGCGGTAGCCGCCGCTTGCTGCTAACAATGCAGGGGGAATGATGGATTTTTCCGGCTTAAATAAGAAAACAGCCAAGTCTTTTAACGACCAAAAGGCGCTAATAAAAAAGGTGATGGCCGGGCGCAGCGTGCCCTGCCCGGTATGTAAAGGGCCACTGACCTTGCACCCGCCCGGTAGCAGCAAACCCGGCATTCGCTGCGCCAAAGGCTGCACCGATATTGGCCTTGAATTTGAATAAAAAAGCCCGCTGTCGCGGGCTTTTTTATTAGGTAAATTCGTAGCGCACCCGTTGGGCGATATTACAAAGTAGCTCGTAGGCAATGGTGCTGGCGCACTCAGCCACTTCTTCAACCGCCACATTGGGGCCCCAAAGTTCGACCGCATCGCCAATTGCGTCTGTGGCATCGGGGCCCAAATCAACGGTGACCATATCCATTGATACCCGGCCCACCAAAGGTACCCGGCGGCCCCCCACAAAAAGCGGCGTGCCGGGGCGCGCATGGCGCGGGTAACCGTCGCCGTAGCCAATGGCAACCACCCCAATCAAGGTATCCTGCTCGGCGCGCCAAGTGGCGCCGTAACCTACGGGTTCACCGGTCTTTTGGCGTTTAATGGCAATCAGGCTTGAGACCAACCGCATTACCGGTTTTAGGTCGTAGTCGCTGGCCTTAGCGCCGGCCATGGGGCAACCGCCATAGAGCATTAGCCCTGGGCGCACCCAGTCAAAATGCGCCTCAGGCAAACTTAAAATGGCGGCAGAGGCAGCCATGGATACCGGCCCTTGCCAGTGGCTGGCAAGGGGCAGGAACTGGTCGATTTGCTGCTGGTTTAATGGATGGCCTTTTTCGTCGGCACAGGCAAAGTGACTGACCAGCCCGACCTTGTCCGCCACTTTGCCGGTGGCAATCAAGGCGGCGTGGTAGTCAGCCACTTCGGCCGGTAATAGCCCCAGCCGGTGCATGCCGCTATCAACCTTAATCCAGGCGGTAATAGGCTTTGGCATCAACACCGACTGCAGCATCTGTAACTGCGCTGGCGAATGAAAAACCGCCTGCACTCCTTGCGCGGCCATTACCGGGAGGTCGTCGGCGTTAAAGCAGCCTTCAAGCATCACTATCGGTTGGGTAATACCGGCGCTTCTTAAGGCCAGGGCCTCATTTAACCGCGCTACGGCAAAGGCATCGGCCTGGCTCAGCGCCTTGGCTATTTCCACCTGGTTGTGGCCATAACCATTGGCCTTTAATACCGCCAACACCTGCGCCTTGGGGGCGAAGCGTTTAACCACGGCAAAGTTGTGAGCCAGCGCCTGGGTATCAATAACAGCTGTAGCGACTTTCATGGCGCTTAGTATTCGTCCTCTATGGCCGGGCCCGCGTAATTGTCAAAGCGCGAGAAGTGGCCCTGGAAGGTAAGCCGCACCCGGCCAATAGGGCCGTTCCGCTGCTTACCAATAATGATTTCGGCAGTGCCTTTGTGGTCGCTGTCTTCGTGGTAGACCTCGTCACGGTAGATGAACATGATAAGGTCGGCGTCTTGCTCGATAGAGCCCGATTCCCGCAAGTCCGAGTTAACAGGGCGTTTGTCTGAGCGCTGTTCCAAGGAACGGTTGAGCTGCGACAGGGCAATCACCGGGCATTCCAGCTCTTTAGCCAGCGCCTTGAGCGAGCGGGAAATTTCGGCAATTTCCAGGGTTCGGTTATCTTGCATGCCCGGCACCGTCATCAGCTGCAGGTAATCGACCATGATCATGGAAATACCGCCATGTTCACGAGCAATACGCCGGGCTCTTGAGCGCACCTCGGTTGGGGTCAGGCCCGACGAGTCGTCGATATACATTTTGCCCTTTTCCATCAGCAAGCCCATGGTTGAGCTAAGGCGCGCCCAGTCGTCGTCGTCCAATTGGCCGGTACGAATTTTGGTTTGGTCAATGCGGCCCAACGAGGCCAGCATCCGCATCATGATCTGCTCAGAGGGCATCTCCAGGCTGTAAATGAGTACCGGCTTGTCTTGGGTCATGGCGGCATATTCCGCCAGGTTCATGGCAAAGGTGGTTTTACCCATGGACGGACGAGCGGCGACAATGATGAGGTCTGAAGACTGCAGGCCAGCGGTCATTTTATCCAGATCTTGAAAGCCGGTAGAGACACCGGTTACGCCGTCGTGGGGCTGGCCAAACAGTTTTTCGATACGGTCGACGGTCTTTTCAAGAATGCGTTTTAAGTCTTGCGGGCCTTCGTTGGCACTGGCCCGGCTTTCGGCAATTTTAAAAACGCGGCTTTCAGCTAAATCCAGCAATTCACCGGTACTGCGCCCTTGCGGGTCAAAACCGGACTCGGCAATTTCGTTGGCCACGCCGATCATTTCCCGCACTACGGCGCGCTCACGCACAATTTCGGCGTAAGCGTGAATGTTGGCAGCGCTGGGGGTGTTGCGGGCCATTTCCGCCAGATAGGCGAAGCCACCGGCCTCTTCCAGGATGTTCTCCCGTTCCATTTGCTCGGAGACGGTAATCAGATCCAAGGGCTTGTTGAGCGCCATCAGCTGCACCATGGCTTTAAAAATCAGCCGGTGGGCACGGGAATAAAAATCTTGCTCAACCACCGCTTCAGCGACCCTGTCCCAGGCCTGGTTATCCAGCAAAAGCCCGCCAAGCACGCTCTGCTCGGCTTCCAGAGAGTGAGGAGGTACTTTGAGTGCGGCAACCTTTGAGTCACCTTCCTTATTGAAAGCCTTACGCTTTTCCGCCATGAGTCAGTATCAGTTCAATCATTGGCCCACTATTATGTAGCTAAAGTAAATGAACCTAAAGACTCACGGAAGAACCATGACCAAAGCATTTATATTTGCCTTGATTCTCCCCTTTGCTGCCATGGCTGCTGATGACCCGGCCAAAACCAGCGATACGAGCCCATCAACCCAGGGTGATAACAGCACCCAGACCAAAGAAAACACCGCTAAAACCGCAGATAAAAAAACGCAGTCAAAGGACGATAAAACCAAACAAAACAGCGACAAAACTGCCGAAGACGACGCCCCTATTGCCGTGGAGCCACCGCAACCTGCCCCCATTGAGGAAAGGGCCAAAAAAGACAATGGCTTGGTGGAACAGCGTGCCAACCGCGAACGCGATACCGCTGAGAACCCCTTTGTTATCACCCCCCATAACCCCAACTATATGCTGCCGGTTTATTACAACCGCAATATTGACCGTAAGTCTTATGCTGACAGCCTTGCTAACAATGAAAGCCTGGATAAAGTCGAGTTTAAATTTCAGGTGAGTATGAAATTCCCCTTGGCAGTCAAACTGTTCAATGGCGATAACAGCCTCTGGGTGGCATATACCCAACAATCATACTGGCAGGCTTATAACTCTGGGCTTTCATCACCGTTTCGGGAGTCAAACTACGAGCCCGAGATCTTTTTAAACTTCAACATCAGCGACGATTGGTACGGCATAAAACCCAAATACCTGCGCCTGGGGGCTATTCACCAATCCAATGGCCGCTCTGACCCTTATTCAAGGTCATGGAACCGCCTTTACGCTGACTTTATTTTCGAGAGCGGCAACTTCGTCTTTAACGTTAAACCCTGGTATCGCATCCCCGAAGATAAGGAAGACGACAACAACCCGGATATTGAGAAATACCTCGGGTACGGCTCGGTGTCCGGTGTTTATGTGATGGGCAATTACAGCCTTAACTTTCTGCTGCGCAACAACTTAAGGGGCAGCGGCAATAAAGGGGCTGTGCAGTTGGGCTTTTCGTTCCCGCTGTGGGGCAAATTACGTGGCTATGTGCAGTACTTTAACGGCTATGGCGAGTCGCTGATTGACTACAACCATGCCACCGAAAGCTTAGGGCTGGGGATCATGCTCACCAACTGGCTGTAAATCCCGTCAGCCTTCGTTAAAAGCGAAACACAATGACTCAAGCAAAGTCATTTTGTGCTGAAAAACAAACTGTTATCCTTTCGCGCCGGTTTTTTGGGGTTGCAAGTACCCACCAAACCGGCTTTGGGTTAGCTAGCGTCCAACCGGCAAGGTAGTGCCTATCGCGCGGCAATAAAGCCTTGATTCAGCCAGCTTTTGGCAGGCTGAGTGGCTAGCTTATATCCTAAGGTCATAACAGCAGTCGCAGTTGCCAGGGCACAGGGTGCCCGAAGCAAAAGGAGACAACATGAAAGCAGGTAAGATCCTGGCGATAGTGCTTGGTGTGGTGGTGATACTGATAGTCGCCTTGGTGGCGTTTATCCTGAGCATTGACCCCAATAGCTACAAAGGCGAGATCCAGGCCGCGGTACAAAAAAATACCGGCCGGGAACTGAAACTGGACGGCAACCTGGGTTGGACCTTCTTTCCTTCCATTGGCTTATCCATTCAAAAAGTGGCGCTGTCTGAACCTGATGGTTTTGCAAAAGGCACTACCGCGGATATTGGCGATGCAGATGTGTCGGTTAAGCTCATTCCGCTGTTATCTGGCGACATTCAAGTAGACGGTGTCAGCCTCAAAGACGTGGTAGTGAATATCAAAGCCGGCGATAAAACCCAAGCCAAAGCCGTTGCTGAAAGTGAAAACACGGGCAACACCACCACTAAAGCGCCCGACCTTAGCAGCCTGACCAAGCTCAATCTTGGCAGCATTGCCCTGCACAATATTCAAGTTAACGTGCTGGATAAAGGTGGCAAGGCAACCCAGCAGCTAGTGCTGGACGACTTAACTCTGGACGGCTTTGCCCCCGGTGCCAGCTCCACCTTAAAAGCCCGGCTGCACACCGTTGGCCCGCAGCAAGCGGTGGCCACCCTGGATGCCGGCATCAAATTTAATAAAGATTTGACCGAAACCACGCTGTCGCGCCTGGCCGCCACTGTGCAACTTTCCGGTGAAGGTATCGCCAAACCCTTGCAGCTGCAGTTTGCTACCAAAGGCACCCTGAACATGGCCGCTGGCAGCCTGGATTTAAGCAGCCTGCAACTGGATGTGGGCAACATGGTTATCACCGGGAAACTGGCCGCCAAGTCACTGTTTGCCGACCCGACGGCCAGCGGCAGTTTAGCCATTTCGAAAACCGACCTTCGCGGCCTGATGGAACGCTTGGGCGTTAGCCTGCCAGAGCGAGCCGACAAAACCACCTTGTCAGATTTTGCCCTGGGCTTTGATTGGCAATACGGCCAAAACAAAGCCAGCATTAGCGACCTTAAAGGCAACTTGGACGACACCAAGCTCACCGGCTCTGCCAAGGTCAATTTAGCCGGCGCCGTGCCCGATATGTCGTTAAAGCTGGCTATGGATAAGTTTGACGCTGACCGCTACCTGCCGCCTGCGTCTGACAAACCCGCCCAGGCCAGTACTCCGGCCAAAAGCTCGCCGGAAATTGAGCCCGACTTGTCAGCCCTGCGCGGCTTTAAAGCCGACGCCAATATTACCCTCGGCGCGCTGACCATTAATCACGTTAAGCTCAGCAACATCAATTTGACCGCCACCAATGACCGGGGCCAGTTTGCACTGGCGCCGTTAAGTGCGCAGCTTTATAGCGGCAAGATTGTGCTAAGCACCCAAGTGGATGCCCGTAAACAACCGGCCAAAATCGCCATTCAAAACGATTTGTCCGGGGTTGAAATCGAACCACTGCTTAAAGACCTAATGCAGTCAGACAAGCCATTACTGGCCGGTACCACCACCGCCAAAGCCAACCTAACCGCAGTGGGCTTACCTCAACCAGCCTGACCAGAGCCTTAACGGCACCGCTAACTTCCAGTTCCGTAACGGCGCTGTGTATGGCGTGAATATCGCCCATGAGTTGCGTAAAGCCGGGGCCTTGCTCAAAGGCCAAAGCGTACCGGAAGAAGACACCAAGAAAACCGACTTCGCCGAGCTTTCCGGCTCTGCCACCTTTAAAAACGGCAAGATGAATAACCCGGATCTGCTGTTGGCGTCGCCGCTGCTGCGGGTAAATGGTGCCGGTGACATTGATCTGGTGAAAAAATCCCTGGACTACGGCGTGTCGGCCAAACTGGTGGGTACCTTGAAAGGCCAGGATGGCAAGGCGATGGATGAACTGAAAGGGGTAACACTGCCGATTAAAATTACCGGTAGCTTTGACAGCCCCAAAGTTCGCCCCGATATGGACGCGCTGCTAAAAGGCAAAGCCGACCAGAAAATCAAAGAGCAAAAAGACAAGCTCAAAGACAAACTCAGTGAAAAACTCGGAGACCTTTTTAAAAAGAAAGAAGGTAACTGAGAAAGGCTCCGCTCTCTTATTTGAGATATACGCCAAGGAAATAACCCAGTAAAAAAGCGGCCTAAAAGCCGCTTTTTTACCTTAACCAAGGCCGCATTCCTATCGAATTCAGATGGCACCAGTAGCCATTAAACAGCCGGCGACCAAGCATCGTAGTTAAGAACATAATTATTATGTTCCCGGTGAATTTTACCGGACGCCGGTAAATTGAAGTGCATGCCGCTAATAGAGAGTTGATCCGTTGCCACCCGGTCCAAAAGCGCGGCTCGCACTTTCGACGCTTCACTTGGATCGCTGTCAAAGGCAATAGTGACTTCAGGGTGTGCCATTTGAAGATGCGGGAAGTGAACAATATCTCCCCATATCAGTAGCGAGTCTTTTTCATCGCCGACCAAATAGCCTGTATGGCCAGGGGTATGCCCGAAGAGCGGCACAGCCTGAATACCAGGCAAGATAGCCTCATTACTGAAGGGGACCAATTTATCATCGTAAGCATCAAAAGCATTACGCGCTAAGCCAAAAAAGGGCTTAAAGCCATCAGAGGCTGAAGAATAAATCATGTCATCTCGCCAAAATGCCAGCTCTTTTTCATGAACATAAAGCTCCTGCACATTTTGAAATAAGGGTGTCGCCAATGCTCCGGCTAAGCCACCGGCATGGTCAGGATGAGCGTGGGTCAATAACACGGTATCAATATCCAGGGGGTCAAACCCCGCTGCCAATAACGCGCTATTTAGGCGGCCCCCCCAACCATTAATGCCACCGGCACCACTGTCTACTAAAATGGTACGGCCTGCGGTTTGTACAACGAAGACATTCACATTTATCCGTGGTAACGGTTCAACGCCCCTTTTTTCCAATATGGCTTCCGCTTTATTCGCTTCAATTCCATTTAACAATTCAAAAGAGACATCGAGATAACCATCACTCAGCATGGTGACGACTGTATCGCCATAACGTTTTCTGTTTACTGCTGGAGCTTGATAGAGGTTGTTCAGATTCATCATCTTTTCCCGGTTATTGATAACACAGCACTGTTAGCGTGATTGGTGTAAACGCATGATTTCTAAAGGGCAGTGTAGGGAAAGTTTTGGTGGACATGGGCGATGTAAATTCCACACATTGGATACTTATAGGAACCAATAGCTGCTATCCTCAGCCGAGACATCAAGGCTGGCATAGAAGGTTAAAAACACTATGAGTAGTCGCAATCCTTGGGAAGACCGTTTCAGTGGCATCGTCACTTTTATTGCTGTAGTGAATGCAGGCAGCTTCTCGGGAGCAGCCTTTCATATGAACTTGACGCGTTCAGCCATTGCTAAGTCCATTGCAAAACTGGAGCAACGCCTCGGCTTAAAACTCTTTCATCGAACTACACGACAACAGACGTTAACTCATGAGGGAGGCATGTACTTCGAGCACTGTTTAGCCATGTTGGATGATTTAGATTCACTCGAATCTGAACTCAGAGACGGCCAAGTTGGGCCAGAGGGGAGACTTAGGATCAGTTGCCCGACACTGTTTGGCCGTCATTGCATTGCCCCAGCCATAAGAAAGCTGACGCGTCAGTACCCCAGCATTCAAATAGAGACAGAGTTTTCAGATCATGTTGTTGATATTTTATCGGCAGGTTTTGATCTAACCATCCGGCTCGGCAAACCGACTGACTCGACAGCCATTATTGCGAAGAAAATTGCGGTTCAGCGCATGGCCGTATTTGCATCACCCAGCTACCTAAATAAATTTGGAACCCCAGTAGCCCTAAACGATTTTCAACAGCACCGCGGCATACTTTATGGCCGTGCTGCCCATACCTATTCGTGGCCAATTCAGAGCGATGACGGCAAAACCGTGAGTATTACCCCGCCGGGCACAGAGATTTATGATGACTTACAAGTAATTGCCGACTCAGCCGTTGAAGGGGGCGGATTGGCATGGCTACCCAGCTGGTTAGGTGCCCCCTATGTTGAATCAGGGCAACTAAAGCAGGTGACAGCCAGCCAGCGGGCAAAGCCCATAGATATCTATATCGTCTGGCCGAAAACCAAGTATTTGCCGCGACGTACCCGACTATTGATTGATTACCTAGCCGAGCACGTGCCGTTATTAATGGCGCATTAAACTATGGCTTTATTTAAACAAGACGCCATGAATAAAAAAATAAAACGGAAAAAGCAGGTGTCATTCCACTAGGCATCTAAGGTCGCTGCACCATGGCAGTGAAAGCCAGGTGTACCAAACCGCCCCTAGCGTTTTGCTGTCCTAATAACGCCAGGCACTGCTGCGGATGAACATATGCCAGCACTTTTTATTGCCAGATTTAGCAATTGTTGCTCATTAAAGGCTACGGTAGGGCCGCCTTAATTGTTAAAATATTGGGCTCGTATTTTCCAAGGAAGGATGTAATTGATGGCAAACCCCCTCTACCCTGACAACCCCAGTCAGGTACCCAGTGATTTAACCAAACCCCGCGCCTCATACCGCCGCCAGGCCTTGTTAGCCATGGCCGGGTTAGTGGTGTTTATGATTGGCTATATCGCCCTTGGCATTTGCTTTGGCGTTATTGCCTACAACAGTATTCAGCACCTAATGCTGTACTTTAACTGGGTGCGGTTAGTGGTTGCCATTTGCGCAGGCCTACTGACCTTGTTTATGGCGAAATCACTACTCACCGTACGTAAAGGCGGCGCCCCAGGCGGCCTTGAAATTACTGCTGACAAACAGCCAAAACTGTTCGCCTTTATTTACCAATTGGCAGACGACGTAGGCGCCCCTCGCCCACACCGGGTGTTTTTAACCCCCGACGTAAATGCCGCTGTTTTTTATGATCTGTCGTTACTCAATCTGTTATTCCCTTCGAAAAAGAACCTCATTATTGGCCTGGGTTTGGTGAACGTACTTAACCTTGGCGAACTCAAAGCGGTGCTGGCCCACGAATTTGGCCACTTTGCCCAGCGGTCGATGATGGTGGGGCGCTGGGTTTATATTGCCCAACAGATCATTGGCCACATGGTGGCCACCCGCGACTGGCTGGATAAACTGATCCACTTTGTTAGCCGCATTGATTTACGGGTTGCCTGGGTGGGCTGGCTATTAGGCTTGGTTATTTGGTCTATTCGCGCTGTGGTCGACAGCCTGTTTAGGCTGGTTATGATGGCCGAGCGCGCCCTTAGCCGGGAAATGGAATACAACGCCGATTTGGTAGCGGTGTCGGTAACCGGTTCCGACGCCCTGGTCAACGCCCTGCATAAATTGCAAGCGGCAGACCACGGCTGGCAAACCGCAATCAGTGTTGCTAAAACCCAGGCCGGTGAAGGCAAACGCCTTGGCGACCTGTTCTTAGCGCAACAAGAAACCATTACCGCCATGCGCAGCGTATTGGACGACCCCAGTTACGGCATTGTGCCAACCCCGCAGGGAAGCCCGGCCGAGCACCGGGTGTTCAGTAAAGCAATGGCGCTGCCACCCCAGATGTGGGCCACCCATCCGGCCAACCGCGACCGGGAAGATAATGCCAAGGCCCGCTATATCGCCGCCGATATTGATAACCGCTCGGCCTGGGCACTGTTTGACGACGCCCAGGCACTACGCCAGCAAATCAGTACCGACTTTTATGTGCCGGAAAAACGCGACGAGCTAAGCCTGACGTCAGAGCAAGAAGCGGTAGCCCATCATTTTTCGCGCCAGTCTTTGCACCCCAGATACCGTGGCAATTATTTAAGCCGCGATGTGATGCGCAACTTTGCCAGCGCCGACGATGTTTTGGCAGGCCCGACCCCCACCAATATCAAAGCCGCCCTTGCCAAGCTCTACCCCGAGGCCCTGAAAGAGCAACTGGCAGCGGTACGCGACTTGGAAAGTGAAATCGACACCCTTGAAGCCCTGGCAAGAGGCGAGCTAACCCCTTCAGGCGGCATTATTCGCCACCGCGGCAGTGAACTTAAAAAGGCCGACATTCCCCGCGTACTGGAGCAATTAGCCCAAGAACGTAGCGAACTGGTACAAGCGCTTAACCGCCACGACAGCCAATGCCACAGCAGCCACCTTGATGCAGCCAAAACCCTTGGCGAAGATTGGCCGCAATACCTGGAAGGCTTGGTAAAGCTATTACACGCCAGCGAACATATTGCCGCCGTGGTACGCAACGAACAAATGCTGTTAGCGAACACCTGGCAAGTGGTTACCGCTGACAGCAAGGTGGGCTACTTAGAGAAAAAACGCCTGTTGAAAGTGGGCAAATCCATTACTGGCGTTATAGAAACCGTTAATGCGGCCATCACCCAATTCACCCTTACCCAGCAGCTAATGACCGCTTTTGAGGTAGAAGATTGGCCCAAACAATGCCCCGAATTTGATTTGGTGGAAATAACCAAAGACAACTGGCATCAATGGTTCCCGGCCGCACACGACAGCATGAATAACATCGCCGGAGTATTGGAATACATGCGCGATATGCTGGTGGATGATTTGGTGAGCTGCGAGCTCAGCATCGAAAAGATGTTTAATAACGAAGAGGAAGTTACCCCGGCCCCAAGCGCTGCCACTGTGCCCGAGCAATACCCCACTTTATTGCCCGGCCAAGAACACCAACTGCAAAGCAAACTTGATTTATGGAACCGTTTTCAGTTGGCTCAAGGCACCATACCAACGCTTTTACGATTATTGGTCGCCACCGGTATCGTTGGCGGCACTCTCTATGGCGGTTGGGTACTGGCATAAAAAAGGCGGCTTCGGCCGCTTTTAGTAAATATCTTTCAAAATATCCATGTTGATTTTTATAAAATAAAAAAGCTCATTCAACATCAGGATGAAAACCCTCTATTTTCTTAGATAAACCTTTTTTAATAAACTCAATCCCAATGATTTTATTAAAAAAAACAAAACAGTCTCCTGCATAAGAATTATTCTTTACACTAAAAACATCAACAAGATCAAAATCATCCATTTCATTGAGTGTTTTCAAAGAAGAATTCAACCCAACCGTCTTCATTTTCTTCACCACAGGACTATTTAATCTGATTTTTATTCTATCCCTAAGAAAAAGAGCCGAGTAAGCACCTAAAAAAGTCACCTCATGTTCCTTACAATCATTTATATTCCTAATTAAAAAGGCAACATCAACCAATCTTGATACCGAGCCTTTTTCAATCAATTCTAACAAAAAAAACTTGGGATTCTCTTTCATGATCATTCGACCTTTTTAACAAGTACATTTTTTCGTGTTCCAATCTGGAGCATTTCAACTTCTCCCCATTCATTCCTATGAGTCCACCCCCAAGCCCATTCATCTCCTTCACTCGGAGCTCCAACAGGGACAGATAGCAAAAGGCCTGGATTGCCATCATTACTCGCATTCTTTTTTGCATGAGTCAGAGCTAGTTCCCTATCACGAGTCCAAGAAACATATTGACTACCGCCTGTCAAACCTCCTTCGGCATGCTGTTCAGGCGTGAGATCAGCATCTTGATTTGCGGGCGCTACTACTCCATTAAGCGCGTCTTGATATGCAGGGTGTCCACTATGTATACCTCGATAGAGATACTGAGGCTCCAACTCCTGCATAGCAGGTACATCTTCGGTAATAGCTGCCGTCTCACCTTTATCGGCGTCTGTAGCCGTAACCCCCACATCTGCGGTACTTAGCCCTAAGGGGTCGATATAGTCCACTGGGTTGGCAGTATAGCGGTAGCTATTAAGGCCACCTTTTAAACCCAAGGGATCAGGGGTGAGGTAACGGCCGGTTTTGGGGTCGTAATCGCGAAAACGGTTGAAATAAAGGCCGGTGAGCTCGTCTTCAAACTGGCCGGGCAGGCGCAGGGGTTGGTGGATATCCCCTTCGCACTGGTAGTTACCCCAGGCGTCGCTTTGGGCCTTCCAGGCGCACTGGCCTTGGCCGCTCCAAAGGCGGATGGGGGCTTTGCGCCAGTCCAGTTCGTAAAAATACACCTCGTCGTTATGGATGGTCAGCAGCGGCTCGTGGGTTTGCGGGTCACGAATAAACCATTGCCAGCGGCCCTGGCGCTCTTCGCCCAAGAGATTATCACCGTGCCATAAGTAGTTAACGGTGCCGGTAGGTCCTTTGCGCCAAGCGCGGCGGTTAAGGGCATCGTAGCCATAACGCAGTTGCAGGCCTTCGCGGTTAAAGGCAATGAGGCCACCTTCGGCATCAAAGTGGCGAGATTCGTCCCGCTCGCCGCGCAGCTCTACCTCGGCGCCAAGGGCGTCATAGCGGCGACGGGCGGTGCGGGTTTGCAACAGCCGGTCTTTACCGAGCTTGTCACCTTCGCTGCGGCGGTTGCCGCCTTCGTCGTAACGAAACGCAATATCGCCGTCACGAATGAGTTGGCCGACGCTGTCACGTTCAAAGCGCGTTTCACCGGCATCGGAGTCTTCCAGCTCTTCGAGGCGCGATTCTGCGTCCCAGTTATAACGGCGCAGGTGGCTTTGCTGGCCCTGCCAACGGCGATTTATCAGCCGGTCGTGGCGGTCAAACACCTGACTTTGCTGGTTGGCGGCGCCCTGACGGTTTTGTTCACGGCCGCTGTCGTCAAAGCTACGGCTGAGCACCACGGCGCCGCCAACACTGATCTGTTCCCAAAGGCCGTTTTGGCCGTAGTGAAATTGCACGCGGGTGCCGTCTGGCAGTCTCAGGGTTTTCAGCTGCTGGGCTTGGCCGTACTGGTAGCCAACGCTGTGGCCGTCTTGGTCGTGGCGAACAATACGGCCCTGGTTATCGTAACGCCAGGCCAGACGTCGCCCTTCACAGGCGGCGGTGACCATACGGCCAAGGTGGTCGTAACGAAATTGCTTGGCAACCGGTTGGCGACCTTTGCCTTGGGAGTTTTGGCGGGTAACCCGGCCGCCAGCATCGCGTTTTAGATGCTGAAGCCAGTCGCCGCCTTGCTGGCGATGGATGATTTGACCATTGGCATCATAGCCAAACTGAATATCACGGCCATCGGGGGCGGCAACGCGGTTAACCTGGCCCAAGGCGTCGTAACCCAGTTGCCAGCGGCCACCGTCAGGGCGCACCAGGTCCACCAGGCGGCGGGCCTTGTCGTAGCTGTAGTGAACGGTTTTTCCGTCGGGGCGAATATAACGCAGTGGCCGCTCGCGGCCATCGTATTCAAACTGATGCACTGCGCCTAAAGCGCTTTCATAGCGGTTAAGACGCCCAGCACTGTCGTATGCAAAGCGCCAGCTGAGTTGCTGGTCAGGGGCGTTTTCAGGGTATTGGTGGCTAGCGGTGAGCTTGTCGCCGTCGTACTGATATTGGGTGACAAGGTCGTGCACCAGCTGCCCTGCCGGCCGGCCCTGATTGTCAAAGGCCAGGCGCCGTAAATTACCACCTTTTTCAACGGCTAACGGCTGGCCATTGCCATCAAGGCCATAACGCTCGGTTTTGCCGTCATCACTGGCGGCTTCACGCAGCCAGCCGGCAGCATCGTAGTGGTACTGCCATTGGCTACCATCGGCGCGGCGCTCTGCCAACAGCCGCCCTAAGCCGTCGAGTTTGCGCTCAATAAAGCGGCCATCGGGCAGGGTTTCAGCGATGCAAAAGCCGAGCTTGTTATAAACGCGGCGATGGCGGCGGCCGTCAGGTAGCCAGTCACATACCGGCATGCCCTTGCCGTCAAACTCATAACGCCAAGCCCTGCCATCTGGCAGACGGTAACGGCGCAGCCGCCCTTGGGTGTCGTAGGTCCACTGGTGTTCGCCACCATTGGGGCCCACGCGGGCAGTGATCTGGCCGCTATTGTTGTAGCGGTACAGCCACTGGTGACCAAAAGCATCGGTGACTTTGGTTTCGCGGTTTAGGGTGTCGTAATCAAAATGAAAATCATCAGAGCCGTCTTCACCGCGGGTATGAATGCAGCGGGCAGCAGGGCCTGCGCCTTGCCAGGTTAATAAAAAGCGATAGCCCGATGCCAACTGCCGCTCGCGTAGTAAATGCCCCTGGTATTGGTAGTGCTCGCGCAGCTTTTGGCACTGCACGGTAATAAGGTCGCCCTGCTCGTCATGCTGATAGCGACCAAGGCTTGCCACTCGCTTGCCTTCTTTTAAACCAATGCTGGCAAGATGCGCGCCGTGCCAGTTCAGCACCAGCCGGCGATGTTCAGCGACATCAACAAAGGCTAGCTGCTGATGCTGGTTGTAATGAAACAGCCAGCGATGCCCAAAGCGGTTGTGAATACTGCTAACCCGCCATTGCCCGGCGCTTTGGGGTAAAAATACCCAAACCAAACCACTGGGTTCACTAAGCTGCATGCGGCCATCGGCTTTATGTTCCAAGCGATGGCCAGTGGCAGCTTGCCAGCCAACCTCTTTGGGGGCCAGCAGTGGAAAGCGCAGCACCCGCCCTTCGCTATCGAGGCTGTAGCTGTGGTTATCGTCTTGCCAAAGTGGCCGCAGCAGGTCGTTGTACCAACCATGGCCCAAGCCAAAATCGCGGTCGCAAAGACTGGAGCGGTACCAGCGTTTAAAGGTCAGTGGCATTGGCCCTTGCACTGCAAAATCAACAAGCTGTAGCAGTTCTTCGCCGGTGGCGGGGGCAACCGGGTCACCAAGGGTTTGGCTGTCGCTGGCATCGGGGCCAACACTGTCGCTGGTGGCGCCTTTTTCAGCTGCGCCGCTACTGGCATTACTGCTGGCGCTGCTGCTATTGCCGCTATTGGCGCGGGCATCATCGGCAGCAGCGCTGTCACTGGCCGCTAAAGGGGCTTTAGGCGGGTTACTTTGCGGCAATAACCAGGCGCTGAGTTTGCTGTTAGCTAAGGCATCAGCCAACAGCGGGAAAGCTTCAGCACTTGAAACCGGCTCGCTATCGGGGCTAACCAGTTTTACCGCACGGCTGATATCTTCAAAGTGGTGGTCAGCGTCCACCATAAAGACGCCTTGCAGCCATTGCTGCCAAGCGTCGCTGTCTGCGCGGCTAACGGCTTCGCCGCTGCCTTTAAAGCCAGGTAACGCCAGCACCAGATGGTGGCTATGTGCCTGGATCTCAACCGAATTACTCATGCTGTCCTTCGCTTCCTTGCCAACGCACTATGGCCACTCCCATCATTGGGCTGTTGTCCAATTCCACCACAACGGCATCTCCTTGCCATTGCCCCCAGGCCAGCCCCTGGGCCATCCAGGCCCAGGAATATAGCGCGCCAGCCATCTCTAAATTCATGCCTGCTTCGGCAAACTGCCAATTGACATCACTGCCGGTCCAACCGGACATGTTGCCAAAAAATGGCATTAACCGTTGTAAGTAGCCATCTGCGCCCGACCCGGGTAACAGCATCAACGCTGGCCTTGGGCAAAGCTGGCGGGCCTTAGAAATTAACGGCGCAAAGTCGGGATTGGCATCCCAGCGGCCATCTGCCAGCAAATCACTAACGGCGATGCCAGTACTGGCAGGGGTAATATCCAGCGCTAAAACGCCGCCGCTAACAGCAGCAATAATGCGGCCCGGCTGCGGGCTGCTATTGAGCTGACTTAAGATAAGCGCCATGGCCGCCCGGCCTCTGGCGATTTCCACGCCAGCTGGAGCCTGCACCTTGCTGCCATAAGGCACCAACAGCCAGTTGCGCCTGTCAGTTGCCAGCCATGGCGCTATGGCTTCTGGCCCTTGGCTGGCCCCCGGTAAAGGCTGCTCGCCAGCTAACAGCTGCGCGGCACTCACCCCGGCAATGTGGCCACTTAAGCTAAGCTGCCAAGGCATAGCTGCCCTCCAAAAAGTGACCAGGGTGCGCCCCGGCTTTGCGGCGTTACCAACCCCCACAAACGGCTGCGGTATTTCAGCATCAATTGCTGTGGCAGCTGCGTTAACCATGCTGCATTAAGGGCCTCCCCCCAGCATTGGCGCTCGGCAACCGCCTTTTGACTGCCACCGCTTAAATACAGCTGGTTATCCAGCACGGCCTCGGCAAGCTCTTGTTGGTGCAATGTGCCAAGCCAAGGTAAAAACCGCCCCAAATGACTGCGCCCCATCAGGTTCACCAGGGTGATTTCGTCCACCTTGGCGGCCAGCACATTAATGCTGGCGACCACTTGTGTGGTGGGCGCTTGTTGCCAAAGCGGCGTTAGCCAATATTGCCATTGCTGGCCCTGGCTCTGTTCCCAAAGGGTAACCACCACCTTGGCCAAGGGCTTTTCGCCTTTTTGAGCACTTGACCACAGCGCCCAATCCCCGGTGGCTGATTGCTGGCGAAGCCAATAAGCCCTTGCCTGCAACCAGCCACCGGGGCTTTTCGGCAACATTAATGCCGGGTAACAGCCGGCCAGCCACCACGCCAACGTCTGGCCGCTTGGCAGCTGGCAAAGCGCTTGCTGCAGCCTTAATAATTCACCCGGCCAAATACGTTCGCGCGCTTCAATAAATGCCATGGCATCTTGGTGCGCTGGCAGTAAAGCCAACAAGCTCTCGGCATCTAGCCCCTGGGCACTTGCTGGCCCTAACTGCCCTTGTGCCAAGGCCCCTAACAAGCGCCGGTCATGGAGCTTTAACAGGCCAAGGTCGGCTTCACCGCTTTGCAGCATGGCTTGGCGCTGGGCAAAAAAGCGTGACAAGGCGTCCATCAGTTGAGCTTGATTTGGCTGCCCTTGAGGGTGATCACCGAGCCCTTAATGCTGATTTCGCCGGAGCTCTTCATCTCAATTTGGGCGCCACCACATTTCAAGGTGATGGACGTGCCGCCATCAATGGTGACCGTTTTTGCTACTGTCACTTTTTGGTCGCCGTCGATTTTTAGCGTCTGGTTGTTAGTAACGTTCAAGGTGTCATCGTTGAGCACCTTGCCGGTACGGTCATTTTTAATTTCAAAAGACTGATCGTTTTTCACCAAATAGGTCATGTCTTTTTCGGCCTGAATATTGACCAGTTCTTTACCTTTGGTGTCGTCAAATTGCAGCTCGTTGTAATTGCTGGTGCTGCCTTTAATAGTTTGGGTTTTAATACCGTAACGGTTCTTACCATCTCCGTCGGTGCTGTAAGGCAACTTGTTGTTACCGTTATACAAAGCGCCTGTTACCAGCGGCTGGTCAGGGTCACCATTTAAAAAGGCCACCACCACTTCTTCACCAACCCGGGGAATAAACTGGGCACCAAAACCGGCCCCGGCCCAAGGGTGCGCCACCCTCACATAGCAGGAGCTTTCGTCGTTATTTTTGCCTTCACGGTCCCAGTGAAATTGCACCTTGATACGGCCGTCTTTATCCACATGAATGGTTTCGCCGCTTTTGCCGGTAACGGTGGCGGTTTGAATACCGGGGATCACCGGCTTATTTACCCGCTTAGGCAAAATGTCTTGGTCTGACGGCAGGCACGAGAAGGTATTAGCAAACTGGAAGGCGTCAACACCGCTGCCACCATCACTATTGAGTGGCACCCGGGCGGTTAGCTTCATTGCAACAATGTTGAAGCCATTGGGTGACGGAATAGCATCTTCATGCTCTTTAAAACTAAAGCTTTGGCCAACACTCAGTGAGCGCAGGTCACTTTTGGCTTCGATGAGGCTGGCATCAACAATCTCGGCGCCAAGGTGTTGCTTGGCACGGCTTTCACTCGCCAGGGCGCGGTTTTCTTCGCTGTGGTAATAAAAGGCTTCCTGTTTGCCAAACTTGTCGCCAGCCGGCTTGCCGGTGGATTTTTCGTCTACCGGCTGCGCTGGCGCAGAGTAGTTATAAGAACGGTCTAGCCATTTGGCAGTAGCCGCTTTCCCTGACACCAGCCAGCGGCTGATATGGGGTTCCCCCTTACTTTTAGTGCGGTAAATTACCTCTTTTTCAGCGGCGTAAGAAAAGGCCTTGGCAGAGCTGGCTATCACCAGCTTATGGCTGCCCTTGGCGTGCTTAAAGAAGAAAAAGAGGCCGTCGTTGGCCAAAATGCGCTGCACAAAGGCCCAGTCAGATTCCTGGTATTGCACGCAGTACGGCAACTTGTAAGGGGTGAATGACTTTAACGATTCCTCAATGGCTTGGCTGTGTTCAGCCAGTACCTTTTTGGCAATGTCCACTGAGGTCATATTCTGAAAAACGCGGTTGTTAATGCGCCGGGTCGCCGACCAGGCTCTTGGCACAACCACGGCTTGGTAACGCTGGCCATCTTTGCTGTTCTGGGCTTTACCCAGCTCACTAATGGATAAAATATGGCCGTTAAAATAGCGCTCTTTAGCACTGGCGCTGTCACCCAGGCTCAGGCTAATAGTGACGTTTTCCCCCACAAGGCTATCAAGGTCTTTAATGCGGGAATTGGCAAAAAAGCCCACCTGGATGTCAAAAAGCTGAGACAGCCCTTCGCTTACGTCAAGACGTTCCAGCACCAGGGCGTCCTGCCCAAGGGATGACTGGATCTTAAGAAAGTGATGTTGCAGTTCCTTGCCCATGTCGCGGTACACCATCCAAGTGTATGAAAATCAAAGATGGGGAGAGCATCCGCCCTCCCCATAGGGGTAGGTAGAGCCTTACAGCTTCTGACCTTTCACGCCGCTGTAACCGTAAACCAGCGGGGCCTGAGCGGCATTGGTATCGTCGGTTGGGGTAACGGTCATGGTCAGTTCGGTGTAGGAAATGGTCAGCGTTTCCACCGGGCGGTCACCCGCTACAGACAGGGAGTAGTTAGAGATCATGGCGTCGGTCAGTTCCAGCTTCATGATTTCTTCGATTTTTTCACCCTGTTTGGTGAGGTGGAAAACAGCCGATTTGCCGCTACCGATGGTGGCTTCTTTCAGCAGGTCCGGAGACGCCTTGTCTTGCAGTTTGGTGATAGTGATATCGCCAAGGCGAGTGGCAGACGCTTCACGGTCCATAGCAGTACCGGTGTAGGCACTGATCTCGCGGTGTACGTTGAAGTCCATAGACAGCACAGTGATCATGTCCTTGTACTGTTCTGCTGTGGCTTCGCCGGTAACACCTTCGTACTTCAGGTAAGTGTTAGCTTGCATGGTATAGCTCCTTTTGATTGCGAGTTACGTCCTGTAACGAGGACAAGTTTTTCCAGCAGGCAGTGCCTGGCAGGAAGGGGTCACACTGCGGCGCCCTCGACGTCCACTGTCAGTTCGCCATCAACAACAGACAGGCTGACACCGGCCACCGGGGTTTCGGCAGCCAGGCAACGCAGTATTTGCTCCGACATCTGCGGCAACAGCTGCCGCTGAATAATGTATTGAATGTTGCGCGCCCCCGAACTGGCCTGGGTACAACGCGCAACGATATTGCTGACCACGTCGTCATCGAAGTGCAGCGGCACTTGGTGGTGGCGCTGAACACGTTCAGCCACCCGTGCTAATTGCAGTTGGGTAATGGCCGCCAGTTGTTCCTCGGCCAAGGGCCGGTAAGGCAACACGTTACAGCGGCCAAGAAAAGCGGGTTTAAAGGTTTGCAGCAGGTCATCCCAAATGGCGTCTTTGACCTTGGACATGTCGTCAGGGGCGGTCAGCTCGTCAGCAAACAAGTCAGTAATGCTGTCGGTGGCTGCATTTGAGGTCATCAGAATAACGGTGTTTTTAAAGTCCACGTCGCGGCCTTCGCCGTCACGCAACATGCCTTTATCGAACACCTGATAGAAGACGTCCTGCACCCCAGGATGGGCTTTTTCCATCTCGTCGAGGAGGACAACGCTGTAGGGTTTGCGGCGTACGGCTTCGGTTAAAACACCACCTTCGCCATAACCCACATAACCGGGAGGGGATCCCAATAGCTGCGACACTTTATGTTCTTCCTTGAACTCAGACATGTTAATCACGGTCACGTTGGCTTCACTGCCATAGACCTGTTCGGCCAGGGTTAACGCCGTTTCGGTTTTGCCAACCCCACTGGGGCCTACCAGCAGAAAAACCCCTAATGGTTTTTTCTCGTCAGCCAAATTGGCTCTGGCAATGCGTACCGTACGGGCGATGTCGTCAAGGGCGTGATCCTGCCCTTTCACCCTGGCTTTCAAGCGCTCATCAAGGCTAAGAATGCTTTGCACTTCATCGGCTTGCATTCTGCCCAGTGGAATACCTGTCCAATCGCTGAGCACTTGTGCCACCAGTTGCTCATCCACCTGCCAATGCACCAAAGGTTCCACCCGGGCACTGAGCTGGCTACGAAGTGCGTTTAGCGCTTCAAGCATGGCAACGTCGTCACTTTCGCTTAACTGCTCGCCCAGAGACAGAGCATCGGCCACCATCTTTTGCTCATTTTGCCAAGTGCTACTTAATTGATTCACGCTTTCCTGAACAACGGCTTGTTCGGTTGCCAGCTCATCGCGGCGCTGGCTGTGGTCAAAGCCGCTGCGCTGCTCCCGCGCCAAAATGGCTGCTTCGGTTTCAAGGGCGCTTAGCCTGGCTTGCGCCCGCTCCAGCGCCGCAGGCAGACTGGCCTGGCTCATGGCCACCCGGGCACAAGCGGTATCCAGCAGCGCTACCGATTTATCCGGTTGCTGGCGGCCTGGCAGGTAACGGCTGGAAAGCTGCACCGCGCTTTTTGCCGCCGAATCGGTGATATGTACGCTATGGTGTTTTTCCAGCACCGGCAGCAAACCGCGAAGAATTTGCACCGCCACTTCATCACTGGGTTCTTCGACCTTGACCACCTGAAACCGCCGCGCAAGGGCAGCATCTTTTTCAAAGAACTTTTTATATTCGGCCCAGGTAGTGGCGGCAATGGTACGCAGCTCACCTCGCGCCAGCGCTGGCTTTAAAAGGTTCGCCGCATCACCCTGCCCGGCCTGGCCACCGGCACCAATCATGTTGTGCGCCTCGTCAATAAACACCAGCACTGGCTCGGGGGAGGCATTGACTTCACTAATCACCTTTTTAAGGCGGTTTTCAAACTCACCTTTAACCCCGGCACCGGCTTGCAGCAGCGCTAAATCAAGGGTGAGTAAGCGGCAAGATTTCAGTGCATCGGGCACGGTGCCCTCGGCAATGCGCTGGGCCAAGCCTTCTACCACAGCGGTTTTACCCACCCCGGCTTCACCGGTCAAAATGGGGTTGTTCTGGCGGCGCCGGGTTAAAATGTCCACCATTTGGCGAATTTCATCGTCGCGGCCCAGTACCGGGTCTAACTTGCCGGCACGCGCTTGGGCGGTGAGATCAATGCAATATTGGCTAAGGGCTTCTTCTTTGCCACGTTGTTGCGGCGCCTTTGTGCTTGGCGCGCTGCCAAGGTTTTGGCGAAGCTCGGGCCAATCGGCCAGTAACCGGGTAGGTTCGAGCTTTTCAAGCTCGTGGGCATGGCGCGTGCTGAGCGCTGCCAAGGTGGCATCATTAAGCAGGGTATACAGTAAGGTGGTGCCACGGATCTGCGGCTCTGCAAATTCAATGGACGTGTCCATCCAGCACTGGCGCAGCAGTTCAACTAAACGCACCGACAGCGCTGGCGCCGCGTCATTACCGCTTTTAAAGCTTTCAAGTGCTTGGTTAAGCTCGCTATTGAGCGTCTCAGCACTCAGCCCATAATGGGCCAGTATTGCCAGTACTTCGGTGTTTTCACACTCCAACAACGCCTTGAGCAAGTGCTCGACTTCCACACTGAAGTGGCTGCGTTGATAACAAAGCCCTACGGCCTTTTCCAGTGCCTGATGGCACTCGGGTTCCATGCGCTCAACCAGCGCTTTTAAGGTCATTGAAGACATGTCTTCATCCTTTCCTTGGCGTAAAGCCCACAGTCACAATGCTGTCGGGCTGATTTATGGCTTGTAAAAAGCTGTCTGCTCCCAAACGGCTTTTGGCATTAGCCCGGGCTCCGGGCAAAAAACGGGCTTGGGTGGTCATTTGGCAACGCACCCGAGTTTGGCGGCCAGCAAAAGCCAGGTTAAGGTCGGCCACAGCGCCGCTGTACTGGCCGCCTGGCAGCAAAGACGCCACTTGTTGGTGTGATTTTGGTGCAAAGTTCAGCACCAAGCCTTTGTCAGCTACCCAGGTTTTACTGCCCAAAACGGCTTCACCAAGGTGGGCAAATTGCCCCATCGGTTTTTGCTTGCTGGGCATCGCGCTTTGCTCTGCTATATCGACCCCAACCCAGCCACCTTGCAGCGCCTGATAGCGCACCTTAATACCGGTAAGGTCTTCAAGTATTTGGCACAGCACAGCGCCACTTTTGGGGCCGCGCATCAGCGCTGCGCCGTATTGCAACTGGCTGTCATCCTCCACGCCGGTTAGGGCCCGCATGATGGCGGTAAAGGGGTCTAACTCGTCGCGTTCCTGGGCAACCGCTGGCTGGGTGCGGGCCCAGCTGCGATAAAAAAGTGACAGCAACCGGTGATTAAACAGGTCTAAAAAGTCCTGCAGCGCTGGCGATTTCGCTTTCAGTTGCTGAAGCACCAGTTCGCTGTAATGGCCAGGCAATACCCCCCTAGCACCGGTCAGGCTCATAAAGTCCAAATCCAGTACTGCTCGCAACTTACCGTCTTCGGTGCGCTGATGGCGGGCCCTAACCACATCTTGCCCGGCAAACCCTTGATGCTGGCGCGCACGGAACTTCACCAGTTCTTTGTCTGGCCATCCATCTTCACCGACGCGATGCCAGGGACTTTTATCGTTTTTGATTTGCCGCTCAATACGCCAAATCTCCCGATATAACGAGCCGCTGTCTGAGGCGCTACGCTGGCCGGTCATAACAGCTCCTGCTCACCAACCCGGGTTGGCCAGACGTGGTAATCCTGGTGGTGGCCGGTTAACCGAATGCGCAGCCGCGTGAAGGTATTAAGCTGGGCAAACTGGGCGAAAAAGCGGTCCAGCACCGCTGAAAACAAGTACACGCTGGCCCCGGCATATCGGGGTTTGGAAAAGCGAATAGCAATATCGTTACCTTGACAAAGTCCCTTACGTACGCCGCTGCCAACCCGGGCCACCGCCGGTTTAATACTGACTTCTTCAATGCCTTCAATCAGTGCTTGCGACTCGGGGGTTTGCTTAAAGTCGTGCAGGTGCAGCACCGCTTTTAAGCGGGCCAGGGCATCTGCCCCGGCGAAGTGCTCCAAAGACAAATGACGAATAAACTGCCAGCGGCTGGCATCATCCAGCTCTGGCCGCACGGTGGCCGTAGGCGCTACCAGCACCTTAATATCGTGAATGTAAGGGTCTTCGGCACGCATCTGCGGCTGGCCGCCACCAAAGGGCAGCTGTGCTGGCGCGTTGCGGTTACAGGCCAGCACTTTAACGCGTAAAAAACGGTCGCTTGGCAGCTCGTCTTCGTCTTGGTGCTCATAGTCTTTATTCACCAACGACAAGTAGGTTTCAGTGCCCGGTTCGTACTGGCCACCTGCCCAGTCGTTGTAGCGGCGGCGAGCATGCCAATACAAGCTAACGCTGTCTTGCCAGCGCGGATGGTGCAAACCGTAGTAAGGCGCCAGCGGCAACACTTCGTCGGCCTTAACCAGTTCTACCCCTAAAATACGTACCACTTCGGTGGCATCGGCGTTGCGGTAGTTGGGCACCAGGCGGTATTCCAGCGCCTCTTCTTCAAAACGCATGGTTTCGCTAAGGGATTCAAAGGTATTAACCAAAGGCACGCAGCCTAACCTAAGGTGCTCGGCCACCAGGCTTTTTTCCTGCTCGCTAGAGCCTTCGGCCAGGTAGATATAAAGGTCGACAGCTTTGTCTTGCGGCCAGCGAATATCGTTAAAGTCGGCAAACAGAAACTTCTCGGCAAACAAGAAGTGCTCAACCAACAGCCGATAACCACTAAAACTGCGCTGGCTGTAAGGCACCACCGCCTCGTCGGCATCAAAGCCTACCGGCGTAATGTGCTCTTTGCCGTAAAACTGTAATTGGCGGCTGTCGCCTACGGGCGCAACGGCAAAACCCAGGGCGCAGCGGTGGATCAGCTCGTAAAGCTCGTGGCTTTGGTGCGTTTGCCCATGCAGGTAAAAACGCAGAAATGGCAGGTCAATTTCGCTGAAATCAAGCTCAGAGCTTAGGCGCAGTTTTATTACCGCTTGTGCACCCTGGCTGCCTTGCGGCCGCGGCGCATCAAAGGGAGCGTTCTCAAAAGCGGCGTTTTTTACATCAATATTGGCCAGCACTTGGTTGCCAGCAGCACTGAAATAGCACTCCGGCATGTTCTCAACCTGAGTGGTAAAGCTCAGCCCCGCTGGCACCGCCATATGTGATGACAACGCCGGTGCCGGTTTAAGCTCGGCCACCGTCATCGACGGAATGGGAGCCTGGTAGTCAGGGTAAAGACTGCCCAGCAACACATCGGCCAGCTCCGGGAAATGGCCATCTAAACGCTGGCGAATTTGCGCCGTCATAAAGGCCACCCCTTCTAAAAGGCGCGACACATGGGGGTCTTCCACCGCTTCTTCACTGATCCTAAGGCGCCCCGCCACCTTAGGGTATTGCTGAGCAAACTCAGCGCCCTGGCGGCGTAAATACGCTAATTCTCGGTTGTAGTACTTCAGCAGTGTTTCACTCATCGCAAACTTTCCTGCAAGGTGACAGACAAATTTATCGGTTCCATTTCGGAGTCGAACGCCACCGGTTGCGGCACTGGATCCGCCAGTAACACCGCATCAATGCGCAACCTCAGCACCCGGTCTTGTGGCGTATCTTTATCTTTTAAGCTGACCTCAACCTGTGTGAGCCGCGGCTCAAAGCGGTTGATGGTTTTTTTCACTTCCTCGCACAACCACAACCGGCTTTCTTCGGTCGACAACTCCATTACCGTGAAATCGGGCAGCCCAAAACCTAAAACCGAGGTATCCAATTCACTGTGGTTGTCATCCCAAGGCAGCCAGCTACGGCGGGCATTAAGAAGCCACTCCAGGTCGCGCCGCACCGACTGGCGTAGCGCTGTTAACGAAAACCGCTGCGTCTCGCCTTCGTCTAACAGGCGGTCAAGCACACTTAGCTGCGCCAGTTGCTCAGCCGACATGGCGCGCCTCAGCGGCGGTAGTGGCAGCCAGCTCAATCAGACTCAACGCCTCTTCACCGACCAAAAACAACTTAAGGCCGACACCGGTTACCAGCTCACCCTGTTGCTGCCAGTCGGTTTCGCGGCCAAGTTTTTGCCGGTTATCACCGGCGGTGGCGTAAGTCAGAGGAATGAAAACCTCACCTTCACGCTCGTCGTTTAAGCTCACCTGGGCCCGGCGCCACAGCGTTTCCAGCGGGGAAGTGGGCGGGTGAAACTGAATGGCGGCAATTTCATCAAAGCGCCACAGGTAAAACTTGCCGTCGGTACCCAGGCACTCAAGGTAAGGGCCGAGACTGTCATCGCAGTCGCGAACATCGGCCAAGGGCCCTTCACCGCCGCGGCTTTCTTCCAAAAGTGCGGCGGCTTGATAAGCGGCCGTTTCATTGCCAGCCGCTAACTGGCTTTTTAATGCAATCAAGGCTTCTAAGGCTGGGCCTTCGGCGGCGACAACATCGTCAGCAAGCTGGCCTTGGTGAAAGGCCTGGCGTGCCTGCTGGGCACGCAGCAGTTGGCGCAAGTTGGCGGCACCGCCTATCCATTGCGGTTCACGTTTAACCAGGCTTGCCAGCGAGTCATCTGCCCGTTGCAGTTGTCCATCCAGGCACAACAATTCAATGAGTTTTGCCCGCAAGTCCAAGTCAGCCGGGTTGTCTTTAACCGCCTGCTGCGCCACGTCGATGGCTTCGTCTAGCAAGCCGGCGTTAAGTGCGTCGATGATCCCTTTCATAAATCCGTCCTTCAGCCCCCGTTGACCGGGGTCAGTTCCGTTATCAGCTTGACCCCGGTCACCAACTGGTCGAGTTGGAAATGGGGTTGTAAGCGAATGATCGAGTAGTAACGGCCCGGCTCTGTGGGCCTTTCGCGCACCACCACCTTGGCTTCACGCAAGGGAAAGCGGGCACGCATGTCGTCTGAGGCCCCTTCCGAGGCCATGGTGTAACTGTGCAGCCAGCGCTGCAGGTACGATTGGCATTCTTCCGGGGTGCTGTAGCCCCCCACCCGGTCGCGGCCCATGACTTTTAAAAAGTGAGCAAAACGGGACACGCAAAGGGTGTAGTGCAACATGGTCGATAACCGGGCGCTTAGCTGCGCCGTGGTGCTGTCATAGTGTTTGGGTCTTTGTACCGATGCGGCCGAGTGCAGCACTAACATATCGGTGTTGGTGAGCGGCAGCAGAGGCAAAAAGCCTTCTTCTGACAACAGTCTTTCCAGGCGGTCAGACACTTGCCAGTCAACCGGGGTGCGGGTTTGGTAAATATTGCCGCAATGGGTCAACCGCTGAATTGAAGGCAGGTTATCAATGGCGCCGAAGGTAACCCGGCCCCGTTGGTAACCGCGAATGTTGGCAAACCAGCCCGACTCGCAAAAGGCGCGGATAATCACGGTGCCTGCGGCAAAAGAGGCAGGGCCCCAAAGAAAGTCCCGCTGCGGGTTGGCGCGCTGTTCAACAAAACGAAAAGCTTCCGGGCCGGTGCCTTCACCACGATAAGGCGGGCGCATCATGACCCGTGGCATGGCCAGCGCCAGAAAACGCGAGTCGTCCATGTCACGAAGGGCTCGCCATTTCGCCAGCTCTGCCGAATCAAAGTAGCTGCCAAGCTCCATCATGCCGGTTAAATCGCTAAAGGAATCAACACCAAAAAAGCTCGGTTCGGCATTAAGCACCACCGGGGCGAATGCTGCGGCGGCCACTCGGCTCAGCTCTTTTAAGGTATCAAGATTGGTTTGCCCGCCAGTGCTGCGATGGCTAACACTGTAGGCACCTATCAGCACGCCAAAAGGCTCGCCCCCTGGCATACCAAATTCGTTGGAATAGATTTTCTGGAATAACCGAGACTGGTCAAACTCAATGGCCCGGCCAAGATCTTTTGACAGCTCCGCCCAGTCAAGGTCGAGGGCGCGAATTTTCACAAGGCCTTCGCTGTCGTCGTGGGCGGCTTGCTCGGTCAGCAACCAAAGGCCACGCCAGTTGGCCTCTAAAGCTTGTAGCTCAGGGTGATGCAATATGGCATTGAGCTGGGCGTTGATAAGCTCGTCCAGCACCACCAGCGTTTTTGCCAGCAGCGCTTTAACGCTGTTATCGGTCCAGCTTTTTTCTGGATTAACGCGGCCAAGCCACATCAACAGCGCCTTGAGCTCGTCTGGCTCAGCCGCCACCCTGGCCATGAAACCCATGGGCAGGATGGGGCTGTTAACAGCAGGCTCCGGCCGCTCAAGATAGTCCTTGGCGACAAATTCCAATGCCATATTCATACGCATCCTTGCGAGGCGGCTAGGCCGCCTCAGGCAGATTAACCGCCGATCTCGGGGATCTTGGCAACCAGTCGCAACGAGGTGGTGAGCTCTTCCATTTGCAACCAGGGACGAAGCCAGGCCACGGCGTTATAAGAACCAGGACGGCCTGGTATCTCTTTTACCTGGACTTTGGCATCGGCCAAGGGGTACTTGGCGCGGATCTCCTGGCCACCGCCCTCGGAGGCGTTAACGTAAGTGAGGATCCAGCGGTTAAGCCACGATTCCACATCCGGCGCTTCCATGAAGGAGCCAATTTTGTCGCGGGCCATCACTTTTAGGTAATGGGCAAAACGCGAGGTGGCCATCATGTAAGGCAACCGCGCCGAAATAGCGGCGTTGGCGGTGGCGTCGGGGTTGTCGTAGATCTTCGGTTTTTGGCAAGTCTGCGCGCCAAAGAACACGGCATAGTCGGTGTTTTTGTAGTGGCACAGTGGCAAAAAGCCCAGTTTCGACAGCTCCGCTTCACGGCGGTCGGTAATGCCAATTTCAGTTGGGCATTTCAGATCCGGGTCGCCGTCATCGCTGGTGAAGATGTGGGTTGGCAAGCCTTCAACTTTACCGCCACCTTCAGCGCCGCGAATAGCGGTGCAAAAACCGTATTTGGCAAAGGCTTCGGTCATGCGGGTACCCAGTACATAAGAGGCATTCATCCAGCAATACTTGTCGTGGTCGGTGGTGCCAGCACGGCCGGTTTGCGGGTCCACGTCAAACTCTTCGTAGCCAAACTCTTCAATCGGCTTGGTTGCTTCACCGTAAGGCAGGCGCGCCAAAACCCGCGGCATGGAAAGCGACACAAAACGCGAGTCTTCAGAATCACGGAACGAGCGCCATTTGGTGTATTCGAGCGACTCAAACACTTTTTCCAAATCGCGGGGTTTGGTTAGCTCGGTCCAGTTATCAAAGCCAAACAGCGACGGTGACGCTGCCGACAGGAAGGGGCAAAAGCCCGCCGCCGCCACGTTAGACATTAAACCCAAGGTTTCCATGTCGTTGGGGTGGTTGGTGAACTCGTAGTCGCCAATAATAGCGCCATAAGGTTCGCCGCCAGGGGTGCCGAATTCTGACTCATAAATCTTTTTAAAGACTTGAGATTGGTCGAACTCCACCGCCTTGGACAAATCCTTGTGCAGCTCTTTTTTCGGCAGGTTCATTACCCGCAGCTTCATCGACGCACTGGTTTCAGTATTCATGACCAAGTGCTGCAGGCCGCGCCAGGAGCCTTCCAATTTTTGGAAGTCTTCGTTGTGCATAATGGCCGCCAGCTGGCTGGAGATAAGGGTATCCAAGGCGCTAATGGCCTGGTTAAAGGTTACCGTCAGGTTTTTATTCCAGGTAACGGTGCCCTTCATCGCCTCATCGGTCAGGGTGCGGATCAGTTCCTCAGCCCGGCTTGACTCGGTTTGCTTGGTGGCACCAATGGCCTGCTCAAGCAAAGACAGTGAGATCTCTTCCTCGGCGGCAACGGCAGCTTGTTGTTCGGCGCTCATTCCTTGTCCTCCCCATCGGCCAGTTCCGTGGCCAGTTTTTGCAGATCTTCAGAGTTGTTCAGTACCCTTTCCAGCAGCACTTCGAGCTCTTCAGAGCGGTCAACCTTGGTCATCAAATCACGCAGCTTGTTGCGGGTTTCCATCAGTTGGCGCAGTGGCTCAACTTGGTTCACTACCGCAGCTGGTTCGAAATCAGCCATGGAGTTAAAGGCCAGTTCGACACTGATTTGCGAGTCTTCATCGCTAAGCTTGTTATCCACCTTCATTTTGATTTTCGGGCTCATTCGGCGCATAACATCGTCGAAATTGTCGCGGTCAATCTGAATGAAACGACGGTCCTTAAGGGGCTTAATCTCGGTGTTGTTATTACCGGAAAAATCGCCCATAACGCCGACCACGAAGGGCAATTCCTTCTTGACCATGGCGCCTTCGGTTTCAACGTCATAAGTAATGTGTACCCGGGGTTTACGGACCCGGTTTAACTTCTGGTGGATGCTGTCCATGTCTTCATCTCCTTTCGCACTTCACGGTTTAGGCCCGTACTATTCTTGGGCTCCGGTTCCTGGCACACCGGTTAGCCGGCAAAAGCCAGCACGGGCACCGTCGTCACTGATCAGTTCCTGCATTAATTCGGGTAGGGTGAGCTTGCTCCAGCGAATGGCCTGCTCTATGGCATAAGACACCGGTGAATGCGGCTCTGTTTGGCGGAAAAAGTCGGCCAGCCGCGCCAATTGCTTAACCGCTTGCTCGCGGCTATGAATAGCGCTTTGCACGGCATCGCCGCTGGTGCCGGTAGGCAAAATTTCACCTTCAGCATTTTCTTCGTAGCCGTCATCGCTCAAGGCTTGCGCCTGCTCGCGGGCTTTTTCAATAATCTCGCCGGCATGAAACCACAGCGCATCGCGGCAGCGCTTCAGGGCTTTGGTCACCTGGCTGGTGGCTTGCGGCTCTTGGCTGGCGTTATCCATGGCATCGGATAACCGCTGAAAGGCTTGCTGGGCGCCTTCGATATGGTCGGCCAGTGCCACCAGTTCACTGGCCGGCATTTCCTTCACGGTTTGATTAATTTGGTCGTAGCTCGCCGCCCCGGCCTTGCGCTTTTGCTCGGCTTTTTCTTTGTCCATACGGTTCACTTCGGCGGCCTGCTCGCATTGCCAGGTAGCAAAAGGACCATAGGTTTGGCCGAAGAAAAGCGGAATAGACAAAATAGGCTGGATCAGGGTGCCTTCGGCATCCAGGCCATTTAGCCCCACCAAGGGCGCCAAACGGGTTGCAATACCGTCTTCATCAGGCAGTGGATACAGCTGTTCCCAGTGCTGCTCAATCAAGTTGGCAGCCAGTAAGAAGCCGTCTTTTAACCCTAAAAAACCGTACTCGCGGCACCAGGCTTCAATAAGCCAGGTAACCAGCTCTAAATCTTTCGACTGGCCAGCAACGATATCGGGGATTTGTTGGCTGAGATCTCGCCACTGACTGGGCGGCTGATATTCGTCATCCAGCACCGCTTGGCGCTCGATGGCCCGGGCCTGATTACGAATGTCTTTAAGGGTGAAATAGGGGGAAACCGGCGATTCATCCGCGCGCAGGTCAATACCGCACGGATTATCATCCGAGATTGATGCCATCAAGGCATTAAAATCAAAGAGAGAAATGGCTATTTCACTCACAAGCTTTCCCTAGCATTTAAATTCCATTTACCTAGCGAGAATAAATCGGGATGGTTACATCATCACCATTTTCGCTAGAAAAATTAGCATAGCAATCCTGCTGTGCCTTCACAAGAACACAGGTTATATTATCCTTTGATTTTTTAACTAAAGCTGAATGCATTATGGCCATTCCTGCTTCTTCAAGCTCCCCTAAAGATAAAAAGGCATTTAGCTCTTGCTGATTGAATTCTTTGCTAATACCGTCACTGCAAATTAAAAATATATCACCTTCCTTTACCTCTCCAGAAAGGTATTCCGGGGTAAGTTCGTCATCAACCCCTACCGCTCTAGTTATCACGTGCGCCAAAGGATGCGACTCTGCCTCGGCCTCATCAAGCAAGCCTTGTTCAACCATTTCAGCCACTTGCGAATGATCGCGTGAAATTTGTTTTAGTTGGCCATCCCTTGCTAAATAACAGCGGCTATCTCCCACCCAAAAAAGATGAAAGTGATTGGCTACTGTCATTAACGCCACCACCGTTGAACCTATGGTTTGGTCGTCTAAAAATCGCGCCCCGTAATCACGAATTTTTTTATTAGAAAGCAATAATGCTTTTTCTAAATCATTTACTGTAAATTTGCCTAAATCTCTTTTTCTTATTTCACTATCAACGGTGTCACAAATTAATTGGCTTGCTACATCACCGGCTTGATAACCCCCCATGCCGTCAGCCACCAACCAAATTCCTTGTTCGGTAACATCTAAATAAGCATCTTCGTTATGATTCCGGGTGCCTCCCCTGTGGGTAAAACCGGATGAAATATAACGCATTAGTGAATTACTCCATTAAGGTTGCTTGTTGCCATCCCTGTTGCTGCCATTGTCCGGCCAGTAACGCGGCAAACTGCCCTACCTGAGGCAGACCCCGGGTCGACAACCAGCAAGGTTCAACAAAAGCCGAACCTTGTGTCCACCAGAGGGTTTTTTCTCCTTGTCTGTTCAGCAGTGCAGCCAGCAATTGGTTTTCTGACACATCGCCGGGCAGTACCACATTGCCTTCTTCGGTTGGCAGCTTTAGCCGCCCCTTACTGGGGGCCGGTGGGGCAATGTCATTCAGGCCGGTTAGCCAGCTTCGCTCGTCCCAGTTGTCATCCAGTACCGCCAGCACTTTGTCTTCCAGCAACCCCGACCATTGCGGGTCTCGCCAGGCATCTAAGGCGCGGCCGGAATACTGGCCAATCACCATAAACGGAAAGTGGCGCCCTACCCGGTCAACCGACGGTATTAGCGTGCCCACCAGTCCGGTTTCATCCAAAGTGTCGGGGCTGGCAGCAAAGTGCCAAATGGGGGCGGTGAGGTAAGCGTCCAGCCATTTATCACCTAGCTGCTCGCGGCTAACCGCCAACCCCGCCTGACACCACTCAAAGAACAAGTCTCTGATACTGGGTGCCAATTCATGGCATATAAAATCGCCCCGGTTCGGCACCTTGCCGAAATATCCCCACATAACGTCGTCCTACAAGGTTCTGGGTAACTGGAAGCTTTCCAGCATTTTGCTGTTAAAAGGCTGCTTGACCGAGTTGGTAACCAACTCCAGCTTGGCCTGATATTCGCCAAGATTGATTTCCACCAGTTCATGACGGTCTTGGGTGGAAAGCCGCGCCGACTCTTGCAGCAGTTTAAAGATGGCCCAAGGTCCTTGATAACTGGCCGCAAGCGGCGAGGATTTACCGGTTGGGGTAAACACCACACGGGTTTCTTGGGCACCGGTGCGCTCTGGCCAGTTAAAGCTGACAAAACGTGGCGGATCGTGGCGGTAAACTAAGTCTTGGCCATCGATTTCCAGCATGAATTGGCTCACCCGTGAATCTAAGAACACCGGTTTCAAACTAAAGCCAAGCTTGGGTTGGTTGGTACCGCGCTGAAAGAAAATTTCGCGAATTTGCTGGGCTTTTTCAAACACCGCCAAGCTGCGCTGACTAATGCCAATATCTTTGGTCAGGGTCCAAGGCGTGCGCTGGGTATCCACGTATGGCTTGAGTTGCTGCTTAAAGAAGGTATCGAGGGTACCGCCATAGCCAAAGAAGCTGGCGAAATCTTGTAGCGCCACATCAGAATCGGACTGCCGACGGAACGGGTACTTACCGGCAATGGCGCTGCGATAATCCCGGTACACACTGGAGCGCCAAATTTCGTTGATAGAACGGCTGGTGGATTGGCGCACCACTTTTTTCGCATCAACAATAAAGTCGCCCATCAAACCATCAAGCTGGTCGGTTTCGGCATCCGACAAGGTGGCATAAAAGTCTTTAAGGGCATCATCGAACTGGCCGCGATCAACAGTGGCAATGGCATGAGGCTGCGACAAGCCGCCCTGCTCTTCAAAATAGCGGGCAGTGACTTTGATGTCGCTTTGCATCTTGGCAACCATTTCCCCTGGCACCGCATTTAGCCGCTTAAAGGCGTCGTCTACCGGTGTGTCTTTGGGGGTATCTTGCGACATGGTTGAGGCCACCAAACCAGAAAGCTGGCGTTTACGTTCAGAAAGCCTGGCGTTAGCCGCATCTTTGGCTTGTTCTGCCGCCGCACCCAATTTGCTTTGCTCTTTCGGCACCGTTAAGTCAGTGTTTTTCTTAACCGCCGCCAGTAATCGGCTAACCGGTGCCTCGGGGCCGGAAAGCTGATTGGCAATACGGGCACCGTCGCGGGCGTTGTCAAAAGGCTTGATGCGCAAGTCTTTGAGGAACTCGTCCCAGGCATAAACGTAGTCGCGGAAATACCGCTCGGTGACGCCTTTTTGGATAGCCGCTTCATCCAAATGGCGAAAATCATTGTCTTTTTGGCCATAAACCCAGGAGTCTTCCACCAAGCGTTTAACGATTTTGTCTTTCTCTGGCAAGAAGACGCCGGTGTAACCATTACGGGTATAAAGTCCCGGGATGCCTTGTTCCAAATTGGTACCAGAGCGACGTTCAAAAACAGCGTCCGCCACCGAACCCAGCACCAGCGGCAAACGAAAATCCGGTAGCCGTGAACTTTGCGCGTCCAGCTTGATGCGATGATAAGCCCGCTCGGCTAGCGGCATAGCTGTGAGTTCTGCGCGCGCGTTGGCTACCAACTGGTTATCCAGCGGCAGCGACTGGCCCAGGGCCAAAAGCCGGGTCAGGTGGTTATTAAGGGATTCGCGGGTTGCCCGGTTCACCTCGCCGGGTAGCTTGCGCTCAAGCATCAGTTCAAACCAGGCATGGACCTGGTCGGCGTCCAAATGCGAACGGTCGTGCAGCATCAGGTAGGTTTTAAGGGTCTCGTAGAGGTATTCGAGGTTATCGAGATGAGCACCAATTTCGCTTTCTAAACTGGACGTCAGGGCCGTGCCCAGGCGCATTTGCAATAAACGCCCGTAAGCCCCTTCAGCTGCCTGGCCCAGCATGTTCCCCTGAAACAGGCCAAGCTGCTGCGGCCCGCCAGACGGCATGGGTTTGCCTTCAACGCCCGGCATCGACGACACCGCCGTGAGCAGATCGTTAAGCTTGACCCAGTCTAGGTCTTTTTGCGCCAAGGTTGGCTTCAGCGTTTTTAGGGTTTTGTCATAACCGGCCACCAGCGAGCTGTTCCACTGATACGACAAATACCAGCTTACCCCCAGTGCCAGGGTGGCCAACGCAGCAGCGGCCAAGGCGCCACGCCGTACCCATACAAAGCGTTTTTCATGGGCCACATCGGTGCTGGCAAGGTTATGTTCGGAAAAAATAATGTCTTCAAACAGCCGGCGCAAAAAGAAGCCATCGCGGGTATGGGCCGTTGCTGGCGAGGCGGCAGTTTTTAGCTTGAATTGGCTATCAACCAATTTAGAGACCTTGTCTTTCGCCTGGCCGCCCTGTTCAGACGACACCCAATAGATGCCGCGCAGCAATGGCACTTCTTCATAGGCAGAAGGAAAGAACACCTCTTTTAGCATGTCCCAAAGCGGTGCCTGCAATAGCGCCAGCTGCTTGGAAAATTGGTAAATGCGCCGCTGGGCATTGGGGTTGCGTTCCTGCTGCAAGCGGTGCAGGGCAAACTGGTCCACCCGGGCCAAGAGCGCATTAAATTCGTTTTCAAACACCTGCGGCAGGCTTTTAGGGTCACGTACCGACTGCAAGGCGAAGGTCATGCCGAAGACTTCTTCACGCTCTTTTTCTGAAAGCTGGGCAAAGATGTCGTTAAAGCCTTCCAGCAAATCAAACTTGGTCAGCAGCAGATAAACAGGGAACACCAGCCCCAAACGGTTTTTTAGCTCTTGCACCCGCTGCTTTAACGCCCGGGCATGAAGCATGCGCTCGGTAGGGGTTTGCTCTAAGAGATCGGCCACGCTAACCGACAGCAACACGCCGTTAATAGGCCGGCGCGGACGGTTTTTCTTTAAAAGCCCCAAAAACGAATTCCAACCGCGGGCATCGCGCTTGTCGGCACTATCTTGGGTGGTATAGCGGCCAGCGGTATCAATGATCACCGCTTTGTTGGTAAACCACCAATCACAGTGACGAGTGCCGCCAACCCCTTTAACCGAATCAATCCCCATTTGTTCTTTAAGGGGAAACTCCAAGCCTGATGACAAAAGCGCTGTCGACTTACCGCAACCTGGGGCGCCAATGATCATGTACCAGGGCAGTTCGTAGACCGAGCGAAACCGCCCCGGCTTCCACTTTTTCACAAGCGCCAGCGCCTCACGCATTCTTTCGCGCAAGGTTTCCACTTCTTCTTTTAACAGCTCATCGTCGGTGTTAGCGCTGGTCAGCATTTCGCTGACCACCTGCTCGTTGGCCTTTTTCTCACGCTTGATGCGCAGCAGGTATAAGCCACCCCAAATCAGCACAATTAGCAGCAGAAAAATAACCCGCGCCGCCACCGACGCCAGCGGTTCCCAGCCGGCAATGGCAAGCAAGGGACCGCCAAACCAGATAATAAGCGCCAGTGCCAGCGCCCCCAGCACAATAATGGTGTAGCGAGATTTTAATACCGCGCCTAAGCGTGCCATCCATGTCATCACTTTCATTTGCCCGCCTCAGCAATCAAATCAATTTCTACCCGGCGATTAAGCGCGCGGTGAGCGGCGCTATCGTTGGCCACCAAGGGTTCGGCAGCGCCGCGCCCTTCCGGCCAAAGCCGGCCATCGAGTTTGCCGCCATGGGCCAGCACATCGGCCACGGCGTTCGCTCTGGCCAAAGACAAGTGCCAGTTAGACGGGTATTTGCTGGTAAAAATGGGCTGGTCGTCGGTGTGGCCAGTAATGAGAATTTTGCCGTGGGTTGATTCCAGAGCCCTGGCGATTTTATCAAGCACTGGCGTCATGGCCTGGCGCACTGTGGCAGAGCCGGAATCGAACAAGGCCTCGTTACCGATACGCATACGAATGCGATCAGGCAGATACACCATGGACAGCATGCCCTTGGCAATTTCGGTTTGCAGAATTTGCCGCAGGTATTTGGCGTCAGGCGAATCTTTAAGATCGCCCTGGCCGGTGGCTGCTACCGGTTTTGAATCAATGGCCACCCGCGCCATATCAAGAAATACGGGCTGGGCTTTATGGTTAATTTGGTAGGCAAAAAACATATAAAGCAGCAACAGCAACACGCCGCAAAAGGCAAAAGCGACCCACAGCGGGAAACGCTGGGCTAACTCATTCCCTGGTACTAGCTTTTGTTCCCAGCCACCTTCAAAGGGGGTAGCAAAGCGGCCCTTTTCACCACAAATTTGCTGATAAATACGGTCTTTTAAGCCATCTAGGGCTTCCTGCCCTAGATTCTCAACCCGGTATTTACCTTTAAAACCCAAGCTCAAACACAGGAACTGTAAGGTCAGCAGCGGTATGTCACCGGTGCGCTGCGCTTTTTCCACCAGTTCAAAAAAGTGAATACCGGCCAGGGTTTCTGAATGAAATTCCGACAACAAGGAGCTGGCCGCCCACTGGCCACTGCCACCCCAGGGACTGTTAAGCACGATTTCGTCTAACAACGCACACAAGCAGTAAGACGCCATATTGATGGTGTCGGCAGGCTGTTGCTGGCTTTGCAGGCTCCGCTGGTATTCGCGGATAAGGTCCATGCACTGGCGCTTTAGGGTGCTGATGTCGTCAACGCTGCTGGCCTGAGCCAGGCGGTTGGCCAGCGACAAAATCTTCGATGCGTCGTCAACCAGCGGCTCTAAGTGGGTTGTCGGCAACCGAAAACGGCCACGTTGAAAGTCGTCACTGACCGAGGCCAGGGCGGTTTTATCATCATGTTGGTTGTCAGGCGCTGGCGCAGGTCGCGACACTGCCTGGCGCGCGCCTGGGCGCGGCTTGATAATAGTGCTGTCGTTCATACTCACATCCCTGTGGGTGCTGATTTACTGCCTGATAGCCCAAAGTTCCAAGGCTAAGCCGGGGTAATTGCCCGACATATGCAAAGCCAGGCCACCACTTTGTTTAAGCTGCTGCCAGCGCTCCGACTGGCTGTCTAACAAGAAGTAGTGATAACCGGCGTGATAAGGGATCTGCCGTGGCGCCACCGGCAAGGCACTGACACCAATGCCCGGCAAGTGGTTGTTCACCAGATCCCGTATGTGTTCCACCGGCCCCAGCTTGATTTGCGTGGGCAGGCGGCGGCGAATGTCTTCGGTGCTAAGATCAGCCTTAACGGCCAACACCAGTTGCGCACTGCTGAGCATTGACTTGTCGGTAAGCGGCGCCACCTTGATACCGAACTGCGCCTCTTCGAGTTTCAGCGCCACGGCAGTTTGTTCCAGCACCGTTGACAGCGACTGGCTTAGCACCGCCATCAAATCGCCGAAGGTTTCGGTTAAACGGTCATGCTGGTAGGCCGGAAGTGGCGGTGGCCGCTTTTCGGCACGGGTAAAGGTGGCCATTTCACCGGCTAATGTCACCAGTAACCCGTAAAGCCGTTCCGGGTGCACTTTCGGGCTGTCTTTGAGGTGCTCAAGGTTAGGCTGCCAGCGGTTAAGGGCCTGCAGCATTAATACGTCCAGCAAGGTGGTGGACTGCTCGGCCCCTTTTTGCATGCGCATAGCCAAGGCTTGGGCACGTTGCTTAACCATGGCCAGCACTTCTCGCAGCAACGACGCCAGCGGCGTAACAGCGTTAATGTCCAGACAAGGGGCCATATAACTGCGGTCGAGTTTGACCTCTTTTTCGTTAAGCACTTCCACAATGCGCGCCAGCGGCAAGGTGGCAAAACCGGCCATGTCTTCTCGTTCCAGCTTTAGGCTGGGGTTGAGGTAGGCAAGGCTTAAGTCTTCTTCGTCGCCGTCATCTAAGGATTCGTCTAATACCTTGGTATCACGCATCACAAAACGGCCAATGTGATGAGAGCCTGCCGCCACAATGTTAGCGCCGGCGAGTTTTTCCAGCGGAATGGCCAGATAAACCAATTCATCACGGCTGTCGGCGGGCACTTCCAGTACCAATTCGTCCTGTTGATCAAACTCAAAAGGTAAGCCGTCGGGGAACAGGCCTTCGGCCTTAATAACACTAAGTTGGCCTAACGGCAGCACTTGCTCGTCAAGTACCAGCTGATTAACCCCATAGCCAAAGGGATGAATGCGGCTATGGCGAAGCCTTGCGGCATGATAATGAAATCGGTCCTGTTGCTGGAAATGCTGCGGGCGTAGCAGCATGCCTTCAGACCAGGCGACTTTAGCCAAACGTTCCATGTTGCCTCTCGTTATCCTTTGGCACTTACTGCCAGGGCATCCAGTTTCAAAGAAAAATCGTCATAACCGGTAGGGTCGGCGTTCAGTACCAACCGCCATTGGGCGTTTTCAATGTCGCGATACGCCACCACCACGCCGATATAGCGGGTGTGCTTATTCAAGCGCAGCTTTATGTCGCGCTTTTCTCCGGGTTGCAGCTCGTAGTCTTCCACCTTGACCAATTCCTTGCCCAAGGTGGCTGACGCATCGCCATAGAGGTTGAAAAAGTCGCTGGCATCAAAGGCACTGCGACCATTGAGCTGATAAAGCTTCACCACCACCGGTGAAGGGCGGCCGGTGTAATCGGGGTTTAAACCGGCAACCGCTTTGATATTCAAATCGGTACTGGGTTCATATACGGCATTGGCTACAACACAACCTGCCAGTAACACCAGCACTGCCGACATCAGCGTGGAACGCAGCCACTTGGCAACCATCAATGTCACTCCTGTTTTAGATTCCGAATCGCGTTTTCATAAGCATCCACGAACAGGTCAGAGCGCATCATGCGGTCGCTGTCGCCGTATTCGTGTTTAAGGTGCTGTTGCTGGCGCTGCCAGCGCTCAAAAGCCCGGGCCTTGCCCAGCACCGGCATTTTGTCCAAGGCGCTGTCTTCCACGGCGGCATCTGTATCCAATAGCGAGGTCACTACCTGCTCGACCGCTGCCATCAGCGCTTGTTCGTGATGGCGAATGTCAGCAAAGGCTTCTTCCACCGCGTCTTGTGGCCCCAAAAAGGAGTTGTGGCGGCGCAGCACTAACGACTCCAGCGCGTCTTGGGCACTGGCCGAAAATTTCAGAGGGTTGTTTTCCTGGCGGCGAAAGGTAGTTTGCTGCACCCGCAGTTTTTGTTTTTGCTCAGCGCGCATGTGCAGCAGATCCAACAGCCTTTCCAGGGTGATGCGCGTTAAGTTGCCAAGCTCGCGCATCAGGGCGGCATCCGGGGTTTTATCGGCAAAATGCTTTTGCATCCCCAAGCCTTCAAAAAGTGCCTCAATAAGCTCGGGTTTTGCCGTAGGCACCGGCGCTTCGGTAGCGTCTTCCTCACTGGGTGCCTTGCCCCAATTCCATTCGGTGGGAATACCAGAGGCAGCGCCTGCTTTGGGTAGCTCTACATGGCTGTCGGTAGCCGATGGCTCTGCCAGTGAGGAAGCTAACGACGAGAACCCCAAACTGGGCTCGGGCGATGGGGCAGATGCTTCTTCAAAAAGCGGTTCAGACTTAAATTCAGCTTCTTCTGAAACAGCCTCAGCTGAATTTATTGAATTATTTTTTTCTTCAATAACTTGGCTAACCATTTTAACGGCAATCTCGTAATCGCCAATTCTAAGCACATCACCGTCGCTTAATTTAGATTGATTCTCTTTGCCTAAAGGTTGGCTGGAATTATTAATAAAGACACCGTTGGTAGAAATATCTTTCAACCAGTAAGCATCTTCTTTTTTTAATATTTCCGCATGCTTAGATGAGATAACCCGGTCGGGATCGGGAAGCTGCCAATCGCATTGCTCAGACCTTCCAAGCAATTGATTTTGCTTTGAAAACCGTACAACAGACTGAATAGAGGGAGACAGCCTGTGGTAGCTTGTGATTTCAAGCTCCAATTCCATGGCACTTTACCTTTCCTTGATTATGTTCTTGCCTAATTGCCTTCCTTCCCGAAAGACATGGGCTAAAGATTACGAATCAACCTTATGGGTGTCAACGAAATCTATTTTATGTTTAGCTTAACTTTATAGAAAATAAATTTACCGTTATAGTACAGTTCAGGTTAAAAGTTCAGGATGTGAACTTACACCTTAAAACCCCACCATTTAATGGATGAAACAAAGGACGTTTCAGCATGGAAGCCAGCGCCCAGACGCACACAACGGTGTCAGGTCATATTGAGCCCGTTGCCAACGACAACGCACACAACTGGACCGACAGAACGCTAAAGCAACGTTACCGCATTGAATCGCTGCTGGGTTCTGGCGGCATGAGTGACGTTTATAAAGCCACTGACTTGCACCTTGAAGAAGCCGGTGCACGCGACGCCCAGGTGGCAGTAAAAATACTGCGCGCCGAGCTCACCCAAGACAGCTCTGCACTGAGTTTGCTGGCCCGCGAGGCGGCCAAATCCAAGCGGCTGTCACACCCCAATATTATCCGCGTTTATGACCTGGACCACGACGGCGACACCTGGTTTATGGTGATGGAGCTGCTGGAAGGTGAACCTCTTTCCAAGGTCATTCAGCGGGCCAGGCCGCAAGGCTTAAAATGGCCAGGCGCCGCCAAGGTGTTAGAGCAAATTTTCTCGGCCATGGCGTATTCCCATGCCCGCGGCATTGTTCACGCTGACCTTAAGCCGTCGAATATTTTCGTGACCAGCCAGGGCAGCATAAAAATTCTCGATTACGGCGTGGCCCAGGCGTTAAAACCGAATTTGCACGAAGACTTTTTAAGCGACCAGCAAAGCGACGAAACCACCGTTTACGGCTACACGCCAGCCTATGCGTCAACCTCACTTATTGCCGGTAAGGAACCGTCGGTATGTGATGACCTGTACGCCCTTGCCTGCGTGTCATTTGAGCTGCTGTCTTCTCGCCACCCGTTTGACCGTAAAAAGCTCACCGAAGAAGAACGCCGCCAATTTAAGCTGATAAAGCCGGCCCATATGCCGCTTCGGCTTTGGCAGCCGGTGCGTAAATTATTAAAAGAAGAAAAACCGCAGCCTACCTTGCACCGCTTGCAGCAGGCCATAAAACCCATTCCGGTGATGGCCATTATTTACCCGGCAGCGTTAGCGGCGTCATTGCTGATGGCTCTTGGCATCTGGCACAGCGATAAAACCGCAATCAACGCCTTGCAAGCACAGTTAGATGGCGTAAATAGCCATCAGTTGAATCTGGCGTCCATTAACGCCATGCCGGTGGATGACCTGTTAGCCAAACTCCCAAGCCTTTCGCCCCAGGAGCAAGCCGGGGTGCTACGGGTAAACCGTAACCGCATCGTTGACCATTTTGAGCAGAAGATTGACGCGGCGCTCAAACAAGAAGACCGCCCAGACTTACCCAACTTTCCTGCCGCCGCCGTGGTGCTGAAATCCCTTTTGGATCTTTACCCCAACGACGATGACGTACGCAATTTGGACCTGCGCTTAGAGCAGCGCCGCCAGTCGCTTATCAGCGCGCTCAGTGACGAATACAAAGCGCGGCTAGACCAGGCCAATTATCAAGACGCACCAGCTATTGATGCGTTAGCTAACCTCAAAGCCGACCTGCACTTTTTAACACCCAAAGAGGTGGTGCCATCAGCCCAGGCACAACAAAAATTGGCAGATAACCTCAACGGCGCCATGGCCGCCGAAGACGCCCCGGCCATTAGCCGCTTGATGGACGTTGCCAACCGCTTCTTCCCCGCCTCTGACACCTTAAAAGCGCCACTAGCCAAAGCCGATAAGCTCAAAGCTGCCATCGCCAAATTGGCCGATTACCAGCAGCAAATCGATAATGGCCAGCACCCGGATTACCCGGTCGCAGCGGCAGAAGCCTTTTATCAAAGCAAGTTGGACGGCTGGCAGCAGCAAATAGCCGATGCCAAAGACGCCAAGGCATTAGACGCGGTTTATAACGACTTGGCCGCCTTCGAAAAAGCCCTGCCGGCGCCGCTACCGAGCCTTAAAGTGGTGCGTAAAAATCTGGCTAATGCTTACCTTGCCAAAGCCAACGAGCTGCTAAGCCATCGCCATGTGGTGGCCGCCCAGCCGTTGATGCAAAAAGCCAATACCCTCATGTCTGCAGGCTAAAAAAGGCGGCCAAATGGCCGCCTTTTTTAATGGCTGTGACTGTGATGATGGGCACTACCCGGCTTTATTTTCCGGTAAAAGCTTCCCAGCATCAGCACCGCCAGCAGCAAACCGCATAAGGCTCTTAACCACAGCGGCAGCAACTCATGGTTGGCCGCCGTACTGACAACCCCTTGCGGCCAAAGCGCAGCTAAGTAGTTGGTTAAAAAGCCAAAGGCAATCGCTGGCACGATAACACCGGCCAAGTAAGCCACTAAGGCGCGAGTGCCCAGCTCTTGGCGTACCAGCCCTAAGGCAGCGGCGTTAGTAGCAGGCCCTGCCAGCAAAAATACCAACACTGCCCCCGGTGACACACCGCTCAGCAATAAACCTGCGGCAATGGGGGTGCTAGCGGTAGCGCAGATATACATGGGGATACCAATCAATACCATCACTGCCATGGCCGTTAAGCCGCCGCCCCAGCGGGTAAGAAAGTCGGTAGGAACAAAGGTGACAACCAAGGCGGCAAACACCAGGCCAATGAGCAGCCACTTGACGGAGTCGTCGACCAAATCTTTGGTGACAAAATCCCAGCCCTGGCGCCATTTACTTTGAGTGCTATCACTTGGGCTGCAGCAACTATCGGTGCTGCAACAACTGGATGCGGCCTCGGCTTTCGGCGCGCAGCAGCTAGCGGCGGCCGCCGCTTTAGGGGTTTGGCCACAACAGCTGACGGAAGGCTCGGCTTTGGGCGTCCCCGTGCAGCAGCTTGCTGTAGCCTCAGCCTTAGGAACGCTACTCGCGCAGCAACTGGTGCGGGCGGGTTCGGCAGCAACCGGCGTAAACCGCATTTTGCTGCCACTACGGCCGGCCAGTAAGCCGGCAATTAGCGCCGAGCTAACCGCAGCAACGGGCCGCACTATGGCCAATAACGGGCCCAGCAAGCCATAAGAAACCGCCACTGAATCCACACCGGTTTCCGGCGTCGATACCATAAAAGACACCGTAGCCCCTTTTGAAGCGCCAGCCCGGCGCAGCCCCATGGCGGCAGGCAGCACACCGCAGGAACACAGCGGCAAAGGCGCACCAAACAGCGCCGCTTTGGTCACCGGCTTGATGCCTTCACCGCCCAAATGCTTGCCTAGCCAGTCGGCTGGCAGCCACACCTTTATCAGCGCTGCTGTTATATAACCCAGCAGCAACCAGGGCGCCGCTTCTATAAAAAGATCAACAAAGTGGCTTAACAATGTCATGGATTCTCCGTCCGATTGAGGACCTGCCCTAAGCATAACCTTGGACTGCACTTTAGGGTCAAGCGGCAAGGAATTTGTACCTTGTTTGGCCAACGCGAAACGTTTTCGTGTAGAATACGGCCCGCTTTTTCCTATTCTTCCGCTCAGCCATAGAGATCATCTGATGCAAGACGCTCGCCCCATCCGTCGCGCCCTTATCAGCGTATCTGACAAAACCGGTATTACCGACTTTGCCCAAGCTCTCACCCAACGTGGTGTTGAGATCCTGTCCACCGGCGGTACTTACCGTCTGCTTAAAGAAAACGGCATTGCCGTCACCGAAGTGTCCGAATACACGGGCTTTCCGGAGATGATGGACGGCCGGGTTAAAACCCTGCACCCGAAAGTGCACGGTGGCATTCTTGGCCGCCGCGGTACCGACGATGCGGTCATGAGCGAGCACAGCATTAACCCCATCGATCTGGTGGTGGTTAATCTCTACCCCTTTGCAGCGACGGTAGCCAACCCCGACTGTAAATTTGAGGACGCGGTCGAAAATATCGACATCGGCGGCCCAACCATGGTGCGTTCTGCCGCCAAAAACCACAAAGACGTGGCCATTGTGGTGAGCAGCAACAACTACAGCCGTATTTTGGCCGAAATGGACGAAAACGACGGCAGCCTGAGCTTTGAAACCCGTTTCGACTTGGCTATTCGCGCCTTTGAACACACTGCCGCCTATGATGGCATGATTGCCAACCACTTTGGCGCCATGTTCGGTGACAGCAAGTTCCCTCGCACCTTCAATAGCCAATTTATTAAAAAGCAGGATCTGCGCTATGGCGAAAACAGCCATCAGCAATCGGCTTTCTATGTAGAGGCCGACCCCAAAGAAGCCTCTATTGCTACCGCCCAGCAACTGCAAGGTAAAGCGCTGTCGTACAACAACATCGCCGACACCGATGCTGCCCTTGAGTGCGTAAAAGAATTCACCCAACCGGCCTGCGTTATTGTCAAACATGCCAACCCCTGTGGTGTGGCCGTTGGCGCTAACATTTTGGAAGCCTACGAGCGGGCCTTTAAAACCGACCCCACCAGCGCCTTTGGCGGCATTATTGCCTTTAACCAAGAGCTGGACGCCGACACAGCCAAGGCCATTGTTGACCGTCAGTTTGTGGAAGTGATTATCGCGCCCAAGGTTTCTACCGCCGCGCGCGAAGCCTGTAGCGCCAAAGCCAATGTGCGTTTGCTGGAATCTGGCCAGTGGCAAGTGCGCCCTGCCGCCCTTGATTTCAAACGCGTTAACGGCGGCCTGCTGGTTCAAGATAAAGACCAAGGCATGGTGGCTAACAGCGACCTGAAAGTTGTCACCAAGCGCGCCCCGAGCGAAGACGAAATGAAAGACCTTCTCTTTGCCTGGAAGGTGGCCAAATTCGTTAAATCTAACGCCATTGTTTACGTTAAAAACGAAATGACCATCGGCGTTGGCGCCGGCCAAATGAGCCGCGTCTATTCCGCCAAAATCGCCGGCATTAAGGCCGAAGACGAAGGCTTGGAAGTGCCCGGCTCTGTCATGGCGTCTGACGCCTTCTTCCCGTTCCGCGACGGTATTGATGCGGCAGCCAAAGCCGGTATCAAAGCCGTTATTCAGCCCGGCGGTTCCATCCGCGACGAAGAAGTGATCAAGGCCGCTGACGAAGCCGGCATTGCCATGGTCTTCACCGGTATGCGCCACTTCCGCCACTAAGGAGTCAGCATGAAGGTTCTGGTTATTGGCGGCGGTGGCCGCGAGCATGCGCTGGCTTGGAAAGCGGCGCAAAGCGAAGAGGTTGAAACGGTTTTTGTGGCGCCCGGCAATGCCGGTACCGCCCTTGAGCCTAAGCTTGAAAACGTTAACGTGGCTGGCAACGAAGCCCTGGTGCAATTTGCCAAAGACAACCACATTGAGCTGACCATTGTTGGCCCGGAAGCGCCCTTGGTTGACGGCGTGGTTGATGCCTTTCGCGCTGAAGGTTTGGCTATCTTTGGCCCCACCCAGGCTGCGGCGCAGCTGGAAGGCTCCAAGGCCTTCAGTAAGGATTTCCTGGCTCGCCACAACATTCCAACGGCCCAGTACCGTACCTTCACCGAGGTTGAGCCGGCCCTTGCTTACCTTGAAGAACGCGGCGCCCCTATCGTTGTTAAGGCCGATGGCCTGGCTGCCGGTAAAGGGGTCATTGTTGCCCTGAGCCTGGATGATGCCAAAGCCGCAGTGAAAGACATGCTTTCTGGCAATGCCTTTGGTGACGCCGGTGCCCGGGTGGTAATTGAAGACTTCCTGGACGGCGAGGAAGCCAGCTTTATTGTGATGGTGGATGGCAACAACGTCACCCCCATGGCCACCAGCCAAGACCACAAGCGGGTTGGCGACGGTGACACCGGCCCCAATACCGGCGGTATGGGTGCTTACAGCCCGGCGCCGGTGGTGACCACTGAGGTCTATCGCCGCATCATGGATGAGGTGATTTACCCCACCGTGGAAGGCATGAAAGCAGACGGTATTCCTTACACCGGTTTTCTGTACGCTGGCCTGATGATTGACCACGACGGCGCTCCTAAGGTCATCGAATTTAACTGCCGCTTTGGTGACCCGGAAACCCAGCCGATCATGATGCGTTTGAAATCGGATCTGGTGAAGTTGTGCCTGGCCGCTACTGCTGGTGAGTTGGACAAGTTTCCTTCAGCTAACTGGGACGAACGCCCGGCCGTTGGCGTGGTCATGGCGGCGGCTAACTACCCGGCCTCACCGCAAAAAGGCGACGCCATTAGTGGCCTGGACGCCGTGCCGCCAACCGTAAAGGTGTTTCATGCTGGCACCAAAGAGCAAGACGGCAAGGTAATAACCAGTGGTGGCCGCGTATTGTGCGTTACTGCCCTTGGCGACTCGGTACTGGCGGCGCAGCACAATGCGTACGCTGGCGTAGGTGCCATTCAGTGGGATGGTGCCTTCTTCAGAACCGATATCGCCTATCGCGCCATTCGCCGGGAAATCGACTAAATCAAAAAGGCCGGCCTGCGCCGGCCTTTTTATCCTCTTCGATATTTCCATTGCACAACCTGGCGCTATCTCTTAGGGTTTAGCGCTCCGTTCTTAGGCTCTTGTGGTTATGTCCCTATCGTCCTGGCCCATGTGGCTGCGTTACCGAGTTTATGCGGCCATGTTGGCCATCCTTTTTGCCGCGGCCTTTATTAGCGAAGCGGGCCAAGCAGCTGGCCCCTGGCATGTGCAGCTGCACTTGTTGACCTTCTTTGTGGTGGCACTGGTGAGCTGTTGGGCCTGGCCCAAGTTGCACCTTAAGTGGCAACTGCTGATGGCGGTATTGGTGCCTGTTATCCACGAAGTATGTGAAATGTTTGGCCACGGCCACCGCTTGGAATACCGCGACATAGCCATTGACGTGGCGGGCGGTTTTATCGGTATTGCCCTTGCCGCCTTCTTTAAACGAAAAAGCGCCGCATAGCGGCGCTTTTTTTATGTTTGCAGCGTCCCTTAAACCTTAAATATTTCTACCGAACGGTTTAGCAGGTTGGCCAGCTCGGTTAAGTCTTGGGCACTTTGGTGGTTGCTTTGTGACACATCAAAGCTGGAACGCGCCTCGTCGTTAATATCCGACACATTCGAGCTTATCTCTGCCGCCACCTTGCTTTGCTCTTCGACAGCGGTGGCAATTTGGGTATTCATATCCTGGATCATCCCCACCGAACGCTGAATTTCTTGCAGCGCCGTATTGGCCTGGGCTGATTTTTCCGCGGTGCCTTTGGCGTCATTCATGTTGCGGGTCATCATCTGCAGCGAACGGCTTGCTTCGTTTTGCAGCCGCCCTATGGTCTCTTGGATCATATTGGTACTTTCTTTGGTTTTATTGGCCAGGCTGCGCACTTCATCAGCCACCACCGCAAAGCCGCGGCCATGTTCACCGGCCCGGGCTGCTTCAATGGCGGCGTTCAGCGCCAATAAGTTGGTTTGTTCAGAGATCCCGTCAATCACCTCTAAAATTTTGCCAATGCCCTGGGTTTCTTGCTCCAGCTCATTGTTCACCGTAACCACCTGCTCAATGCCCGCCACCAAGTGCATAATGCTTTGGTTCATGTCTCCCACAACCCCCATACCCGACTCGGAATGGTTATTGGCATCCCTTGCTGAATCAGAGGCTTGCAATGCATGGCGAGCTACTTCGTCGACGGTGGCCGACATTTCATTCATCGCCGTAGCAGTTTGCTCTAACTGCATCATTTGCGCTTCGGAGCTGGACCTGACCGACGACGAGGTTTGGCTCATCTCAACCGAAGCCGCTTCCAAGCGCTGCGCCGCCTCGCGGATATTAATAATGGTTGCTTTTAATGCCACCACCATCCGGTAGGTTGCGCCCAGCACCCCGCTTTCATCGCCCCTGGCACGGTCAGCCAGCGAGAAGTCACCTTTGGAAATTTTATTGACGATGGCTTCAATCTCTACCGGCTCGCCACCAATGGGGCGATACATCAAACGCACCACCAGGTAATAGCTCACCGCCAGGGAAACCAGAATGGCGATAATGGCTATCCACAAGCTGGTCCAAAGGTAACTGCGTGACGCCGCTTCAATATCGCTGCGGCTTTCCCAGCTCCACACCGACCACCCCAATTCTTTAGAGATAGCGTTAAACACAAAGTAGGCTTTGCCATTGAGTTGGTACTGATGGCCAACCCCACTTTGGTCGCGGTATTGTTCAAAAGACGGGCGGTCTTTAAACAAGTTGGTACCAATCATGGCGGCATTATTGGCCGACAAAATATAACCGTCTTGGCGCGCCACATAGATTTGGTTGCGCTTAGAAAGGCTGGTGATAAATTTCGCCAAATTATCCAGGCCAATATTAAGCCCCATAATGCCAACAATATGGCCGTCTCGAACCACGGGCGTTACCAGCGACATAATAGTGCGCCCTGATGATGCCTTGTAAGGCGTGGTCACCACCTGCTTCTCACCGGCCATAATGCGGGTGTACCACTCACGGCCAGCCTGCTTGGCATTAAAATTGGCTACCGCCCCTTCCACCCGGTAAACGGTGCCGCCAGCGGTGCTATAAAAGGCCGCAACAATGTCGTAATTGTCTTGCATGTATTTGAGCTGCGCCGTTAGCTGGGCGGTATTGAGCTGGCCGTTTGCATCCACATCAAGGCCTTTGCCCGCCATGGCCAGTACATCAAAGTTACGCAGCATTTTTTGTTCAACCGCCGACGCCATCAGAAAAGCCTGCTGCTTCATCTTATTGGTGTAGTTGGTTTCGGATGAGCGGCTAAAAGATTGGTAGCCTAAATAAACAATGATCACGATGACGCAGCTAAATAAGGCTCCTATTGAAAAAAGGAGTTTATTTTTTGCACTCATCCGGGTCGGCGCTGATGTCGACATATCGCTTTTATCCTATAAAACCAAAAAAAGATGAAAAACACGGTGGGAGGGTATTGTTTCGTTATCTAAAAGCTTCGGCGGCTGCGCAATAACTTAGGCGCCAAGCCATGGCGGCTAAGTTGCTACCGCCACCTATCACCCTTAAAGCGACCAGTAACAGCCAATAATTGAGGGATTCTGTAAGGTTTCCCGCAAAAACCTTGCTCAAATAACCTCAACGCTTGCCGACCTTTTTTCTAAAAAGCCGCCTTGCCTGTTAAATAGGCAACAAATTCTAAAGGCGGTAATTTAAAGAGAAAAGGCCGCTTTATTAAGTAATAAAAAAGAAAAAAGCCCGCAGGGATGGCTCGCTTTATAAAGTCAAAAACGAGCACATATTTAAAACATACTACTCATTTAGGCTAAATAACTCAGCGATATTAACCAGCCTTACAGGGGCTTAATCAATGTCGACAGGGTGTCGGGCTTGGCCGCTAGCCGTGCTAAGTGGGGATAGCGAAGACCACCTTGATAAATAAGGGTTTTCACTCGCGTCTTACCATCTTCCTCAAAGCTGAGTACCACTGGCTGCTTGGCCGAATGGGCAACTGCTGTCAGTAAGGCATTAAGGCTAAAAGGAGCACCATTGACGGCCGTGATGGTAACCCCAGGCCTCATGCCGGCGTTAAAGGCCGGGCCTTGCCAAGCAACAGAATACACCTTGCCTTGTTCGCTTAGGGTTAAACCGATGGAGTAGGTTAAATCGTTTTCACCGTCTTCCAACTCATGTTGACGAAAAGCTACCGTCTTCTGGTCGGTAAACACCAATTTCCAGCCATGGCGCTCAAGCCCGGCATTGGTATCAAGGGCCTGGAGGCCATTCAGCCAATGCCGCAAATAGCCAGCCCAGTCACTAGGAGCAACCGCATTTAGGGCTGCACAAACATCATCAAAGGTATAAGTACGGATAGGTGCATCAGGGGCGCCGCCACTGAAAAAAACTTTGGCAAAGTTATTAATGTTGCTCTTGCCGTCAGTTAAAGCCCGGATTTGGGCATCCACATCCAGCCATAACATAACCCCTTCAGCGTAATAATCCTTGCGCCGCTGCCAATCACGCCAAGGCATGCGTTTTCGCAGCATAAAGGCCGGGTAATTAACATCATCGGACAGTGGTCGCCAAGCGCGGCCAGGGTGACTGGCGATCTTGGCAGCGTCCATCGCCAGCCGTTCCCGCAGCTCCTTGGCACTAAGTAAACCGGCTCGGGTAGACAGAATGCGCCCCCAAAATTCGGTTTGTCCTTCATAAACCCACAATAAGCTGCCGCTTACCGGAATATTTGGCGTGGCAGCCCACATATCGGCCGGAACGCGGTACAGACCATTCCAAGCATGCACCATTTCATGGGTGATAAGGTCACGGTTATTAATCTGCGTAGCCCATTGCCGGAAGAAGACTGACGGCAGATAATTTTCGCCAGAGGTACGATGTTCTAAACCACCGCCCCAGCCTTCGTCGTTCATTTGCACCAGTATGTCGTAGTGCTTAAAAGGTCTAGGGCCGAAAGTGCGGTCGATTTGCTGCACCATACGCGCCAAAGCAGCAAGCTTGTCAGCAGGAACCTTGAGGTCACTGCTGTGTAATGCGAGCAAATCCAAAGAAACGGTGGGCGTAACCGCCAGCGTTTTCGTGTATCGCCCAGCGATCAACGGCGAGTCCTGCAAGGTGTCCATGTCCGTAGTGGCAAACTGCGTGTCTGCACCTTGCTGGTGAACAACCGATAACGGTGTTATCGGTTGCAGCCCCATTGGCAGCCTAAGTGTTGGTGCCACATTGATATTTCTGGCATACCAGCCCGCCGGATAAAGCAGCATTTTTTGCCACGGCACAGTCACCATATCGGGTGCCATCATCATGTCGTCACCGACAATCTGAAATTGCAGTTCAAGTGCCTTGGCATCGGAAGGTACCGAAAGGTGAAAAGCATACGGCTGATAAGGGTCGCGCTTCCAGCGCACCTCTTTGCCTTGGGCATGGATCTTAAGGCCCATTAGGTTAACCACACTAATGCTAGGGCCGTGACTACCGTATTCAAATTGCGGGTAAAGTAAGGTCAGCTGCTGACTACCCTGCAAGGGAATGCGCTCATTAACGCTGTAAATTTGATGGGCGATATCGGTGGCGTTAACGGTTAAATCAATATGGCCTTTAAAGGGGTGGTCAACAGGCAGAGCCACCTGGCGGGTAAGTGCTGCAGGTAATTGCACTGGCCCAGCAGAAGCCTGCGCCTGGGTAATACCTGCCAGAAAAAACAGCCCTATAAGGCAAAGGCTGCGAACGCTATGCCAGTCTGCTTTGCGACGTTCCCGCCCGACAACATGATGAAAAATCTGACGATAAAATCGCACTGCCAACTCCAAATAAGGCATTGTTTTCCATGACAGCAACGATCGTTGCGTCCAAGAAGAGACATTCGATGCTGTTACATTAAAAACAGGCTATTAATGCACATCAGTCGCCAAGAATTTATCACAGGCTTGATTCGTCACTCAGCAAAAAGTTACCAGCATTATCCAGGGTATCTGCATCGGTGCTTTCATCTTTTAATGACACGCCGCTAAGGCCGCGGCGCCAGGCTTCACGCAGCAAATAAAGTTGGCGGCTGGCCGCTTGTGGGTAGCGAAGCCCGGCAGGCCGCACATTGGAGATACAGTTGCGCCGCTCATCGGTGCAGCCCACCGCCGGCCCATAGGTAAAGTAAAGGCCCATGCTGTCAGGGGCGCTTAAACCGGGGCGCTCACCAATCAGCACCAGCACCATGCGCGCTCCCAAGCACTGGGCCACTTCGTCCCCTACCGCAACCCGGCCCTGGGTGACAATGGTTAAAGGCGCTAGCGACCAGTCTGTTAATTGCGGTGTTAAGCAGCCAAGAAAGGCGGCAGCGTTTTCTTCAATGGCCAGCGCCGAAAGGCCGTCCACAATCACCAGCGCCAAGTCGTAGTCGCCGCGGTGGCGCTCGGCAATTTCCTTCGACGCCGCACTTAAACGCCGTCCCCAGTCCGGGCGTTTTAAGTAACTGGCGCGATCGCCAGCCTGGCTGGTGAGTGCCAGTACCGGCGCGTTTAACTGGGCAGTAAGCTTTTCCACATCTAGCGCCTTGTGCACCGCGTCGCGGGCGCGGGCATGGTCCAACTGAAAGCGCAGATGCTCATGGGTTGGCAAACTCACTCCGGCCTTGCCTTGGGCAATACGGGCAGCGGTAAATTGGCGAAGCACTTGCCAGTCGTCACTCATGGCTTGTTCTCCAGGCGCTTAAGGGCCGGGGCAAAACGCGGCGGCAGGGTGTCTGCTAGGCGCAGGTTTTTATCAAAGATCTGCATTTGCTCGAGCCAGGCGGCAAACTCCGGCGCCGGTTTCAGCCCCAAGGCCCGGCGCAGATACAAGGCGTCGTGAAAAGAGGTGCTTTGATAACCAAGCATGATGTCGTCAGAGCCGGGAATGCCCATCACATAATTACACCCCGCCACCCCCAGCAGCGTTAGCAGGTTATCCATGTCGTTCTGGTCGGCTTCAGCGTGGTTGGTGTAACACACATCCACCCCCATCGGCAGCCCCAGCAGCTTGCCGCAAAAGTGGTCTTCCAAACCGGCGCGGGTAATTTGTTTGCCGTCAAAAAGATATTCCGGGCCAATAAAGCCGACCACGGTATTAACCAGTAACGGGTCAAAGGCGCGGGCCACGGCATAGGCTCTCGCTTCCAGGGTTTGCTGGTCCACACCAAAGTGGGCATCGGCCGACAGCGCGCTGCCCTGGCCGGTTTCAAAATACATAACGTTGTTGCCAACACTGCCCCGCTTTAGGCTAAGCGCCGCCGCTTGCGCCTCGGCCAACAGATCCAAGGTGACACCAAAGCTTTGGTTGGCCTTTTGGCTGCCGGCAATGGACTGGAATACCAAATCCAAGGGCGCGCCTTTTTCCATGGCATTGAGGCTGGTGGTGACATGGGTTAGCACGCAGGACTGGGTGGGAATTTGGTACTGCTGGATAACCCCGTCCAGTAAATCCAGCAACCGGCGGACCTGCTGCAAGTTGTCGGTGGCCGGGTTAATGCCAATCACCGCATCGCCGTTGGCGTAAAGCAGGCCATCTAAAATACTGGCGGCGATACCGGTGGCATCATCGGTGGGGTGGTTAGGTTGTAGCCGCGTCGCCAAATGCCCAGGTAACCCTAAGCTGTTACGAAAGGCGGTGGTTACTCGGCACTTTTTGGCCACCAGGATAAGGTCCTGGTTGCGCATAATTTTACTGACCGCCGCGGCCATTTCCGGGGTAACGCCCGGGCTGATCAACGTGAGTGCCTCGCTGCTGGCAGCATCGCTTAACAGCCAATTGCGAAAGTCCCCTACCGTCAGGTGGCTTATTGGGGCAAAGGCGCTGGCGTTATGGCTGTCGATGATAAGGCGGCTAACGTCGTCTTCTTCGTAGGGCACCACCAACTCGCTAAGAAAGGCCTTTAACGGCACCTCGCTTAACGCCAATTGTGCCAAGGCCCGCTCTTCATCGGAGCTGGCTGCCACCCCTGCTAACTGGTCGCCGGAGCGCAGCGGCGTGGCCTTGGCCAGCAGGGTTTTAAGATCGGCAAAAACCACCGATTGACTGCCGTGCTGATAGCGATAAGCCATAACGAGCCCTCAGTAATGCGCAGTGTTAACCATCTCGGCCAGGCGGCTTATCGTCAAGTTTTGGCGTTAAAAAAACCGGCCAAGGCCGGTTTTTATTAAGGCAGCAACACCGTTGAGCCGGTGGTCTGGCGCCCGGCCAAGGCAATATGAGCCTTGGCCGCGTCTTTTAACGCAAAGCGCTGGCCTATTTGCACTTTGACATCGCCGTTTGCCACCACCTCGAACAAGTCCTGGCACATGGCTTTTAAACGTTCGGGGGTGTCGGCATAGCCGTTAAGGCTGGGGCGGGTGGTAAAGAGCGAGCCTTTTTGGTTCAAAATGGCCAGGTTCACCCCTTCCACCGGCCCGGAAGAATTACCAAAGCTCACCATCAGGCCGCGCGGCTTTAAGCAATCAAGTGACGTCAGCCAGGTGTCTTTACCCACCGAGTCGTAAACCACGTCGCACATGGCGCCGGCGGTAAGTTCCTTCACCCGCGCTACCACATCTTCCTGGCTGTAGTTAATCACTTCCCAGGCGCCGTTAGCACGGGCCAAAGCCGCTTTTTCTTCGGTGGACACCGTGCCGATAAGTTTTACACCAAGGGCCTTGGCCCACTGGCAGGCAAAGCTGCCCACCCCACCGGCGGCGGCATGGAACAGCACCACGTCGCCGGCTTTTAGTTTGGATGTTTGGCGCAGCAGGTATTGGCAGGTGAGGCCTTTAAGCATCATCGCTGCCGCGGTTTCAAAGTCGATACTCTCTGGCAGCGCCACCACTTTGGCGGCAGGCAGCACATGAAACTCGCTATAAGAACCCAGCGGCCCCTGGGCATAAGCGACCCGGTCGCCCACCTTAAATTCGCTTACTCCTTCGCCGACAGCATCAATCACCCCGGCCCCTTCGGTACCAAGGCTGGTGGGCATGCTGGGGGCTTTGTAGAGCCCGTCACGAAAGTAGATATCGATAAAATTCACACCCACGGCGTGGTTTTTTACTCGCACTTCACCAGCCTTTGGCTCGGCCGGGGTAACCTCGGCCCACTCAAGCACTTGTGGGCCGCCGTTTTTTTCAATCTGAATACGCTTTGCCATGACTCACTCCTTCTTGGCGTTGAAACATTGATACCACTTTGGCCACGGGGCGATCCACTCGACTTTAGCCAAGCGCACCAATTGTTTAGGGTCAGCCGCCAGCTTTATAATGGCCGCTATTCATGCCCTGACGGGCTTTTCAAAAGCGAGTACAGCCATGGGCGCACAATGGAAGGCCAAGCACAAAACCGCTGCCGCCAATGCCAAAGGGAAAATTTTCACCAAACTCAGCCGCGAAATTATGGTGGCCGCCCGCGCTGGCGCCGACCCCGACATGAACCCCAGGCTGCATATGGCCATTGACGCCGCCAAAAAAGCGTCGATGACCCGCGACACCCTTGAGCGCGCCATCAAAAAAGGCGCCGGCCTTTTAGATGAAGTCGTTAACTATGAGCTGGTGACCTACGAAGGCCTTGCGCCGCATCAAGTACCGGTGATCGTCGAGTGCCTAACCGACAATAAAAACCGCACCGCCTCTGGCATGCGGGTAGCGTTTCGGGGTGGCCAGCTGGGCAACTCTGGCTCGGTTAGCTGGGATTTTGACTACCTCGGCATCATTGAAGCCGAAGGCAGCAGCAACGCCGAGGAAGCGGCCATTGAAGCTGGCGCCCAAGACGTGGAAGAACACCAAGAGGGCGTGACCTTTTACACCGACCCTAAAGACTTGGACGTGGTTAGCCGCGCCCTGCCAGAACACGGTTTTAGCGTGCATTCGGCCAAGCTCGGTTATAAGGCCAAAAACCCGCACGCCTTGGACGGCGAGGCGTTAGCCGAGGTTGAAGCTTTTTTGGAAAGGCTCGACGAGGACGACGACGTACAAGAAATTTACGTGGGCCTGGCCTAGAAAAGCGCCCTGCCGGGCGCTTTTTTATTGCAGCTGCTGGCGCAGCCACACTTCTAGCCGCTTACGCTCCTCGGCTGAAAAGTGACTAGCCTGATACTGCGCCAACGCCTTGGCCCGCACCGCTTGGGATTCGCCCGCTAACTCCGTTAGCTGCGCCTTATACGCCGCCACCTTGTTGCGCCAAGCTTGCTGCGCCGCCTTGGCTTGCAATAAGCGGTCGGCGGCAGCGCCGCCATACTGGGCGGCCAATTGGTCACGGCTGGCATCGGGGTCGGCGTTAAGTTCGGCCAGCTGCAAGCTGGGGCCATAAGCGCGTTGCAAAGCCGGCGGCGCCTTAGCCAGTGCGTCTTGCTGCCAGCCCAGCAGCGCTTGCTCACTCAAGCCTAACGCCTGCATTTCAAGGCGGCGCAGGGTGAAGTCTTCCAGCGCCGCATCCTGCCCCCAAAGCCGGGCTATCTCGGCCTCAGAATAAAACTGACGACGCACCGCATCACGCTCGGCCCAAGCCGCTTTTAGCTCGGTGGCGCTAAAGGCTTTTGGTTTAGTAACCCCTGCCAAAGCGCGACGGTACTGCTGGTAGTGGGCGAAGGCGGCCAGCGCCTGCTGAATATCCGCCTCTGACCAACCGGCTGACCGCAACGATTGCGCCAGCCGCTGCGCCAGTTGCCGAGGTTCAAGCTCCCCCTGGGCACTTAACCAATATTCAAAGCGCCTTTTAAGTGCAGATGTCAGTAAAAAGTGCTGGCCAACGGCGCCATCAACACTGGTGTTTGCCAGGCTTTTGGCGGTTACCGGTTTGCTGTGGTGGCTTGGAAACAATAAAAACAGGGCGCCGGCCACCACCAACACCGGCACCATGACGTTAAAGGGCCTCATGTTAAAGCCCCAGATTTTTCAGCCTGTTAGCCTGATTGCGATACAGCGTTTTCGGGTTGGTTTCAAACAGGCTCACCAAGCCAAAACTTTGGTTAACCTCATCTAGGTGATTCATGCGGTAATCGTCGCGAATCACCATTCCCAAATGGCTAGAGCAGCTAGAGACCAGGCCGTCATTGCTTTCGTTAAATACCAAAGAAGTGGTGCCAAGGGCTGCGTCGGTAACATCCAGGGCGTTAGTGAGTGGGCTGCCACCACTCCAGGAGAAGTAATAAACGCCGTTAGCCGCCTGCATCGGCCCTTCGCCACAATATTGGCTGGGCATCCCTTCGGGGTAGCTGGCATTAAAGGCCAGCGAACCGGCAGTGGTCAGTGAATTTAAGGCCGCCACCGCATCTTGCGGATCGCCCGGGGTGCCAGACAGAAACTCGATAAGGCCAGCAAAGGCATTGGCAGCAGCGCCAATCACCGCCTCAGACACCGAATCGGCCGGTATCGCGCCGCGCAGGGCATCGGCAAAACGTGACCCCCAATTCACGCCCCCAACCGAGGTCACCGACGCCACCTTATCCGGGCTGATGGCGGCGGCATAGCGGGCGGTGGGGCCGCCGTGGGAATGGCCAATCAGGTTAACCTTGCTGGCGCCCGTTAGCGCCAGAATGTTGTCAATTTGCACCAGCAATTGCTCGCCCCGTACCTCGGTGCTGTTGGCTGCCGACACATCCACCACAAACACCTCGGCGCCGCCTTCACTTAGCGCTTGCGGTATGCCGTACCAATAATCCACCCCGGCCAGGGAATCAAAGCCGAAAAGGCCATGAACCAGAACAATGGGATATTGGGTTTGGGTGTAGCCGCTGGCGGCGGCCTGAGTGAAAGGCAAGGCGCACAGCAGCGCCAGCCCCATAAACAGAGACTTGAGTGACATAACTCCCCCTTGTTGTGCTGCATTTCCTTTATGGGTCGGCCTGCCTTTTTCGTTTGGCTGCAACAGGTCCGCCCAGTGCTTAAAGTGTGCACAACATTGGCATTACGGCAACTGTCAGCTTGGCCGGGGGCTTAAACGGGGGATTGCATCTCGGGTTTGTCGTATTTGCGGCGTACCCAGTTCACCGCTTTCAGTACCGAGCTTTGGCCAATAACGGCGCGCTCCAGGCGGTATTTACCGGGAAAGTCAGACACCACCAGGGCGATAAGAATGGTCAGCAGCCCCTGGCCCGGCAAAAACAGCATTAAAAAGCCGGCCACAAACAGCACCAGCGCCAACAGGTTACGCAGCACACACAGGCTAATGGCCCCGGCCGTCCAATGGCGGCGGTGGCTGTCACGCACAAAATAGTCGGCCGGCATTTTAACGATGAGATAGGGAATAACCACCATTGATGCCAGCACCATCACAATGCCAGCAATACCAAGCGCCGGCAGATACGGCGTTATTGCTTTTATCAGGGTATCCAACCAGGCAGGCATAGCATTCCTTTTCCTTGAGGGGCCTTTCAGTTGACGGCATTTTGCCTTTTCGGGCAAGTGTTTGGCGCTTTGGGGCTAATCACCGTTAAGATAGGGCAAAGCGTTAACGCCAGGGATTTCATGCAAAGCGGCCTCTCTATCATTCAGGGCAATAAACTCGACGATCTACGGGATCTGTTGGTGGCTTTTTTGGCTAAAAGCCCGCTCTCGCCTTTGGAAAACGAAACCTTTTTGGTGCAATCCAACGGCATGGCGCAGTGGCTGAAATTGGGCCTGGCCGACAGCGCCGGTATTTGCGCCGCCGTAGACATGCAAATGCCGGTGCGGTTTTTGTGGCAAGCCTACCGCGCCGTGCTGGGCGCCAACAATGTGCCCCGCCACAGCCCCTTTGATAAGCCCCGGCTGCGCTGGCGTTTACTCAGGCTACTGCCAACCCTAACCGGCGAGCTTTACGCCCCCCTTAAGCGCTTTTTGGAAGGCGACAGCGATCAGCGCAAGGCCTGGCAGCTGGCGCAAAAAATTGCCGATATTTTTGACCAGTACCAAATGTACCGCGCCGACTGGCTGGCCGACTGGGAAGCCGGCTTTGACCGGCTTATTACCCCCCGCGGTGAGGCGCGCGCGCTAGCCGAAGACCACCTTTGGCAACCGGCGCTGTGGCGCGCCTTGATGGCTGATATGCAAAGCGAGCAAACCGGTATTTCCCGCTCGGCGCTGCATCAGCGTTTTTTAGCCGCTGCCAAGTCGCTGGGCAGCCGCCCAGCGGGGCTGCCCGAGCGTTTGATCGTATTTGGCATTTCTTCCCTGCCAAGCCAAGTGCTCGAAGCCCTGGACGCCATCAGCCAGCACTGCCAGGTACTGCTGTTTGTGGCCAACCCCTGCCAGCACTTTTGGGGCGATATCGTCGATGGCCGCGATTTGCTGCGCCTTGAGCAAAAGCGCCAGCAGCGTAAACCCGGCCTACCGCTAGAGCCCAGCGACGACGAGCTGCACGCCAGCGCCAACCCGCTGCTGGCCTCCTGGGGCAAACAAGGGCGCGACTACATTGGCCTCTTATCCCGCTACGACGAGCCCGACCACTACCGCGCCGATTTCCAGCAAATTGACTTGTTCTCCGGTTACGGCGAGTCAGTGCTGGGCCAGGTGCAGCAAGACATTCTTGATTTAAACCCGCTGCCAGCAGAAAAGCGCGCCACCGCTGACGATTCCATTCGCTTGGTATCGGCCCACAGCCGCCAGCGGGAAGTGGAAGTGCTGCAAGACTTTCTGCTCACCCAGATGGAAAAGGGCTTAAAGCCGCGGGATATTATTGTGATGACCCCGGACATCCAGGCCTACGCGCCCCATATCGAGGCAGTGTTCGGCCAACTGGAATGGCGCGACCCGCGCTTTATTCCCTTTACCCTGTCTGACCGTACCGAGCGCGACGTAAACCCGCTGCTGGTGGCGCTGGATAAACTGCTGACCCTGCCGCAGTGGCGCTTTGCGGTCAGCGATCTGTCCGATCTTCTGGACCTAGCGGCGGTGCGGGCACGCTTTGGCCTTAGCGAAGCGGATTTGCCGCAACTAAAAGACTGGATAGCCGGCGCCGGTATCCGCTGGGGCCTTAACGGCCAGCAGCGCGCCGCCCTTGGCGTGCCGGCCCTGGAACAAAACAGCTGGCAGTTTGGCCTTAAACGCTGGCTGCTGGGCTATGCCCAGGGCAACGCTGGCCGCTTTGCCGGTATCGAACCCTATGACGAAGTAGCGGGCCTGGCCGCTGGCGCCGCCGGTAGCCTTGCTGACTTAATTGCGCTGCTGGAATATTACTGGCAGGCCTTTGCCCAGCCCCAAAGCCCCGAAAACTGGGCGGCGCTGCTGCGCCAGCTGCTGAGCGACCTTTTTACCGCTCAAGACAGCGACGAGCGCCTCACCCTCGAGCAGCTCAGCCAGGCCCTGGACGCCTGGTTAGAGCACTGCGTTGAGGCCCGCTTTGATGAGGCCATTGAGCTACATCTAGTGCGCGACGCCTGGCTTGGCATGCTCGATGACGGCGGCCTGGCCCAGCGCTTTTTGGCAGGCTCGGTGAACTTTGCCACCCTGATGCCGATGCGCGCCATTCCCTTTAGGCTGGTGTGTATTTTGGGCCTTAACGACGGCGACTACCCGCGCTCAGTGGCGCCGGTGGATTTTGATTTGATGAGCCTGCCCGGCCAATACCGGCCCGGTGACCGCTCTCGCCGCGAAGATGACCGTTACCTTTTTTTAGAAGCGCTGCTGTCGGCCCGCGATACCCTTTATTTGTCTTGGGTGGGGCGCAGCGTGCAAGACAACACCGAGCGGCCGCCGTCGGTACTGCTGGGCCAGTTGCTGGATTATTTAGAAGGCGGCTGGCAGCAGCCACCGGCCATTATCCAGCACCCCTTGCAGCCCTTTAGCCGCCAATATTTTGAGGGCGGCAGCCTCAGCAGCTTTGCCCGGGAATGGCGCCAGGTGCTAGATACCCCCGAGCTTGCGGCTAGCCACAGCGTGGCACCGCTCACTGAAACCCCCAGCGCCGACTTGGCGCTGCTGGCCAAGTTGCTGCGCTCGCCCTGCCAGCTGTTTTTCAACGAACGGCTCAAAATCTATTTAGGCAACGAGCAACAAGTGCTAGCCGAAGACGAGCCCTTTACCCTAAACGCCTTGGAGCAATACCAGCTTACCGACCAACTGCTGGCCGCTAGCCTGGACGGCACATTGGATAGGGAACTCGAACGCCTTAAAGGCAGCGGCGCCCTGCCGCTGGCAGGCTTTGCCGAACCGGCCATTGGCGGCGTGGTGGAAGCGGCCACCGATCTTGCCGCCAAGGCGCAAGGGCTACTAGCCAGCTACCCGCAGGAAAAAGCCCTGGAGCTGGCCACTGACGGCTTTGCCGATTGGCTAGAAGTGCGGCAAAGCCAAAACGGCGACCGTCTGCAATTGCAATTGCGCCCCACCAGCGTCATGGCTGGCAAAAAAGTGAAATACCACGCCCTGCTGCGGCTCTGGGCCGGGCATCTGTTGGCAAACGGCACAGGCCATCTTGTGGACAGTAAACTCTTGGCCCCCGACGCCGAGCTGCACCTGGCCGGTGGGCCGCAAAACGCCGCCCCCATTCTGGCGGCCTTCAAAGCGGCCCTTAATGGCCCGCTGCCGGTGGCGCCCAAAACCGCTTTTGCCTATCTGGCGGCGCTGGAAAAAGGCGAGGAGGCGGCCATCGCTGCCGCCCAAAAAGCCTATGACGGCGACGATTTCAGCCCCGGCGAGCGAGAGCAAGACCTTTACTGCGCCCGCGCTTACCCAAGCTTTAATGATATGGACACAGACCACTTCAAGGCCCTGGCCCAGAGCCTTTACGCGCCGCTGACGGAGGCCGTGCAATGAGCCAGCACCTTAACCCCCTGACCTTTCCGCTCTTTGGCACCCGGCTTATTGAAGCCAGCGCCGGCACCGGCAAAACCTTTACCATCGCCGCCCTTTACCTGCGGCTGGTGCTTAAGGGGCTTACCCCGCCACAAATTCTGGTGGTAACCTTCACCGACGCCGCCACCAAAGAGCTCAAAGACCGCATTCGCGCCCGGCTGGTGGAAGCGGCCAAGGTGTTTCGCGGCACTTTGGCGGGCGACCCTTTGGTAACCGCCCTTAAAGGCCAATATCCAGAGGACCAGTGGCCGGGCTGCGCCCGCCGCCTGGAACTGGCCGCCCAGTGGATGGACGAAGCCGCCGTTTACACCATTCACGGCTGGTGCAACCGCATGCTGGCCACCCACGCTTTTGCCGCCGACAGCCTGTTTGAACTGACCCTGGAAACCGACCAGCGCCACCTCTTTGAGCAAGTGCTGGCCGATTATTGGCGCAGCCAGTATTACCCCCTGGCCGATGTGTCGGTGGTGGCAGAGCTTTGGAACAGCCCTGCCAAGCTCCATGCCGCCATCCGCCCCTGGCTGCCCTGGGCCGAGCCGCCAGTGGTGAGCGCCAGCGAGGTGCTGGCTGACATTAGCGAGCGCCAGCAGGCCTTGCTAGCGCCGGTTAAAGAGCAATGGCGCCACTTGCTGGATGACTTCTGTGCCGCCATGCTGGCCGCCCACGCCAATAAGGATTTCAACGGCAACAAGGTGCGCATTGCTACCTTGGAAGGCTGGCTTGAAGCATTAAAAGCTTGGGTCGACTCCGACGCCCTGCTGCCGGACATAAGTGACAAACACTGGCAGCGCTTTAGCCCCGAAGGCCTGGAAGACGCCGCCAAGGCCAATGTGGCGATCATGAGCCACCCCGGCATTGATGCCCTGAGCGCCATCCTGGCCGCCCGCGCCAAGCTGCCCAAGGCCGATATTGATTTAGCCAAACACGCCGCCGGCTGGATAAAGGCCCGGCTGGAGCAAGAAAAACACCAGCGCGCCACCCTGGGCTTTGACGACCTTCTTACCCGCCTCGACCAGGCCCTACACAAAGGCCCGGAGCTCAGCGAGGTGATCCGCCGCCAATACCCCATCGCCCTGATTGATGAATTCCAAGACACCGACCCGACCCAGCTTCGGATCTTCGCCAACATCTATGATCTTGAAAATGCCGGGGAAGAAGAGGACTTCTTAGACGAACAAAACAGCCGTTCTGGCGTGATAAGCGAAGCCGAGACAAGGCCGGCAACGACGAAGACGCGCAGTGTACACACAGTACATGAGCAGTCTGAGGAGGCAGCCAACGCGGTATCGGCGAGCGCAATAGCCAGAACCGGGCTGTTTTTGATTGGCGACCCCAAGCAGGCCATTTACGGCTTCCGCGGCGCCGACATCTTTACCTATTTAAAAGCCCGCCGCGCTACCGCTGGCCGCCATTACCACCTGGACACCAACTACCGCTCCACCCAGGGGCTGGTCAGCGCCGTCAATCAGGTGTTTAGCCAGCAGCCCAACAGCTTTTTGTTTGACGAAATTCCCTTTGAGGCCGTCAAGGCCAATGGCCGCAAGGAACAATTGGTGATGAACGGCGCGCCGGTACCGGCCATGACCGGCTGGCACTTGCCGCTGGATAGCGCCGTGTCTGGCGGCCAATACCGCAAGCTGATGGCCGAGCGCTGCGCCAGCCAAATGGTGGCCATGCTCAATAGCGACGCCACCTTTAAAAGTGAAGACACACTCACAGCGTTACGCCCAGCCGATATGGCGGTGCTGGTGCGGGGCCGGGGCGAAGCCGACGCCATTCGCGCCGCCCTTTTTGCCCGTGGCGTGGCGTCGGTGTACCTGTCGGACAAAGAATCGGTATTTGCCGCCAGCGAGGCGCGGGATTTGCTGGCGCTGCTGGCCGCCTGCGCCGAGCCGGAAGACGGCCGCTTGCTGCGCGCCGCCTTGGCAGCGCCGGTGCTGGAGCTGAGCCTCGGTTGGCTCGATACCCTCAATCAGGACGAGCTGCTTTTTGAGCAGCAAGTGGAGCGCTTTAAAGGCTACCAGCTGCGCTGGCACCAGCGCGGGGTACTGCCGATGCTGCGCCAACTGTTAAGCGATTTTTCGATTCCGGCGCGGCTCTTGGCAAGCCCAGGCGGTGAGCGGTCCCTTACCAACCTGTTGCATCTGGCGGAACTGCTGCAAGGGGCGGCGGCCAAGCTCGATGGCGAGCAGGCGCTGATTCGTTATCTAAGTGAGGCGGTGGCCGACCCGGCGGCGGGCGACGAAGAAATTCTGCGCCTGGAATCCGACGCCGACCTCGTCAAAGTCATCACCATCCACAAGTCCAAGGGCCTGGAATACCCGCTGGTGTTCCTGCCCTTTGTGATGGGCTACCGCGAAGAAGACCGCCAGGGCCCCTACATCCGCTACCACGACGACAGCGGCAAGGCGGTGCTGGACGTAGAGAAAACCGACGGCGCCTACGCCAAGGCCGAAAAAGAGCGGCTGGCCGAAGACATGCGCCTTTTATACGTGGCGCTCACCCGCCCCCGCCACGCCTGCTTTTTGGGGCTGGCACCGGTGAAAATGCAGCGCAGCGGCAAGAAGGGCGAGAACGACCTGCACCGCGGTGCCTTCGGGTATCTCTTGACCGGCGGCGCTCCCATCGACAACGGCGCTGTGGGCGAGGCTTTTGCCAGGCTCGCCGCTGGCTGTAGCGATATGGTGCTAAGCGCCGCGCCCGACGTTACCGATATGCAGTACCAGCCGAAAACCCAACCATTGCCGCTGGTGGCGGCCCGCGAATTTAAGGCGCCGCCGGCCGAGCGCTGGTATATCGCCTCTTACTCGGCGCTGCGCACCCAAGACTGGCAAAGCGATATCGCCACCCCCTTGGCGGAAAACCTCAATAACCCCGACGAGGAACAAGAGGCCCAAAGCAAGGCGCTGTCAGACTCCATCCACCAGTTCCCCCGTGGCCCCGGCCCCGGCACCTTCCTCCATGGCCTGTTTGAATGGGCCGCCGATGAAGGCTTTGGCAAGGTTAGCGAGCCTCAGGCGCAAAAGCTGCTGGCCCAGCGCCTTATGCCGCGCGGCTGGGAGCGGTGGCTAACGCCTCTGGCTAACTGGTTTGTGGCGCTTATCAATAAACCGTTGCCGCTGCCAAACGGCGAGGCGGTGGCCCTGGGCGCCCTTGATAGCTACCAGGCGGAGATGGAGTTCTGGTTCTCGGCCAAGCATGTGGATTTACAGAAAATGGATCTGTTGGTACACCGCCACACCCTCGGCGGCCACGGCCGGCCCATGCTCAGCCCCGGCGAGTTGAACGGCATGCTCAAGGGCTTTATCGACTTGGTGTTCGAGCACAATGGCCGCTACTACGTGCTGGATTACAAATCCAATCACTTAGGGGACGGCGACAGCGCCTACAGCCAGCAGGCGATGAGTGAGGCCATTCGCGAAAAACGCTACGACCTCCAATACGTGATTTATCTGTTGGCCCTGCACCGCTTGTTAAAATCGCGCATCCCCGATTATGACTACGACCAGCACCTGGGCGGCGCCGTGTATTTATTCCTGCGCGGCGGCCACTGCTACCTGGACCGCCCCCAGCGCGAACTCATTGAGGGCCTAGACGCCATGTTCGAGGGAGATACCCATGCTTGAGTTACTGGATGCCTGGGTAGAACGGGGCTGGCTGCGTCGCATCGACCGCGCTCTGGTGCGCTGGCTTAAAGAGCTGGAGCCCAGCACCCAGAGCCGCTGCTGCTGGCCGCCGCCCTTTGCTCCCACCAATATGGCCGTGGCCATATCTGCCTGGATTTAAGCGCCACCTTACTGGACGCCGACGCCACCCTCTCCTTGCCGCCCGAGGGCGATGTGGGGGAGGAAATGCCCACCAAGCCGTCGGAGCTTTTAGAAGGCAGTCAACTTGAAAGCTGGCTGGCGGCCATCAAGGGCTCGCCGCTGGTCAGCAGTGAGGCAAGCCCGCTGGTGCTGGTGGAAAACCGCCTTTACCTGCGCCGCAATTACCGCTTTGAACAAGCGGTGGCGGGCCATATCAGCAGCCGCCTTGCGCCCATGGCAGTCAGCCCCGAGCTTAAACCGCAGCTCGACGCCCTCTTTAGCGCGCCGGGGCTCGATTGGCAAAAGCTCGCCTGCGGCCTTGCCTTTCACATGCCCTTTACCATCATCACCGGCGGCCCAGGCACCGGCAAAACCACCACTGTGGTGCGCCTGTTGGGCCTTAAGCAGCAGTTGGCGCAGGCCGGCGGCCAAAAGCTGCGTATTGGTCTTGCTGCCCCCACCGGCAAGGCGGCGGCAAGGCTGACCGAATCCATTCGCGGCGCCGTAGAAAAGCTGGCGCTGCCAGATGCGGTAAAAGCGGCCATTCCGGTGGAAGTGACCACGCTTCATAAGCTTTTGGGCGTTATTCCCCAAAGCCGCCACTTTCGCCACCACCACCAAAACCCGCTGCACTTGGATTTACTGGTGGTGGACGAAGCCTCGATGGTGGACCTGGAGATGATGAGCGCGCTGTTGGATGCCCTGCCCGCCTCGGCTCAGCTTATTTTGCTGGGGGATAAAGACCAGCTCGCCTCGGTAGAAGCCGGCTCTGTGCTGGGGGACTTGTGCCAAGGGGCCGATTTGGGCGGTTACGATGCCGACACCCAGCGCTTTCTAGAGGGCCTTTGCGGCGAAAGCCTGGCGGCCTTTACCCAAGGGCAAAGTGCCCTGGCCCAATGCCGGGCCATGCTTAGGGTCAGCCACCGCTTTGGTAGCGATTCCGGTATAGGCCAACTGGCGCGGGCGGTGAACCTCGGCCAAAGCGAAGCGGCGTTAAAGCTGCTGCGTGAAAACCGGGACGATTTAAAGCTGTTGCCCATCAAAGACGACGGCGTGGCCCTGTCTCGCCTTGCCATCGACGGTTACCGGGGTTATTTGCAGGTGCTGAATGCCGAGCGCAGCAGCGACCGCGATACCTGGGCCGCCAAGGTGCTGGCCGCCTTTGGCCGTTTTCAAATGCTCTGCGCCCTAAGAAAAGGCCCCTTTGGGGTGGAAGGGTTAAACCAGCAAATAGCCGAGGCCTTAAAAGCCAACGGCCAGCTGGAAAACGACCACGGCTGGTACGAGGGCCGCCCGGTACTGATAACCCGCAATAACTACACCCTGGAACTGATGAACGGCGACGTGGGCATTTGCCTTAGGGTAGTGGAAGCCGACGGCAGCCAGCGGCTTCGGGTCGCCTTCCCGGTGGTGGGCGGCATCAAATGGGTACTGCCCTCGCGCCTTTCTGATGTGGAAACCGTGTTTGCCATGACGGTGCATAAATCCCAAGGCTCGGAGTTCGACCACACCGTACTGGTGCTGCCCGACACCCTAAGCCCGGTACTAACCCGCGAGCTGGTTTATACCGGCATTACCCGCGCTAAGTCGTGTTTTACCCTGGCGGCGCCGAAGTTGGGGTTATTGGCGGCGGCGGTGGAGAGGAAGGTTGAACGTGCTTCGGGGTTGCGCGAAGCGTTTGGGTAAGTTTGCTGCCACCAGCAGGTTCGGTTTTTAACTGAAAGTTGCTTTATACGCCGGTTCCCGCACCGGCAGGCGGGGTACTTTTGTTTACTCAGGCCGTCCCTGGCCTTCGCCCTTCGGGCCATCGTCGCTGGCTCCGATGTTCAACCTTGTTCCTGACAAGGTTGTCGGCAAAAGTCAGCGGGGCTGCCCAACCAAAACCAAGGCCCATGTTTACTCGGACCATCCTTGGTCCTCGCCCTGGCGGGTAATCGTCGCAAGCTCCGATATTCAAATTTGCTCCAGGCAAATTTGTCGCTTCTTCTTCGCAAGTCGCTTCGAATAGCGAATGAGTTGTCAGCCTTCCCTGGCGGCTCATTCCGGTTCGCACGTCCTGTGCTCACGCTCAGCAGCAGCGAAGCGGTGCTTCACTGTGCAAGCTTCGCCCCGACGCGTCTTCCGCTCACTCGACATCCCTGTCTCGCGTCAGCTCACGCTCCCGACGGCTCAGCGCTTCACTTAACGGGCGGGAGAGCTGCATCAAGCAGCTCCCGAGGTTGCTATTCGTTCGCGGCCTTCGTTGCAACACTTTGACTTTATGAGAGATTCAAAGTGGGTCTCTCTTATAACTCTCAAGGGCAGCCAGCCCAACTGGTGCCTGCGTTTCCTTGTCTGATTTAGGAAACAACGCAATTAAATTGCCAAAATCACTATGGCTACTACATAGGAAATTTACAGCTGGTAATCAACCATTCATTTCTTCCATCATAAGAGCTGGTGTTTTTTTAAAAATCATTTGGTCTTTTACAGATATTATGTTCATAAAATAAAAAACATTATTAATCTTCATTGGGAAATAGAATCCAAGTCGATTCATTTCCGATATCAAGAAACTTCGTTCTACTCTAAAGAACTTTTTTGCAAGTTCAACATCATTACTTAAAATATTACAAATATCATCATCTAAACTCTCATCCACAAATCTTAATCGAAATTTCTGTCTAATCATTGCTGACCACTGCCTTGATTTATAATGACTATAGGCAAGTTCATCAAAAATCTTAATCATAGTCCACTCACTATTTTCTAGGGATGCATAAACACCATTGAGCAATCTAGATTCTCCATCGTAACCATTCCAATCATTTTTACACTTATACCGAAGATCATGCTCAATCTCATGCCATCCCTCAGAAAATATAGTCCTAATCTGAAGTTCAAAAGTACTATCAATAAAATCAGTCGAACTATTAAATTCAAAAGATGAAAAGTCATTACTAGGTAAAGAATATACAATATTGTATCTTATAGCTCTAAACTCTTCTTTTTTAACTTCATCAATACTTACATCATTAGACTTTTCGTCGAATTTTGATGATACAATTTTTCTTACAGTTTCAATATCATCACTGAAATATAGTACAACTCTGATACCAATTAAGTCTTGTATTTTTTTTGAATTCCCATACTCATCGTTTGATTCAATCTTATTATTTAGAGACTGTTCACTTTTCAATCTAGAAAATATTCGATACATTAATCCGACCGAATCTAGTTTTGAAGATATTTCTTCAACTAAGTTTTTCTCGATAGCTGCTGGGGAAATATTCATAAGACTAGCTCCTCCCCATTAGAATTTTTATATCACTAAATCTTTCTTTATTTATCTCTACAAAATTTACACTATGTGCATCTTGTAAAATACCTCTTTGTTTAAGTTTTCTAATCCCTTTAGTTATTTCTTTCTTTGTAAAATCATTCGTCTTAAAAAAGATACCAATAAAATGATGCAATCGTTCAATACTGGTGCTGCCAATAGGCCATATTTTATGAAGTATATACTTTTCAACATCCGTAAGAAAATCAGACTGATCTTCTACTAAGTCTTCGATTTCTTCATCCTGAACAAACTCGTTATTAGATTTGCAATTATAAAAGTTAACATTGTCCAATAGTTTAGAATGCTCACAATCCCAAAAGTTACAGTTGATAAAAGTCACTTCATGAAAATTTGAAAAATAGAAGAATGAGTCATTGAAGGTACAATCATTAAAAACACAATCCTTAATAATACCTTCTTTAAAAAAATCGGTGGACCTTATATTTAGTGATGAAATTTCAACTCCAGCGTATCCATCTTCAGAAATATCACCAGTCAACATCCATTCAAACTTCATTCTTGATGAGGGATCTAAGAAATATTTCATCTCAGATAATCCAACCCATAGATTTAATCTCTCTGCTCCACTCCTTGGAGCATAAGATGATACTGCTGGCTCGACAAAACGTTCATCACTGGAAATCCAGTTACCTTCACATTCAATTATTTTTTCAGCGATGTAATTACCGAATACGAATTCATTTATAAATTCTATGTGCCCATCTTTTCGATTACTTCGGTCAAAAAAGGCATGATTAGATAATGTTGTGGCCAACTTATCTATAGTTGGTCTATCCTTGGGCGAGTATAATTTTCTAACTTCATTTATTATTGAACCAGCTTTTTCCTTTATTGTGTTTATTAACCTCTCTTTTGAATCAGATGTATAGTCATTATCACACATATCAGATGCTATTATTTTTAAAAATTCTTTTTGCTGATCAGGACTCATCCTCAACTGTTGCCTATCCATTTCTCTTTCAAGCATCGACTTAAAGTATTGCTCGACTACTTTTTCTGTATTAGCACAAAGGCTTGAAAAAGTTACATCGTCAACAAACCTAAGATAACTAAGTAAAACTGGGTTAGATAATCTAGTAATATTGATTTCAGTTTCTGAAATCATTCGTAAACGAGATGGTGACAACCAATCCTTAACTTCTGGCTTTTCTAATCGGTACCGATTTATTTTGAACTTATCAGAGTATCTCTCCATCCATTCACTGAAGACTTCGCCATCGAAAATAGCTGAGCGTCTAGACGTTAAAATGATTTTAGCGTTATCGGTCAATAGCTCACCAATAGTTTCTAGCATTGGCTCTGCTTCTTCAAACTTACTACTAGAATCTATATCAGAGCCGCTGTCATGTAGTATTTCGTCAAATCCATCTAATACAACAACTATTCGCCCTCCCTTCACCTCCTCTATAACGACATCTGAACTAACAGAGTTGAACGATCTATCTACCTCTCGAATGAATATATGGCTAAATATTCTAGCTTGTCTGTCACGAGAAAATTCAGTAAAAAATGGAATAGGTCCACGATCATTATTATTAGCCAGTTTATTTATTATTTCATATGAGGTACATGTTTTACCGAAACCAGCTGGAGCTTCTATGATCGACAACAAAGGTCCATCTAATGTTAGGCTGCTACAAACATCTTTTATCAAATCAATTTCAGATAATTTTCCATTCTTCAAGTAAGGGACATTAATGTAATTGTAATTCACTGCATCTGAAGGTAGCGATTTAAGAATCTTGTCGGAGTGTTCATCATATTCTTTTCTAGTTTTAGCTCTCCAATCTCTAACGTTAAAAAAACCATCAAACAATGCTTTTTCTAAATCATCAATAGAATCATAAAATGATTTTTTTGTAGAAAAACCTAAACGTTCTAGGCTTCGAAGAGATGACTCCATTTCCTTTTCTATTTTAGATTTGTCATTTGGATATAGAGAAACCAACTCAGCGTTGTGAAAAAAACCAGACTTATATGTAAAAGCAAGGTAATCATTACTGGAAATATTACCTCTGTATTCAAAACCATACTTTCGGAAAAGTGTTATAACTTTTTGTGCATCTTTCATTAGTGATCCATGTAAAAAAATTTAAAGTAGTTAAAATTAAATGTAGAAAATGCTCATAAATTATAGAAGTTCATCCCAAAGCGTTTACTCATACGGAACTCACCGCCGGCGTCTTTGCCTTTTTCGGTGATGAAGTGGCGGTTCTCTTTGATTTCCAGGTAACCGCCGGTTACCAGCTTGTCGAGCATCTCGGCGGTTTTAGGACGTGTTTCTGGGCAAAAGCAAAAGACACCCTCACCACCATCTCAATAAAATCATCACGATAACGAAGCCATCTGCTTTTCCGCCCGTTAAGTGCTGCGCCTTGCTGTAGGGAGTGGGAGCTGACTTGAGGTAGGGATACCGAAAGAGCGGAAGACGTGTCTGGAACACGTGTGAAGCGGTCGGCGGTAAACGACTGGAAGCAAGGACGTCGCGGAACGTGGGCTGTGCCTTTGCCTACTTTGTGCGTAAACAAAGTAGGGCGCGTGCAGGGGCGCCCCCCTGCATTCAGAGCTTTGATCAGCTCTTTCAGAAAGTAATTGGTGGCACTGGTATTGAGAAACTTGGCCATAGCGTCTTCCTCTGACTTAGCCCGGGGCGGGTGAGTACAGCAGCCTGTCCCTGGCGTCTATTCACTAGGCATTAAGGTGACAAGGCAGACACAAAAAAGCAAGAAAAACGTACAAAACCTGTTTCGTTACCTGCAACTCCTAGGCGTGGGCCAGCCCTTACTGCCTTTCATACTCCCCGCACACCTTATCCCGCTTCGCAACCAGAGTCTTATCCGACATGGCTTGTAGCCGCAGATCGCCACATGAGCTGCAGCGACAACCAGGACAGCAATGTGGTATTGATGGTGACTAAAGAGTCATGGCCTCATAGGGTAGTGATTACTTAAAGGACTAAACGAAGGGACTCGATATGCGCTTAACAACAAAAACATTGATTATTGCTTTACTGTCATTACTCGTCGTTTCGCTTTCCATTCACTTTTATCAAGCGTCAAAAGAAATAGCAGAATCAAAAAAAACATCGCAATCTACGATAAATACAAAATTAGAGAAAGAACAAAAAGTCGTTATCAATACTCAGCGCAACGAATCTTCAACACCTAAAAAGATTGATAAGTGGCATAACACTGTAGATAAAAATAAAAAAGACTTGGTCATGGATAATCTAGATAACGCCATTAGTTCGAACAACAACAGCATTTTATTTAACACCCAAATCATATCGAGACTATCAATAGATGACCTTCGGCAAGCACTTGATAAAACAGAGGAACATGCCACCTCACAGTCAGCAGCGGATAATCAAAACACCCTGTACAGCATGCTTACTGACAGCATTCCGTCTGACGTTAATATTGATAAAGTCGCTTGTTCAGACAAGGTCTGCGGTCTAATCATCTCAGCTACTAAAAAAGATGAAATAACTTCCACACTTAGTAAATTAACCCAAAATAAAAAACTTAAAAAAGCTATCGCGGGTGGCATGACAAAAGATTACTCAGGAAATGGTATTTTCTATGGCAGCATTATCGGTGTGTCGCCATCCATTGGTAAAAAAATGACATTACAATAATGCACTGCGCTAGTTGACCTAAGCCACCAGACTTAATAAGCAAGTTCTGCCATAGATAAATCGTCGCGAGCAATAAAAAAGGGCGCTAGGCGCCCTTTTTTATTCGCTTATTTCAGCGCTTGGCGAACCAGACGGCCCAGGGATTTGAGCATAATATCGAACACCCAGCGGATGAATTTGCTGGTGAATTCGATGGTGATATTCACAAAGCGGCCAGCAAAAGCCAGCATGTGGCCAAGTAGCGCCTTTACATCTTTGGCAAATTTTACCGACAGCTTGGCAATGTCTTCCAAGCGCTGGGCCATAAAGTCGTAAATGGAAAAGCCCGAGGTCAAGGCAAACTGGATGGTAACGCCAGCCGCTTTGAGTATTTGCAGTAAAAAGGCCGAGATTTTGTCTGACCAGGCACCGCTACAAAAGGCCTGGTGGCGGTTTTCGTAGGTCAAATGCACGGGCCGGCTTAAAAAGTTATCCGACTCAATTTTAACGCTGCCCCAGTCACTTTTATTGGCGGTATTAAGGTAACCGGGCACGCCGTCGGCGCCCATGCCGTGGGCGGCGCCGCTAAAGCCGGTAGAACCGTCCAAGCGGTATTCACTGCCTTGATAAGGGGCATGATAGAAGGGCCACAGCGGCACTTTGGGAATAGGGTCGGCGCCATGGGTGCAGCGGTAAATTTTATCGATGCTGGCCGTTACGTTGCGGGCAAAGCCGGAGTAACCCACCCGCGGGCAACCAAAGGTGTAAAGCTTGACCGGCCGCCGGTATTGCCTTTTCGCCCAATCGGCGGTCAGGGTTGCCAGGGCGCCGCCCAGGCTGTGGCCAATACAGTGAATGGTGCCGCGGCCAGGGTTTTTATCTAGATACGACTTCAAGGCAGCCTTGAAAGAGGCAAAGGTGTGCACAAAACCGTAATGCGCCAACGAGCCGTTCTCGGCGGTGGTAACGCCAATATTAAGGTCGGTGAGCACATCCACAACATTGCCTGGATTCGTGCCACGCAATGCAATGACATGGTCGCCTTCATAGGGGCCAATACCTTTACCCACCAAGCAAAAACCCAGCTTTTTACGCAGCAAGGCAAAGCCGGATTGCCCCAGCACCGGGTTAGCGTCTATCTCAAAGACACGGCCAGTCTCAGGGGGCACGGTAAAGCGGTAATTGCCATAGCGGTCAGCCGATTCAATATCGTAGGTTAGCAGCGCCAACTGCGAGGCGACTCTGGGGGTAACAGAGGGCATAACAACTCCTTTTGTTTGGTTGCCAAATTAATTGTCGTTCCATCGACACAAGGTGAGGGTTGAAAAAGTACTCGCCGGATAGTCGCTGTCTTCAAAATCAAATTGTTGTTCTTGATTATTCAGGTCGCAATTTAAGCCTTGCAGTTTTTCATTAATCACCTTAACCGGGTTTAAGGTATGAATATTCATAAACCAGATGGGAACATGTTTATTTTTATATTCCACATACAACTCATGGCGCTTAACGACGGTGGTTAAGTTGGAAGGTTTTTTCAACTCGGCGGTTTTTTCAGGAAAGTGAAATTGCCCGTTGCTGTCGGTTAGCACCTTGTCGGTGTAGTAGTCACCGGTAAAATTCAGGTAGACCGAGCGCTCCACCTCAATGTGGGCCACGGGCTTGCCGTTATCCTTGATAACACCACTGATCTCGGGCGACAGGTTAATGGGGACTTTTTTTGCAAATAGCGTCATGGTATCCGAGCCTAAAGAATAAAATGAGATTGCGATTAAGGCGATTAACAGGGAAGCCCATGACAGCAGTTTAGGAAGGTGTTCCTTATTCATTTATTGCTAATCCTTTAGCTCCCTTTAGCGTAGCCGAAGTTTAACAAGTTAATACAATGATGCAAATATGATGGCGATGAATATTAAAGCAACCGAACTTTAAATTTAAAATTCGCATTAGGCATAATTAAAAATAAAATTAATTAAACGCCTTAAGCCAAAGCCTTTCCTTGCGGCTTAAATAACCGGATACAAAAAGGCCAGCGCTACTGGCCTTGGTTGCCGCTAGTTATGGTTTTCAATCACCGCGTCATAGATGTCTAAAGACACGCCGCCAGGTATACCGCGGCAAGGGCCATCGTTGGTTTCGCCGCTTTTCACAAAGTGGCTGCCGTCAAAATCCCAGCGCTTGAAGGTTCTGCAATCACCGTAGCCGCGGCCTTTTTGCTCCAGCATTAAGGTGGCGCCCGAATAGTAAGAAGCCGAATCGGTTACCCGCTCCGGTTGGTAAGGCGGCTTGGTGTTTATCAGCAAAGCCAAATAGCCCTCGTTATAGGCCGCCGTCCAGCACATCTGCATCACCAAGGCTTTGTCGCTACTTAGCCGGGCGTAGTGGATCTGTTGCAGGTAGGCGCTACCCTGGCGAAAACTGTCTGGCATGTCGCAGTAATGATGCAGCGCGGTTGTCATCAATGCGGCCAGCGGGCGGTATAGAGGGTCGTCTTTTTTTACTATCCGCGCTTTGTTATCTATCACCTTGGCCGCGCGAATATGCGGCAGCTTGGGGCCTACCGGCACCTGAGACTCAGCACGACTGCCCTTAACCAGCATTGCCGTTGGCGTGTTTAGGCGCTGCTGTACAACATCGATTTTACGAAAAGCGGCGCTGGCTCCGGCATCGGAGATATGCCAGGTTTTACTGGCACCTTTAACAGCAATGTGGGCGCTACCCGGCAAGGCGTTGACCAGGGCAGTAACCTGGCTTGCTGTTAACACCAGGTCGGCCGGTACTTCCCCTAAGCTTTTACCGTTTAACCACAGGCTAAAAATGGGCGGCGCGGCGCTGCTGCGGTCAAAGCTGTCCAGATACAAACTGCCGTACACCGGCTGCTTGGGGCCGGCATGGCGGGTGAACACCAGTGCGGCATTGCTGCCAATGTTATCGCCAATACTGGTGTAGCCAGCGGTGCGGCAGGTACCCACGTTGTCGCATTGGGTGTCCCAATCCTTGTAGCGAAATGCCACTGGCGTATTGGCCTGCGCCGCCGCAACCAAAAGCAGCAACAATATTCCGAGGTACTTCACGGTTAACTCCCTTTAACAGATGCGTTTGCCTAGATAGCGGCTGGCCATGTTAGGGCATAAGCGCTGCCGCGCAAACCTAGCCGCTAAAGGCGTGGCGCTGGCAAAGCCACTGCTTGGCTTCATAAATGGCTTGTTTGGGCACCTTTTTAAGGGTGTCGGCGTGGCTTAAGGCCTGATCGTGCTCAACGCCCTCCCCTAGCTCGACAGCGCCGTGCTTACAATCAATCGCCAGAGGAACATAGAGGTTACCCTGCTGGCTATTTCGTACCAGCCGGTAAGAAAAATGCCCCAAATGATAGCTACGCAGCCACCAACTACTGCTGAAATGCTGACCTAACGCTTTGGCATATAAGTAAATATCACCCGTTTGCGCCTCGGCGTGGCAAGGAGATATGCCAGCGCCGGCTAACGCCGCCAATAACAACAGGGCTGACGTTTTCATCGGCTCGTCCTCTAACAACATCGCACCTAAAGCAGTGCTTAGAAGCAACGCGACCGAGTCAGCCTGATGGCTTTAATTTTTTAAGGGTGATGCAAAAGCATCGGGGCTGGGTAATGAGGTAATGTTGTCTTTTAACAGGCCATAAAGCAGCTCGGTAACCGGCGCGGTTTTACCCAGGCTTGCCACCCGCGTTAAAACCGCACCGCAGATGGCGTCTAGCTCCATGGGCCGGCCCTTTTCCCTATCGACCAGCATTGAGGTTTTCATCGAAGGAAAGGCCCCTACCCGGGCAAAAAGCGCCTCAACGTCGGCCTCACTCAGGTTCACCCCTTCGGCGGTGGACGCCAGGGCTACTTCCCGCATCAGTTGGCGCACCGTATTGGCCAAAGCCGGCTTGGCATAAACCTGGTCGTGGCGAAAGCCGGTTAGCGCAGTAATTGGGTTAACGCCGTTATTGATCATTAATTTGCGCCAAAGCTCGCGGCGAATGTCATCGCTTGCCACCCCCTTGATCCCAGCATCACTAAACAGCGGGGCAAGCTGCTGGGCCAAGGTTGCCATTGGCCGATTGTTGACATTGGGCCAGGCGCCATACACCAGTTCACCGTTGCCGTGCGCTTGCACCTTGCCGGGGGCAACCACATGGCCGCTGATAAACACCGCCAAACCGCCCAAGGTGCGGGCCTCCCCCACCACTTGGCTGATAGCGGCCTCGTTATCAACGCCGTTTTGCAGTGACATCACCGCCATGGAGCCCGCCTCAAGCCAGTTTTTAAGGGCATAAAGCATGCTAGCAGTTGCGTCAGATTTAGCCGCCAGCAGCACTAAATCAACACTTTTGGGCGGGAACTTTGCGGCCAAGGCGTCCAGGCTACAAGCATCAACCGCGAGGTTTTGCGTAAACGCCGGATGCTTAACGGTTAAGCCCTGTTGCTGCATGGCCGCAAGGTGTGCACCCCTGGCCACAAAACACACCTGGTGGCCCGCCGCTTGCAGCCTAGCCCCGTAATAACCGCCAATACCGCCAGCCCCCAACACCACTATGCGCATTACCCGCTCCTGACTCGTTGTTTGGTTTCTTTTTACCAGAAAACGGCCATAAAAAACCCCGGCCTTGGCCGGGGTTTTGGTCAGCCAATAGATTTAGCTTCTGGCTGCTTTTTCAAGTAGGTAGTCAATCAGCGCAGTTAAACGCGCTTCGGCATCTTTGCTGCCTGCCAGGGAAGATAGCTTGATTTCGTATTTGCCCCCCACCAGTACAAACGGCACTTCGTTGGCTTTGAGTTTTTGCTGGTCGTGCAGCGACACCATTAAATCGTTCATGGTGGCATCGCTATTCATGGCAGCGGCAAACTTGGTAACGTCGATATTGTTTTTATCCAAAAACGGCTGCAAGTCTTCCAGGTCGTCCATGTCTGGCAGGCGGTGCTCTTTGGCAACCAGGTTGTGGTACACCATCATCAGCTGGTTAAAAAGCTTGCCATGGCCGGTGTTATACAAGGCGTAAAACACATGGGCGTCATACACCCAGCGGCTATTGCCCATGGCCGGGCGGCGTACCATTTTCACCGCCGGATGCGAGGCTTCATAATCCATCATCAGTGGGTTTAGCGCTTGGCAGTGCGGGCAACCGAGCCACAAATATTCCATGACAAAAGGCCCTTTCACACCCGCCACTTTAATGGGATCTTTGATGGCGATGTAATCTTTACCTTCCTTGAAGGAATAGGTCTCGGCATGGGCGATGCCGGTCAGGCTAACGATAGCCAGCAAGGCACTGGCAAGTAAGAGAAAACGGCGCTTCATTGAAGGGCTCCTGACAAAAACAGTGCCCTTATGCTGCCCAAGCTTGGCTGGGGTTTCCAGTTACGGAATGTACTGATTGTGAGCCGCGCCGCACCAAAGGCTAAATTAGATAGATAAATCAACAAATTGAGCGCGAAAATTTCACATCCAACCGCCTAAACAGCAAAAAGGCCGGCCCAAAGCCGACCTTTTTACGCCAAGCCATTAGCCCATAAAGTGGTTCAGCAACAACAACGCCACCGAGACATTAATGGCACCACCAATGCGGGTGGCAATTTGCGCAAAAGGCATCAGCACCATGCGGTTACCCGAGGTCAAAATGGCCACGTCACCGGTGCCGCCTTGGCCACTTTGGCAGCAAGACACTATGGCCACATCAATCGGGTACATGCCCATTTTGCGGCCAACAATAAAACCGGTGCCAATCAGTGACAACACCGTTGCCATGATCACCAACAGGTTCACCACCGTGAAGGCAGACATCAGCGACTGCCAAGGGGTAATAGCCACCCCTACCGCAAATAACACCGGGTAGGTAACGGCGCTTCGAAAGAAGTGATAAACCATGCCGGAGCCTTCCAGCATTTTTGGCGACAGCACCTGGCTTAGCTTTAGCAGCACCGCCACAAACAGCATCGCCACCGGTGCCGGCAAGCCGGTAAATTGCTGAGCCAGCATACCAATCATGTACAGCAAAATAGCCAACAAAGCGCCGGAGGCAACGGTGCTCACATCAAACTGGCTGGGCGGCGCTTCATTAAGATTGGTGCTGCCGTCTTTGCTGTCATCAGGCAGCAGGCGGCCTTCGCCGGTAAGGTGCGGGTAACGTTTACCCAGCAGATTCAGTACCCCGGCGGTGATAATGGCGATAAGGCTGCCCAGCATCACCATCGGCAGTATTTGCCCAAAGGCCACCCCTTGCTGCATATGCAAAATAGAGGCGTAGCCGATAGACAGCGGAATAGCCCCCTCGCCTACGCCACCAGCCATAATGGGCAGCACGATAAAAAAGAAGGTGTGAAAAGCATCCAACCCCAGCGCCATACCTAGGCCGGTACCGAGCAACATGCCCACCACTTCACCACAGGCCATGGGAATAAAAATGCGGATAAAGCCCTGAATAAGCACCTTGCGGTTCATGCTCATGATGCTGCCAACAATGATGCAGCAGATATACAAATACAGAATGTTGGATGATTTAAAAAACTGGGTAACCGATTTCACCATCGGGTCGGGCAGCAGGCCGTAATAGACCAGTGCCGAGGGAATAAAGGTGGCGCAGATGGCTGCCGCCCCCATTTTGCCCAGCAACGGCAGGCGGTGGCCTATTTCACCGCAGGCAAAGCCACAAAAAGCAAGCACGGCGGTCATCACCACAATGTTGCTGGGAAAGCTGCCTTCAACGGCATCAACCACAATCAACACCCCAGCCAGGGCAAAAATAGGCAACGGAATAATGCCCACTTTCCAGCTATCAAAAAAATGCCACCACTTTTGCAGCCGAGGCTGGCTGTGGCTTGTATCAGAAGGAGAGGGTAAAGACATAGCATGCTCCACTACAGCATATCGCGTTAGTAACTCACGCTATGAGTGGGCAACACCATTAGACAATGGGCTTATTTATCAGCGGCGGGTAGAGGCGTATGAGCGGTAAAGGCGGCCAGCAGGCCGCCTTAATCAACAACCAATCAGCATGCGGCTTTTGTCACCCAGGCGGGGTTTCAGCAGCTTAATCATCAGCACGGTGCCATAGAGCATAAACAGGAACAGCAACGTGGACTGAAACAGGCTCTCAGCCAAGGTATGGCTTGGCACCAGCAGGCCATGGCGTATCAAGCTGTATTTCACGTTCCCCCACACCATGGCCAGCAGTGGGTGCAAAAAGAAGATGGCAAAGCTGAGGTTAGCCAGCATCACCAAGTGGTCGCAAAGGGCTTTAAAAATCAGCCTTTCACAAAGACCAATCAGCACAATACACAGGCCCATCTTCTGGATGAATTGCAAATCAACGCCGCCAAATTTAAAGGCCGCCTTGTGGTAGTTACCAATATGAAACCACACTTGTGACTGCAGCCACACCGTTACCACCACCGCTACCAAAGCTACCCAAAACAGATAGCGGTAATAGAGCCGAAACCAGCTAAGGTGCTGTGAATACAAGATGCCCAACAGATAAAACGGGGTGAAATACACCAGCGACTGCAATGGGTCAGCGTTGCCCAAAGGCCGTTGCAGGTAAATGGCGACAATAGAGAACACCAACAAGGTACCGAGCTGCGCTTGCAGTGGCAGGCGAATGTATTGCATGTGCAGCGGCGAGCACAAAAAGGTCAGCATGATGAACGGAATATACCAGTGCGGGAACAGCACATAACCGTTCTGAACAATGGGCCACAACGCACCAAAGGCGGTTTTGCCGGTATCACCGTCAATCAGCACCCCACCGAAAAATTCCAGCACTAAGCCAACCAGCGACACACACAGAAAGGGCAAAAAGACATTAAGGGTCTTTTTCACCATGAAGTCTTTGTAGTCAAAACGCTTAAAGAAGATCCGCTGGAAGAAGAAACCAGAAATAAAAACAAAAACGCCGGTACCGCCACGCACCAGGTTTTCTAGCCACACTGGAAAGCCGTGTCCGGAGTTCACTACAGAGTGCCCCAACACGATAAACACAATGGCAAGTCCCCTCAGTAAATCGAATTCCAGCAAGCGGCCACTGGAGGCGGGGCTGGCAGCTGGAGAGGCACTTTCGGGAAGCGGTTTAAGAGCAATAGCGTCATTGAATGTAGACACGTTAACAAGCCCTGTAAGAGAGGTCGGCACATACTAATCTATAGCGCAAAAAGGTCTAGCGTCCTTGCAAAAATATTTATCTAAAGCGGGCTATTTCACGCTTTAAGACAGCCTAATAAAGCCCTTCATAAAAAAGCTTCAACGACACCATAAAAAACATTAATACGACTGTAAAAACAGGGGCTGAACAGGCACCCACTCCAATCTAAGTCGCCAATAACAACACACCAAAGCAGTGGTCAGCCAGACGCACCACAAATGAATATAAATTCAAAAATTAAACATAAATAAAAAAGAAAGAGACGCGATGGTGAGGGTTATCCAGCAACCAAGCTGATTAAAGCCCCGTTTAAAACGCCGCCATTCCTTTAAGAACAGTCAGTTACAAATAAGCTGTTTACAGCAGCACTGCCACCGTTACATAATAACGTTAAATATTTGTAAACAAAGGATGATGGCACCGTGAAAAGTAAAATGTCGCTGCTCGTGGCAGCCATCGCTTTAGGGTACGTGGCCTATGTAGGGTTGGTACTGGTTTACTATAAGCCGTCGGTAGACAGCATGAGCTGGGAAGACCGACAAGCCTATAACCAAAAACACATGGCCGATCTGCAGTTGGGTGACGACGAAAGCAAGGTAAAGGCATTATTCGGCAGTGCCGATTTTAGCGAGGCTAAATTTAGCCATGGCGCCGCCTTAAGTATTTTGTTTTACCGCACTCACCAAAAAGCCTCAGATGGCATTACCAGCCGCGATGAATGCACGCCTTTGCTGTTTAGCGACGGCAAACTGATTGGTTGGGGCACTGACACCTACCAGCAATACCTTACCGCCAGCACCGACCAGCCTAAAGACGCTTTGCACAGTGCGTCGTTAGCCGCCTCCCGTTAACACCGCGCAAGCACCCCTGCGGCTAAATCATTGCCGGGGGTTGCAGGATTTTCCCTTCAAAACGGCGCCGCGCTCGCTTTTTTGCTGCCCCTAACTGCGCACAAAGCCAAGGTCTGTTGCGGCGCAGAGTGTTATCCTATCACCCTCTAGCAAGTAGTACGCAGAAGTCTGGCGATGGTCCCTACCCTTTGGAACGATAATAACCAATACCGCCGTACGGTATTAAAAACCATGCAATGGCTAACAATGCTGGCAGGCATTTGTTTTATTTGCATCAATATCGTTAAGAATCAGTGGCCATTAGCCATTATTGAAATGGTTGCCGTGGCTTTTACCCTGGCCTTTGCCAGGGCAAGAGACCGCACCCGCCACCTTGCCCGCTGGACGCTGGTTTACCTGTGCTTGGTTTTTTTGTGCATCTTGCTGGGTATTTGGCAAACCCGCTTTGCAACCGGGCAGTTTATCTGGATGCCACTTATCCCCATGCTCGCCTATCTGTTGATGGGTAAACGCACTGGTACCCTGCTGACTGCCGCCTTTGTATTACCAGGCTTGGCGCTTTTTTTAGCGCTGGAATGGCAAAGCAATAACACCCTTGCCCACGGCACAGCCATTAGCAATATTGCGCTGTCGGTACTGCTGGCGTGGATGCTGAGCTACGTTTACGAGTCTAATCGTGAGGCGGTGGTGAGCGAACTGCAACGTACCGCTGAGCGCGACCCCTTAACCGGGCTTCATAACCGTTTGCATTTAGAATCGGTATTTCAGCAACTTAAGGTCAATGAAAAAGTGCCTTACATCGCCATGCTGTTGGTCGACATCGATCTTTTCAAACACATTAACGACCAGTTTGGCCACACCGCCGGTGACGAGGTTTTACGCGCCACCGCTAAACAGCTTCGCGCTTGCACCCGCCGTAATGACTGGCTGTTTCGGGTAGGGGGTGAAGAATTTTGTGTGTTATTGCCAGCCATGGCGAGCGGCCAGGCCGCTGAACTTGCCGAACAGCTCAGGCTGCGCCTAAGCGCGAGCCCGGTGGCAATAAAAGGCCGCGACATCGATGCCACCATTAGCGTTGGCTTGTCTAACTGGCCGCTGGACGGTGAGCAGTTTCACGACATCTACCAGGTCGCCGATACCCGCTTGTATCGCGCTAAAAAACAGGGAAGAAACCAAGTGGTTGCGCTATGACTCCCAAGACACCACTACCTTATTTGCAAGGCTACCCCGAGTCTATTCAGGCCCAAGCCCAGCAACTTTTGGATACCGGCAAGCTAGGCCTGTACCTTGAGCGCAAATACCCAGAGCAACACCCTATTCAAAATGACAAGGCACTGTATTTGGAGGCAAAGCAGCTAAAAGAGCGCTTTATGCGTAACGCGCCGCCACTGGCTTCGGCCCGCTTTGATGCCAAACTCAGTCCGGTTAAACACACCTTGGGCCTGCACACTTATCAGCCCCAGCGCCAAGGCAGCAAACTAAAAACCCGCAACAGCCTAACCATTGCCTCGCTCTTTAAAGAGGCGCCACCACAGTTTTTAAGCATGATTTTGGCCCACGAATTGGCGCACTTTCAGGAGAAAGACCACAACAAACGCTTCTATCAGCTGTGTTGCCATATCGAGCCGGACTATCACCAACTTGAACTCGATACCCGGCTGTGGTTGTTGTGGCGCGAACAGGCAGAAAAAAGCCCCGACTAACGGGGCTTTTTTTAAACCGGCTGCTTGAGCAAGTAATCAATCAGCGCGAAATAGCGGGACAAAATATCAGGGCCACCTTCGGTAGGAGCCTGAAGTTCATACTTGCCGTTTACCACTACCGTTGGCACGGCAGTCAGGCCAATGGTGCGCTCTTCACTCAGGGCCGTGTTTAAATCCGCCATGGTGTCGGGGTTATTCATCGCCTTCATAAAGGCACTTTCTTCGATATGGTGCGCATTAAGAAAATGGTCGATTTCATCTTGCCCAGGCAGCTGATGTTTTTGCTCGCGAAGCTGGGTGTAGAAGGTCATTAAGTCGTTAAACAGATCGCCATGGCCGGTGTTCACCAGCGCATAAAAGACGTGGGCATCCAGTACCCAGCGTTTGGGGCCAATAGCGGGACGGCGCACAATCTGCACCCCCGGATGCGTCTTTTCATACTGCATCATGTGCGGGTTTAATGCCTGGCAATGGGGGCAGCCCAGCCACAGATATTCAATCACGTAAGGCTTAACGCTTTTCACCTTAATCGGGGAGGCAATAACCTTGTAGTCGGTGCCCTCTTTAAACTGATAATCGGCCGCCTGCACCTGGCCGATAAAAGCGCAAGCCAAAACCAAGGCGCCTGCGAGGATCTGCTGAAATTTCATTGAATAGGTCCTAGAACTAAAAATCTTTGCTGGCCAATAGTGCCGCACTCCGGCTCTAAAGGCACCTGTTAAAAGGAAACAGTGTTAACAACAGCAAAGGAACCTTGGCTGTACCCAGCAAAAAAAACCGCCCTTGGGCGGTTATTGCAGTTGGCGTACCTGGCTTGCCAGCAACTCTACGGCGGCAACGGCCCGCTGCGCGCCGCTACGAATATTGATTATCATGCCGTCGGCTTCCTGGGCCAGCGTTGCCCCTTGGTTAGCATTGGAAAGGCAACCTTCCATATCCAAAATGGCCGCTTCGGTGCCCTGCTGGATTTGGCGGATCATCTTGGCAATTTCCGAGGTGGAATCGGAAGTACGCTTGGCCAGATTTCGCACTTCGTCTGCTACCACCGCAAAACCGCGGCCCTGGTCACCCGCCCGCGCCGCCTCGATGGCGGCATTGAGTGCCAAAAGATTGGTTTGCGCCGCTATCTCGCCAATGGTCTCGATAATAGAAGTGATCTGTTTGGAATGCTGGCCCAAGGTGCCCAACGCCAATGCCGAGTCGCCCAAACGGCGGGCAATGCCCTGCATTTGGGTAGCAGCACCCTGGATAACTTCTGCGCCTTTAACCGCCAGGTGCTCAGTTTCGGCCGAAATATCATAAGCTTCTGACGCTCGCTGCGCGTCGTCCTGATACTTGCGTACCTGGGCGGTAACATCAGACGCGAACTTCACCACCCGGCTAACTCGGCCATTGTTATCAAAAATGGGGTTGTAGGACGCTTCCAGCCACACCTTTTCACCATGGGAATTGATGCGCTGAAACTGGCCAGAGGCATATTCGCCGCGATTGAGCTTTTCCCAAAACAGTTTGTATTCAGCACTTTGGGTATAGGCGGGGTCGCAAAGCATGCTGTGTTTTTTACCAACCAGCTCTTCCTTGCGATAACCCATCACCTTTAAGAAATTGGCGTTGGCATCCAGCACGGTGCCAGAGGGGTCAAAGGCGATCACTGCCATGGCTTTATCCAGTGCATCCAGTTGGCTTTGTGCCACCCGGTCTCGTTGCACTTTTTCGGTCACATCCATTGCCAATTTCACGATGCGTACCACCCGGCCATGCTCATCAAGCTGTGGGTTATAGGACGCTTCTAACCAGACCGCACTGCCTGAGGCGGTGCGGCGCTCAAAGCGGCCAGACACAAATTCACCCCGGGCCAGTTTTTCCCAAAAACGGCGATAGGTAGGAGAGTTGGCAAAGCCATCAAAGCAAAACATACGGTGATGCTTGCCCACGATCTGCTCTTGGCTATAGCCCATGACTTGAAAAAAGTTGTCGTTGGCCTGAAGCACTTCACCAGACGGGGTGAAGCTAATCACCGCTTGCGAGCGGCCAATGGCATCAAATACCGCCTCTTTTTCCAATAAAGCCTTTTCCATGGCTTCTAACTTTTGAGCAAGTAAACGTGATTTACGGAACAGCATGGACAGGCTTCCTCTCCGAAACGGTCGCAAATTGTACAGCACCACATACCCAAAGGGGTATAAAGATACAGATGAAAAAAACAGATAGTGAAAGTATTTTTTTCAATATGCCTAGCGCACAATTTATCTTTTGTACGAAGAAAAACATCTTCGAGATCATTTACTTGTGAATACTTTTTAAACAGCGGCCTCGCACCACCAGAAAAGCAGACTGGAAAGGTTTTATTACACAGCCATCAGCCTGTGCGAGCGGGCGCATAAATACAGACTGTTGACGTTGAAAAGTGAGACAGGAAAAGGGAAAAAAGACAGCCAAATATTTTACCGAACAAATGTTGAAGGTAGTTTCTGGCGACAACAGCATGAAACATGGCCATTTTCGGTATTTTTACTGTATTGATTTCAATACAAACCGAGCAAAAAACCACCGCCATTTGCCAACATTATCTGGCCAGAATCACGGCTCAATGGTTAATTTGATTCATTATCTCGTTGATTGCCAGACACAATTGTAAAGATATACAAAGGTTTTGACCTTTTATTAAAAGCACTTTAGCTTCAATTTATACCCTGCTTTACAAGGAACAGTAAGGATGTGGCGTTTACTGCTTTTAGCAACCCTTTCAATCAGTGGCTGTAGTGCAGACTCTGTTACCGGCAGTACCGCCTCCACCAAGGCCAACTCCGGTTTGGCGCATTGGCCAGAATGCCAGGGACAAGTCGATACCACGCCCCCCATCGACAAAAACACGCCCGTATTGCCCGACCCTGGCGCATCGGTTTGCGACGAAGACACCAGCCACAGCATCAGCCAACAAGTTTACTCCAGCACAGGCCCTTCCCCCATTCCCAGCAATGTACCCACTAAGGATGGCAAGCAATGAAAGGTAAATTATTGCTTCTGGCAACACTGCTCGTGCCGTTAGCCGGTTGCGTTGATGCCAGCAGAACCAAGGCATACAGCAGCGCGGTCAGGCTGCCGGGCGATAACATTAATTGTTTACCAGTCGGCACTCACCCACCCGAAGCCATTGGTTATAAACCGGGCCAAGCACGGTGTACATTCACCGGATACAGCAATGTTCGCCACCAAAAATTTCACCTGACACTGGCAAAAAATACCGGGCAAGACAGCAATAGCCAATAACAGGAGAGCACGGATGAAAACCTACACCATTGCTCTGGCCGCAGCCTTGTTAGCAGGCTGCGCCGATGAGCCGCAAGGGATCACTACCAGTGGCATTATGCTGCCCGGTGATGACATCAACTGCCAACGCGACGACAGCCATAAACCCACCCTTCGCGGCGACGACCCGGCCAAAGCCAAATGCCCGAAAACCTCCTTGGTCATCTACGACAACAGCAAAGATCCCGACGCCATTTTGCCGCCCAAACTGCCAAAGGCCAGTGACAAGAACAGCAGTAGCCAGCAATAACGGCGAAAGACGTTTTTGATATCAAGCGCAGGCTCTATACTATGGCCGCAACTTGCCTGCCACTTCGCCACCCGGGATTTACCTTGAAGCACCTTGATTTTTCTACCCTTGCCTTAAAGCCGGCCCTGCTCGAAAACCTGGCCAGCCTGGGCTACCAGTCAATGACACCTATCCAGGCGCAAAGTCTGCCGCCCATTCTTGCCGGCAAGGATGTGATTGCCCAAGGTAAAACCGGTTCCGGCAAAACCGCCGCTTTTGGCTTGGGGCTGCTGGAGCGGTTGGAAGTGAAGAAGTTTCGCATTCAAACCCTGGTGCTTTGCCCAACCAGGGAACTGGCTGACCAAGTGGCCACCGAGATCCGTAAACTGGCGCGCGCCATTCATAACATCAAGGTACTAACGCTGTGTGGTGGCATGCCATTTGGCCCGCAGGTAGGGTCTTTAGAGCACGGCGCCCACATTATTGTCGGCACCCCGGGCCGGGTAGATGATCACTTGCAACGGGGCACCCTCAGCCTTGAGCACCTCAATACCCTGGTGCTGGACGAAGCTGACCGCATGCTCGACATGGGCTTTAGCGAGGTGATTGACGGCATCATCAGCCAGACCCCGGCAACGCGGCAAACCCTGATGTTCAGCGCCACGTTCCCGGCAGAAATTGAAGCCATTGCCCGGCGGGTAATGCATAGCCCCGAGCGCATTCAGGTGGCTAGCAGCCACAGCGGTCAAAGCATCAACCAGCATTTTTATCCGGTAGCCGACGACAAAGAGCGCCGCCAGGCGGTAGAGCTATTACTGCAACAGTTTCGCCCGGCCTCGGCGGTGGTATTTTGCAATACCAAGCGCGAAACCCAGCAGCTAGCCGAAACCTTAACGGCCAAAGGCTTTAGCGCCCTGGCGCTACATGGCGACTTAGAGCAAAAAGAGCGAGACCAGGCCATGGTGCGCTTTGCCAACAAAAGCGCCACCGTGTTGGTTGCCACCGACGTGGCGGCGCGGGGTCTGGATGTTGAAGCGCTGGATCTGGTGATTAACTTTCACCTGGCCTTTGAACCCGAAGTGCATGTGCACCGCATTGGCCGCACCGGCCGCGCCGGCAACCAAGGTGTTGCCTGCACCCTCTTTAGCCCCAAGGAAGGCCACCGACTAATGGCACTGGAAGACACCTTGGATATCAGCGTTGAAGAAACACCGCTGCCGGATGCCGCATTGCTTAAAGATGCGCCCTATGAAGCGGCCATGGTAACGGTGCAGATTGATGGCGGTAAGCGCCAAAAGCTGCGCGCCGGCGATATTGTTGGCGCCCTGACCCGCGACCAGGCCTTAGCGGGCAACGACATCGGTAAAATTCAGATTTTTGACGACTGGGCCTTTGTGGCCGTGCAAAAGGCCGATGCCAAAAAAGCCCTCAAGCAGTTGGCTAAAAGCATTAAAGGCAAAAGCTTTAGAGCACGCCTTTTAAACTAAAACCATTAAAAAAAGCGCCGCAAGGGCGCTTTTTTTAGGCTTGGCTTTTCGGCCCTTGCGGCCGGCGGCGCCGACGCGGTTTGCCGTTTTGCCCCTCACCGCCGCTGCGGTTTTGGCCGCTGTTGCGGCCCTGGCTTTCTTTGCCAGCATTGTTGGCACTGCGCTGGCCATCACCATGCGCCTTGGGCTTTTTCGGTTTCTTCGGCTTTTGCGGCCGGCTATCCAAGGTGGTTTCTGCCAACTTATTAACAGGTTCAAAGCCTGGCAATTCTTCGCGGGTGAGCACCTGGCCAATCAAACGCTCAATGGCTTTGAGTTCTTTAAGCTCATCACTGCACACCAGTGATACCGCTTTACCGCTGGCACCGGCCCGGCCGGTGCGGCCAATACGGTGCACATAATCTTCTGCGACATTGGGTAAATCAAAATTCACCACTTGCGGCAGTTGGTCAATGTCGAGGCCCCGGGCGGCAATGTCGGTGGCAACCAGCGCGCGTACCCGGCCCGCTTTAAAGTCGGCCAAGGCCTTGGTGCGGGCACTTTGGCTTTTATTGCCGTGAATGGGCGCGGCGGTAATTTGGTTTTCTTCCAGCTGCTTGGCCAGGCGGTTAGCGCCATGCTTGGTGCGGGTGAACACCAGCACTTGCTGCCATTTGCCGTCATTAATCAACTTGCACAGCAGCTTGGCTTTACGGTTTTTATCAACCGGGTAAATCGCCTGCTCTACCCGCTCGGCGGTGCTGTTAGGCGGGGTTACCGAGATCTCAACCGGGTTATTAACCAAGCCTTTAGCCAGCGCCCGAATATCGTCGGAGAAGGTGGCCGAGAACAGCAGGTTTTGCCGCTTGGCAGGCAACAGCGCCAGGATTTTCTTGATGTCGTGAATAAAGCCCATATCCAGCATGCGGTCGGCTTCATCCAGCACCAGCACTTCGAGCTGCTTAAAACGCAGCGCATTTTGCTGATACAAATCCAGCAGCCGCCCAGGGGTTGCCACCAGCACATCGGCGCCGCGGCGCAGATTCATCATTTGCGGGTTAATTTTCACGCCGCCAAATACCACCTGGCTACGCAGCGGTAAGTGCTTGCCATAAGTGGCTACGCTGTCGGCGACTTGCGCGGCCAGTTCACGGGTGGGCGTTAGTACCAAGGCCCTAACCTGATTGCCTTGCACCTTGGGGCCATCAGCCAACAGGTGCAGCAATGGCAACGTAAAACCAGCGGTTTTACCGGTGCCTGTTTGGGCAGCCGCCATCACATCCTTGCCAGCGAGTACAGCGGGAATAGCTTGTGCCTGAATTGGAGAAGGGGTTTGGTATCCCTGCTCAGCCACGGCGTCCAGCAGTGGTTTTTTCAGGCCTAGGTCGGCAAAAGAGAGGCTTTGGGTCATCAAGCAGCCTTGGTAGTCAAAAAGTGGGCGGATAGTAACACCAACCGCAGGGGGAACCTAAGAGTCCATAAAAAAAGGCAGCGCTAGGCTGCCTTTTTTAACGCCCTGTTTACAGGGCCGCCAATGCTGCCTGGTAGTCAGGCTCGTCAGCAATCTCGCTAACCAGTTGGCTGTGCAGCACTTTGTTGTTTTCGTCCAGAACCACCACGGCACGTGCCGCTAAACCCGCCATCGGGCCACCGGCAATGGCAACGCCATAGTCTTTAAGGAACTCAACGCCGCGCAGAGTCGAAAGGGTAACCACGTTTTCCAAACCTTCTGCGCCGCAGAAACGGCCCTGAGCAAACGGCAAGTCGGCACTGATACACAGCACAACGGTGTTTTCCAGGCTAGCGGCCTGCTCGTTGAACTTGCGCACTGAAGTGGCGCAGGTAGGGGTATCAACGCTTGGGAAGATGTTGAGGATTTTGCGCTTACCAGCAAAATCGGCCAGGCCTTTATCAGACAAGTCCCCTGCCACCAGTTTAAATGCGGGGGCGCTGCCACCTTTAACCGGCAGTTCGCCATCAACAGGAACGGGGTTACCTTTTAAGGTTACGGTTGCCATAAATACTCCTTTGTATGTCTGAATTCGTGGCAGTCGGAAAATGCCTCTGCCCATGACAGACTTCACAGTCTGTGACAGCTTGTCGCCGCACACAAGCCCGCCGTTCATTAAGCCAGCAGCCGCGGTTTTTTCCGGGCGGCTAAATCCTTAGCTATGGCATTGAAAATGCGCGACTTCACTGGCGTTTTTGTGCAAATGAAAGTGGCTGTTTTGCCCCATAATGTCGACACCCAATCAGCTGCCGAGCAGCACCGATTAAAAGATGGGCCAGCGTGTCAAGACACCGCAAAACGGCTATCAAGCTTGGAGTAGCCCATGCCGGCGCCTTTGTGCACTTTCAGCTGCACCGGTATCCGTTCTTTAAGGGCCTCAACATGGCTAATAACGCCAATCATCTTGCCGTCGGCATTGAGGTTATCCAGGGCGTCGAGGGCGACTTCCAGGGTGTCGGCGTCCAAGGTGCCAAAGCCTTCGTCCAAGAACAAAGAGTCGATAGCGGTTTTCTGGCTCACCAAATCAGAGAGCGCCAAAGCCAGGGCCAAACTCACCAAAAAGCTCTCGCCACCGGATAAGGTGCGGGTGTCACGGGCCACATCGGCCTGCCAGCTGTCGAGCACTTCCAGCTCTAACTCGGCGCCGCGTTTTCGCCGCAGCAGGTAACGGCCATGCAGCCGCTCTAGCCGCTGGTTGGCAAGATGCACGAGATGATCGAGCGTCAGCCCCTGGGCAAAACGGCGAAACTTGGCGCCGTCTGCCGAGCCAATGAGGCCATTAAGGTGCTGCTGCAAGTCAAGTGCCTGGCGTTTGGCCTCCAGCTCTTGGGCTAATTCGCCCTGGGCTTGGCGGGCCTTTTCATCGGCTTTGAGGCGGGTATCAAGGGCTCCATCTTGACTGGCCAGCGCCCGCAGCTGCTCGCGAAGGCTTTGCTCTTGGGCTTTTAAATCCTCAAGGCTTTGCTCGCTTTGTTTGTCTTTACCCAGCACCTGCAGCCGCGCTTTGAGATCTTGGCTGCGGGTTTGCGCCGCCAACAAGGCGTCGTGCAGTCGCTGCTGCTGCTCGCTAAGGCGCTGTTGTTCTTCTTGTGGCAACAGCGCCTCATGAAAGGCCGCTTGGTCTTTAAAGGGGCTGTCTTTTAACGCCTGCTGCCATTCGCCAAGGGCCAGCTGTTGCTGCTCACCTAGCTCTTGGCTGCGAAGCGCCAGGGCCTTTTTCTCACCGGACAAACTGTTGTGGTTATCCAGCGCCTGGTGATAACTAAGCTCAAGCTCGTTAAGGCTGCTGCCGGTAACCGGCTTCGTTGCCGGTTCTCTGTCGCCCAGACGCTTTTGCCAAACTGTGAGAGCCTCTGCAAGGCGCTCTTGTTGATGCAGCGCCTGTTCTTTTGCTTTCTCAAGGGCTTGCAAACGTGTTTGCTGGTGATTAAAAGCGTCGATGCGCGCCTGGCACTGCGCTTGCCAATTGTCACTGGCCGTTAAGGCAAAGGTTGCAAGGTCGTCAGCAAACTGCTGCTGGCTGTCCGCAACACTTTCGCTGGCGCTGCCAAGCTCTGCCGCCAGCTCGTCGATTAGCTGCTGCTGCTGGGCCAATTGCTGCTGGGCAAAGCGCTGCTGATCTGCACTTTTTTCAGCATGAAACTGCGCCTGCACTAACGCTTGTTGCTGCTCATCACAGCGTTTTGCGTCTGCCTCAATGGCGGCCATGGTCTGTTCAAGGTCTGCCAGTTCGGCCAGTAACTGCCCGTGATTTAAGCCACCTAACTGCTGCTGGTGCGCGGCCATCGCCGTTTGCAGTTCGGTTAACTGCTGCTGATGCTGCAACAGGGCTTTTTGGTATTCCTCAATACGCACCCCAAGGCTGGTGCCTTCGGCTTGTACCGCTTCCAATTCTTCGGTCTTTTGCCGCAGCGCCTTTTCGGCATCACTGATATCCAGCGCCTGATGGTCACTAATACCCGGGTGATGATGGCTGCCACACAGCGGGCAGGCTTTGCCTTCTTTTAATAAATGCCGGTAATGGGCCAACTCATTAAGAGCCTTTTCCTGGGCCAGCAGGGTTTCTTTGTCTTTAACCTGTTCGCGCAAGGTTTTAAAACGCCCCCGCAATTGCAGGCGCTGCTGCTCTAGGTTTTCAATATTGCTGGCGGTGCTGGCAATGCGCTTTTCCAGCTCGCCGTGCTGGCGCTGGTCGCGCTCCAGTGCCTCGGCCACCGGCAGCCGTTTTTGCTGCTGCTGCCAATGCTGGCGCCACTGCTCTAGGCTGTTGCCATTAAGGCGCTGGCGCAGTTGCTGCTCGGCTTGCTGAGCCTCGGCCGCCATTTGGCTAACCGCCGCGGCCGCTTTAGCGTGTTGGTCGGTGAGCTGGGCAAGGTTTTTTTGCACTTCGCCAAGCTTGCTATTCAGTGGCTCCTGGCGGGCCCGCAGTTGTTGGTAACGGCGTTGCTCGTCTGCCACTTGCTGATGCCACTGTTGCCAACGGCCAAGTTGGCCCGCAAGTTCACTGTCTTTAGCATTGGCTTCAAGCCACTGGCCTAACTGCTGGCGTTCACTTTCAAGGGCCGCTAGCTGGCCGCTAACCTCGGCCAGTTGCTGGCTGACTAACAGTAAACCTTGCTGAGCAGAAGCCAGCTCTTTTGCCAACAAGCCGGTTAACTGCTTATCAATGGCGGCTTCGCGCTCGCGGTTGCTTGCCAGTTCTTGGCCGCGCTGCTGCCAGGCTTGATAAAGCGGCCGTAAGTTTTGGGCCGGTTTAGCAGCGTCGAGCTTGTTACGGGCCGGCTCGGCCTGTTGCCAGTCGGCTTCTACCTGCGCCAGCTGCGCTGTGGCCTGCAGCAATTGGTTGTTGGTGCTATCGAGCTGGCGACGCCAGTCAAGCAAGGTGCCCACCTTGACCAGCTGCGCGTTGAGCTGGCTTTCTTGCTGGCGAAGGTCGGTAAGTTGCTGGCTAAGGGCCTCTCGCTCTTCGTCGCCCAGCACCATTATTTGCCCGGCTTGGGCTTCTAACACCTTTACGCTTTGCTCCAGCGCCCTGGCGTCTTCAAACACCTTTTGGGAAATATGGCCATAAATATCGGTACCGGTAAGCTCTTCCAATAGCTCGGCCCGTTTATTGGCATCGGCATTTAAAAAGGCCGCAAAACCGCCCTGCGCCAATAACATCGACATGGTGAAGCGGCCAAAATCAAGGCCGGTGAGCTGTTCGGTTAGCTTGAGCTTGTCGTTGATTTTGTCGGTAAGAATGTCGCCATCCAGCCTTGCCAGTTCGACCTTGGGCGGCTGCAACTTGCCGTCGGGGTTGTCCCTGGCCCGGCGCTGCTGCCAAAAGGCGCGGTAGCCTTGGCCTTTCACTTCAAATTCCACCTCAGCCAGGGCATCACTGGTGTGGCGGGTCATCAATTCGTTCGACGATTGCGACACCGTCTTCATCCGCGGCGTTTCGTGGTAAAGCGCCAGGCATATGGCGTCCAGCAAGGTAGTTTTACCGGCACCGGTGGGGCCGGTAATGGCAAAGAGGCCACTACTGACAAACGGCTCGGCGGTGAAGTCGATTTTCCACTCGCCTTTTAAGGAGTTGAGGTTTTTAAAGCGCAGGCTCAGGATCTTCACTTGGCCTCCTTGAGCTCGGCAAGGGTTGCCTGGTAACGCTCAACAAGGGCGAAGTTCAGCTCGTCGTCCAAATCTTCACTGGCCAGGCGGCGGGCAAAGACTTCCTCGGGATTGAGCTCGTCCAAGGTTTCTTGCTGTTGCCTGGCAATGCCCGGGCTTTGCTGGCGATCGCGACGAAGGCGCAATAAATCAACCGCCAGCCCATCAAGCTGCTCAGCCACCCGTGTTTGCAAGTCGCTCAGGTAATGCTGGCTTTTTAGTACCAGCTCTAGCCATAGCCGCTGCCCAGGCTCAAGGCTTACAACCAGGTCACTCACTTGGCTTCGAATATCACTTACATCGCAACCAATACTGGCCAGCGGCTGAAAAAGCGGAATGTCTATCGCTGTAACGCCGCTTAAACCTTGGCTATTAAGCTCAACCAGCAGCATTTGTTTTTGCTGGCGCGCTTCGTCAAAGCTCAAAGGAATGGGCGAGCCGCTGTAACGAATGTGCTCAAGGCCACCCACTTTTTGCGGCCGGTGAATATGGCCAAGGGCAATGTAGTCAGCCGCCGGGAAAGCGCTGGTAGGAAAGGCCTCCAGGCTGCCAACATAAATTTCTCTGACCGATTCTGAAGCGCTGGCACCGACGGTAGTCAGGTGGCCTGTCATCACTACCGGCAGGCCGCGGGCCTTGGCCGCATCATAAAGCTGCTGGTAGTGCTCGCTGATGGCAGCCTGCATCGACAGCTGCTTTTGCTGGCCGTCTTGCCCGGCTTCACTTTGCAGCAAGTCTCTTGGCCGTAAAAACGGAATGGCGCACAGGGTAGCCTCGGCTTTGTGGTCACGGTTAAAAAGGCTAAACAATTGCTGCTCGTTATTGTCAGCGACCGTTGCCACCACTTGGGTGCCCAAGGCGCCCAGCAGGGCTTGTGATTCTTCCAAAACCGCCACCGAGTCGTGATTGCCCGCCAGCACCATCAACTGGCATTGCCGTGCCTTCATACCCAGCACCAGCTGGTTGTAGAGCTCTCTGGCATAACTGGGCGGCGTGCCGGTATCGAAAATATCACCGGCGATCAGCACGGCATCCACCTCAAGCTCGGTCACCTGGTTTAATAACCAATTGATGAGCGCTTGGTGTTCCATCTGCCGGGTTTTACCCATAAAGTGCTGGCCAAGATGCCAATCCGAGGTATGAAGGATGCGCATAGATTCAAGAATGCCAATGATTTAGTCGCTACTTTACTTGGGTTTTTCCGCTGATGCAGCCGTCAGTACTTTCCCTAGTGAAGACCCGATAATGGAAAATTCTTCCGGATAAGGACCAAACCCGGCCCCTCCTGCAGAAACTCAGTGAGATGAGAGGATGCTCAACCGATTGCTGTTTTTAAACGATGAGTTGCAAACACCTGCCACGCCGTTGTGGCAAATGAGTGTGCTGCGGATCATTACCTTATCTGGCCTGCTGTTGGTATTGGGCGTCGCGGCCCATTCCAGCGTGACCGCTTGGCGACTGGGTCAGTACTACGTTTTTTATATTGTCATCGTGTTTTATGCGGTGTTGCTACTGGCCACTTTTCTTGCCAGCCGCCGCTACCAGGTTGGCCGGATATTACTTACCGGCAGCGTGGTAGCGGCGGGCCTGGTGATGCAGCTTTTTATCAGTAATTTTGCCTTGGCCAAGCTTGGGGCCATTTTCCTGTATTCACTGCCCATTTTGGTTTTGCTGCTGTGGGGGCCTAAAGCCACCTTTGTTGCTATGGCGCTAAACCTGCTGCCCTTTGGCTACCTGTTGTACGACAAACCGTTGCCCAACTGGTTTGGCATTAATCTGACACTGCCTGACACGCCCATCTACTTACAGAGCCTGCTGTTTATCTTTTTTAACCTTTGCCTCCCCTTAGGTTTGATGCGAATGCTAAAAGCCTTGAAATGGCACAACAGCCAGCAAAAACACCTTAACAAGCAGCTTAACTTTTCGATGTTGCTGTATCGGGATCTGTTTGATAACGACGCCCACCCGGCCCTTATTATTACTAGTAAAAACAAAGTGATGCGCCAAAACAAGGCGCTAAGGCATTGGCTAAAAGACCACAAAATGTCGGCCCAGGCCCTCGCCGCGGCCCTGGATATTCCAGTTGAGGACTGTACCAATGCCCCCCGCATGGTGACCCCAAAAAGCGGCAAATCTCGCATGTTGCAGCTCACCAAAACCCAAATGGCTCATAACCACTATCAGTTGCTGCTGATTGATGACATCACCGAAGCGTCGCAGCTGAAATTACAACTTGCCGACGAGCGCATTATTAACCGCCGCCTGCGCTGGCACGACTTGGCCACCGGCATGCTCAACGACAGTGGTGTCGAACACTGGCTAAGCCGAAAAAGCACTGCGGGTGTGGCGCTGATGCAGTTTTGTAACGGCCCCGGCATTCGCCTTCGTTATGGCAAAGACGTCAAAGACTTGCTGCTGGCCAAAATCGCCAGCCGGGTTAAGGCCCTGCTACCACGTGGCTCTATTGCTGGCCGCATTGGTCGCAATACCCTGATTTTTTGCCACCCAGCGCTGGATGCCCAGGCCATGTACGGCTTTATGCAAGCCATAGAGGTACAACTTGGGCCACAACTGGCCTTAGATGATGGCCGCAGTTTCGGCATGGAAAGACATTGGCAAATTGGCAGCCACCCGGGCTTGCTGCCCCTTGGCCACCATTTAAGTACCTTGGCCGCCCACCTTAGCACCCAGCGCTTGGTGCCTGAACAGGTGACCATGCTTGATGCTTCAGCATTAAAGCGCTTTGATTCTCATCACCAACTGATTGAAGATCTGCGCCAGGCCCTAACATCCGAAGGCCAGCTCTACCTAGACTACCAACCGCAGTGTGACACCCAAGGCAACATCGTTGCTGCCGAAGCACTACTGCGCTGGAACCACCCGGCCCAAGGCAACATCAGCCCGGCGGTTTTCATCCCGGTGGCCGAGCAAAGTGGCAACATTAACCGCTTAACCCGCTGGGTGGTTGGCCAAGCCTGTAGCCAATTAAAAGCCTGGGCCGAGCAAGGCATTAAACTGCGCATTAGCGTTAACCTGTCGGTGCTGGATTTAACCGATGAGGGCTTTAGTCATTGGCTGATCAGTTATTGCCAACAGCAACAAATTACCCCTGGCTCCTTAGAGCTGGAAATCACCGAAACCGCCCTTGCCGACCCGCAGCAAACCAGCCAGTCCCTAAAAACCCTGGCTGATGCCGGCTTCCCGTTGGCCATCGATGACTTTGGTACTGGCCATTCGTCGCTAACACGGCTAACCAGCCTGGATGCTGACATCATCAAAATCGACAGGGACTTTTTAAAAACGGTGCCCGGCCAGCCCCGCAGTGAACGCATGCTCAAAGCCATTATTGATTTATGCCGCGCCACCGGCGCCGAACCCCTGGTGGAAGGGGTGGAAACCCAGCAGCAGTTGGACTGGTTACTCGAACAAGGCTGCCGTTTCTTTCAAGGCTTTTACCTTTATAAACCGATGCCGCCGTTAACGTTGGCGCAGATCTTAAAGGCGCCCAGCCCAGCTTGACCGCCAAAATTCATTAGTACCAAAATAAATAAAAGCCGCCTCAGCTTGAAATTTGCGCAAAAATACGCTCAAATAGATAGGGCACTAATAATATTAGGAGCCTTACTTTGTATACTTTTAAAGTCAGCAACATCCTCGGCGACCATTGTGTATCCCGTATTCAGCAAGCCATTATGGTAGGTGATGCTGAAGCTCAGGTACGCATTGACCGTGATGAAAACCAAATCACCATCGTTAGCAGCCAAAGCCGTAAAGCACTGTCGGAAGCCTTAAGTGACACCGGCTTTCCCGCCCTAGCCTAAGGTGAGAGCTATGGTTAGCCTTCTAATCAAGCAAAATCATTAGAAGCCTGATAATAGCTATTACCAAACCGCCCTTTATGGGCGGTTTTTCGTTTCTATGGCGCTTTTCTCCCCCGCAGCAAAGCCCCTGCCAACTGAGGCAATATGGCTGCATTCAAGTTATCTAACGCCAGTGCCGCTGCTATGCTGCTACATGGCAAATAAACTTAAACAAGTGAAGAGCTTGCCTTGTTGAAGAAAGTGACGACAATACGTTAGTGGTTTGTAAATTAAGGTGAAGCAACGATGTACTCGCTGGAACCAAGTGACCTGTCATTACTCCTGGTAGAACCTTCCGACACCCAGCGGCGCGTGATCCTCCGCCACCTGGCCGATGAAGGCATTACTAACATTGATGCGGCTAGCGATGTTGCGCAGGCATTGGAGCTGATACGTACCAACAAACCAGACATGGTACTCAGTACCCTGCACTTTAGTGACGGCACAGCCCTCGACTTATTGCGCACGCTGCGCAGCGAAGAGGCCATCAAAGACACGCCCTTTGTACTGGTTTCCAGTGAGCGCCGCCCAGACGAGTTGGACGCCTTTAAGCAATCTGGCATCGCCGCGATTTTGCCCAAACCCTTCAGTCATGAGCAGCTGGGGCTGGCCATTAACGCCACCTTGGATTTACTCACACCGCAAGAGCTGGAACTCACGCACTTTGACACCCATTCACTGCGGGTATTGGTGGTGGACGACAGTCGTATGGCCCGCCGCCATATCATGCGGGTATTGGATAACCTCGGCATTAGCCAAGTCACCGAGGCCGTAGACGGCGAAGACGCCATTAACCAGCTGCAAAACCAGATGTTTGATTTAGTGGTTACCGACTACAACATGCCCAACATCAACGGCCGCGAACTGACCGAGCACATTCGCCAGCACTCTGGGCAATCGCACCTGCCGGTGTTGATGGTAACCAGTGAAGCCAGCGGCGCTCACCTGGCCAATATCGCGCAATCCGGGGTTGACGCTATCTGTGACAAACCCTTTGAACCGGCGGAAGTAAGAGCCATGCTCTACCGGTTACTCGAACAGTAACCCACGAAAAAGGCCTGCAATAGCAGGCCTTTTTTATGTGCTGCGGCTAACAATCAGCATGGCACCTAACACCGTTACCAAAGCCCCCAGCCAGGCCCCCTTGGCCGGGGGCTTTTTCTGCACTAACCACAACAGCGGTAAAATCAGTACCGGGCTGACCGAACTTAGCATGGCAACCAACCCCACTTCACCGTAGCGAAGGGCGTATAAAATCAAGGTCATGCCAACACCCATCGATAAAAAGGCATTGGCGGCCACCTGCGCCAACACCGGCCAGCTTATTGGCTTAACGGCTTTGGCTAGCCGAGCGCCGCTGAACAGGAACAAAAGATGTAGCGTTAGCGCCGTTGTCATCCGCACCGCCGAGGCCGACACGGCGTCAATGTCGCCCTGCATAACCGGCTTTACCATCAAGGTGGCACTGGCCTGACACAGTGCGGACATTAACCCCAGGCCAATGCCTACCGCCAGCTTGCCGTTATCGGCCTCCCAGTGGTGAGTTTCCCCCTCGCGGCGCCCGAAGAACACCGCCCCCATCACCCCGCTGGCCACCAAGGCGCAGCCCACCAGCGTTAAGCCTTGCAAGGTTTCGCCAAGAATGAGGTACCCCAGCACCACCGAAAACACCGAATGGCTGGCAAAAAGCACTACCGCCCGGCGCGGGCCAAGGGTATTCATGGCAGCAAAAAGTGCGGTGTCACCGATAAAGATGCCAATCACCCCAGAGAGCGCCATCACCGAAGCACCGTCCATATTCAGGCTATGCCAGCCACCACTGATAAGTGACACCGACCACAGCATTACGCTGACACAAGCCATCCGCCAGCGCGAAAAAGCAAAGGCGCCAAGGTGGCGGGCAGCGGTGGCCGAAAACAAACTGGCAATGGCCCAGCAGCAGGCGGCAGCTAGGGCCAGAAATTCAAACAACAAGCGGCATACTCAGCGCAGAAAAAACGCCCCAGTGTACCCAATGCGCTTTCACAGAATAAATAGCCGGCCGCAACTTTAGGCCTTGCCCGCCTGGCGGCCGCAAGCCTGGCCGGTTATGGCAAAACCACCTAAACCCAAGCTAAAACCGCGCGGCCCGCAACAGGCCAGGCCTTGAACAATAAAGCGGGCACTGTCATCGTAAAACGTCACCGAAGCATTTCATTTTCACGTTATCAATTTCGGAGAATACGATGTCGCATCAAGCAATTAAGGCCGGCAATGTTGCCGTTGTTACCGGTGGCGCCAGCGGTATTGGTTTAGCTGCCGCCAAGGGTTTTGCCCAAGCAGGGATGAAAGTGGCCATTGTCGATTTAGCGGGTGAAGCTCTCGACGCTGCCGTTGCCGCCATTCACGCCAAGCCCGGGCAAGTACAAGCGATTGCTACCGACGTTAGCGACCGCGCCGCTGTTATTGCCGCCAAAGCACAAGCCGAAAAGCTTGGAACCATTTCGCTAGTAATGTCTAACGCCGGCCGCGAAGGCGGTGGCGACCTTTTTGCGCCAGAAGAAAATTGGCGCCGCACCTTAGATACCAACCTCTGGGGCGCCATTAACGTCACACAGGTCTTTTTGCCCGACCTGATTGCCAGCCAGGAGCCGGGCGCCATTATTTATACCGGTTCAAAGCAAGGCATAACCCTGCCGCCAGGCGACACCGCTTACAACGTGTCCAAGGCCGCGCTTCGCGCCCTGGCCGAGTCGGTAAGCCATAAACTGGTCAGTGAAACCGGCAAACGGGTTAGTGCGCATTTACTGATCCCCGGTTTTACCTACACCGGCTTTACCAAAGCCAAGGGTGTAAAGGAAAAGCCAGCCGGCGCCTGGACACCCGAGCAAGTGACCGACTTTATGTTCAAAGGCATCAACAATGGCGACTTCTATCTGTTGTGCCCCGACAACGAGGTGGACAGGGCAACCGACCTAAAACGCATTTATTGGGGGCTTGGCGATATTCTGGAAAATCGCCCGGCGCTCTCTCGCTGGCACCCCGAGCACAGTGAGGCGTTCACGCAGTACATGAAAAAGGCGGATTAACCACCTCGCCCGGCAGCAGGCCGCTGGCTAGCGCAGCGCCTGTTCTTGTTCGGCGATTTGCCAAAGCCGGTCTTTTTCATCCAGGGCGTCGTCTTTTTCGGCGCGCTCGGTATCGCGCTTTTCTTTAATGCGCTCATAGGCGGCTTTCATCGACGGGCAACTAGGCCCAGGCGGCAGCGCCGCCACGTCTTTTTTCAGCGCTTTAATCATGTCGATAACATGCTGGCGATGCAGGTATTCGTGCTGTTTGATGTGCTGAAAAAACGCCTGCCAGCGCGGCGCTAAATCGCGGGGGACATTCTGCCAGTCAGGCAAACTGATGGTGACCTTCAGGGTGACCTGCATGGCGCTTATCCAGCAGTATTGGTCGTTACTGGCAAAAGCCAGTTTGTATGCACCTTGCCATTGGGTCTGCGCCCAAGCTTTATTGCCCTTGCCAGGCCGGTTACGTACCACCTCAATCAGCTGCGGCCAACTGTCGGTTTTAATGGCGTAATACTGCACCTGCTCGCGAAAATGCACGTCAGGGTCATAAAAAGGCGCGGCAGCAAGAAACCATAATGCCAGCATCGGTTGCGCTCTTTTAGGGTAATGAAATAACCATAACAGCTAACAAAAAGGCCGCAAATGCGGCCTTTTTAACTGCGCTTGGCGCTATTTAAGTTGGGCGGCATGAAAGCGCAGGTGCGCTTCGATAAAGCTGGCCACAAAAAAATAGGAATGGTCATAACCGGCCTGGCGATGAAGCGCCAACTCAGAGCCGCTACGCTTGGCTGCGTCTTCCAGCGACGTCACCAATAACTGCTCTTCTAAAAAGTTGTCGCTAAGGCCCACATCCACTCGGATCGGCCACGGCGCCTTGGCGTCACCCAGCAAGGTAGCGGCGTCATAGGATGCCCAGTTGGCAGTGTCATCACCCAAGTAGGCGCTAAAAGCCTTTTTACCCCAGGGGCAAGCCATGGGATGACAAATGGGTGAAAACGCCGACACCGACCCATAAAAGCCGCGGTTACGCAGCGCCAGCACCAGTGCACCATGGCCGCCCATGGAGTGGCCACTAATACCGCGCCGCTCGCCAAGGCCCAGCGCCTCAACCAAGGGCGGCAGCTCTTTAACCACGTAGTCGTCCATGCGGTAGTGCTCGGCCCAGGGCGCTTGGGTGGCATTGACATAAAAACCGGCCCCTTGGCCCAAGTCGTAACCGTCGTCGTTAGCCACCGCCTCGCCGCGCGGGCTGGTGTCGGGGGCAACAATGGCAAGCCCAAGCTCCGCCGCTGCCCGCTGGGCACCGGCTTTTTGCACAAAGTTTTCGTCGCTGCAGGTCAGCCCCGACAACCAGTAAAGCACCGGCGTGTCGCGGTTAAACCCCGGCGGCAGAAACACCGACAAGGTCATGTTGCAGCCAAGCACCGAAGAGTGATGCTGATAGCGGCGCTGCTCGCCGCCAAAGCAAAGGTGGCTATCAATCAGTTCCATGTTGGCTCCTTAAAAATGGATAACGGAACGAATGCTCTTACCTTCGTGCATCAAATCAAAGGCTTTGTTGATGTCTTCCAGGCCCATGGTGTGGGTGATGAAGTCATCCATGGGGATCTCCCCTTTCAGGTATTGCTCAACCAGCCCCGGCAATTGGCTGCGGCCTTTAACGCCACCGAAGGCGCTACCGCGCCATACGCGGCCAGTAACCAGTTGGAAAGGACGGGTACGAATTTCCTGGCCAGCACCCGCCACACCAATGATGATGGACTCGCCCCAGCCCTTGTGGCAGCACTCAAGGGCGCTGCGCATCACGTCAACATTACCAATACATTCAAAGGAATAATCAACGCCGCCGTCGGTCAGCTCCACAATCACTTGCTGGATGGGGTCACTGTAATCTTTGGGGTTAATGCAGTCGGTGGCACCAAGCTTTTTGGCCATCTCGAATTTTTCGGGGTTTAAATCAATGCCGATAATGCGCCCGGCGCCAGCCATTTTGGCGCCAATAATGGCGCTAAGGCCAATACCGCCCAGCCCGAAAATCGCCACGGTATCACCCGGCTGCACCTTGGCGGTATTAAGCACAGCGCCAATGCCGGTGGTAACGCCGCAGCCCAGCAAACACACTTTGTCCAAAGGCGCTTCTTTGCTGATAACGGCTACCGAGATCTCTGGCAGCACCGTGTATTCACTAAAAGTGCTGGTGCCCATGTAATGGAAAATAGGCTTGCCATCGAGGCTAAAACGGCTGCTGCCGTCGGGCATCAAGCCCTGGCCCTGGGTGGCGCGCACCGCGCTACAAAGGTTGGTTTTACCCGACAGGCAGAACTTACACTTGCCACACTCGGCGGTGTAAAGGGGAATAACGTGGTCGCCCACTTTCACCGAGCTAACGCCCGGGCCTACCGCTTCCACAACCCCAGCGCCTTCGTGGCCCAAAATGGCCGGGAAGATCCCTTCAGGATCAGCGCCAGACAAGGTAAAGGCATCGGTATGGCAAACACCGGTGGCCACCAAGCGCACCAGCACCTCGCCTGCTTTGGGCGGTGCCACATCAACGGTCACCAACTCCAAAGGTTTACCGGCCCCAACGGCCAGCGCAGCACGGGATTTAATCATGGACAACTCCTTATTGGTTTAGGCCATTGTATTGTGGTCTGAGGCTGAGATAATCACCTCAACAACAAAACAGATTTTCTATACAGTAAAGATGAGCAAATTTGACGGCTTAGAAGCCTTAGTGGCAGTGGTAGAGCAGCAAAGCCTGTCTGGTGCGGCCCGCAAGCTTGGGGTGTCGGTGGCCCACATTAGCCGCCAGCTAAAGGCGTTAGAGCAGCGCCTGGGTAGCCAACTGATTAAACGTACCACCCGCCAATTGATGGTGACTGACTCCGGCGAGCTTTACTACCAACATGCTCGCGGTTTGTTAGATGGCTTGGAAAAAGCCGAAGATGCGGTGACAACCCTGGAAGGCACCTTACAAGGAAGGCTGCGCATTACCGCCTCTACCGCCTTTGGTGAGCGCTATGTTGCCCCGGCAGTGATGAGCTTTTTGGCGCAATACCCGGCCCTTAAAATTGACCTTATTCTGACCAACGACAACCTCGACCTGGTTGCCGACAGCATTGACTTGGCCATTCGTTTAGGAAACCTCGAAGACTCCAGCCACATAGCCCACAAGCTGGCGCCAAGAAAGCTCTACATCTGCGCCAGCCCTGGCTATTTTGCCAAGCATGCAGCTCCGCAAACCGCCAGCGAACTTGCCCAGCACAGCTGCCTATTGGGCACCTTGGGTTATTGGGAAAGCCGCCAAGGACCATTACAGCTGGATGCAAGGCTGCGCATTAATTCCGGGCAAGTGCTGCTTGATGCGGCCCTTGATGGCCTAGGCATAGTGCAGCTACCCGACTACTACGTGCAGCCTTACCTTGAAAGCGGCCAGCTTATTGAAGTGCTGGCAAGCCTTAGGCCAAAAGACAGCGCGGTGTGGGCGCTGCACCCGGCAAGATTGGCGCAAACCCCAAGAGTGGCCCGCTTTGTAAGCCACTTAGCAGCGCACCTAAAGGCGCAAGGGTTTGTCTGATGGTTTAGCCAATAGTGGCTGTCAGCGAAGGCCATTGCGCGGTTAAAACACTTGAGTCCGGCAACACAGATCCCGGACAATGCCGACATCACAACTAAGATATTGCAAGGCTCACGTCGTTAATGCGCCTGATGTTGCTTTTACTGGTACTGGCTTTTACCGCCAGCCCCAGCTTTGCCGTAGAAAGTTTTAGTAAAGCCAAACGCTTGGCCACAGAACTTTATAAACAACACCCCGAAACCATCTATTGCGGTTGCCGCATCGATTGGCACGGTAAAAAAGGTGTGCCACAGCTAAACAGTTGCGGCTATCAGGTGCGCAAGCAGCCGCGCCGTGCTAACCGTATTGAATGGGAACATGTCATGCCGGCTTGGGAGTTTGGCCATCAACTGCAGTGCTGGCAAAAAGGTGGCCGCCGCGACTGTAAAAAAGATGGCCGCTTTGAGCGCATGGAAGGTGACTTGCACAACCTGGCGCCCGCCATTGGTGAAGTCAACGGCGACCGTTCCAACTACCACTTTTCGGCCTGGAACCAGCAGCCCAAACAATATGGCGCTTGCACCATGGTGGTGGACTTTAAAGACCGCCGCGCCATGCCGCCCAAACGCGCCCGCGGCGTGATTGCCCGCACCTATTTTTATATGCAAAAACAATACGGCATTCGCCTTTCCCGCCAGCAACAGCAGTTGTTTAAGGCCTGGAACAAGCTCTACCCTGTGGATAGCTGGGAGTGTCGGCGCAACCAAGAAATTAAAACCCTGCAAGGGAACGACAACCCCTTTGTTACCCAGGCTTGCCTGAATATGGCCCGCAAGGAGAAATAATGCGAAACCCGCGCATTTACGAGCCGCAGCCCCTAGCCACCGGCCAAACCCTGCTGCTAAGTGAGGACGGCGCCAACCACGTTGGCCGCGTATTGCGGATGCAAGCAGGCCAGCCACTGCGGCTTTTCAACGGTGATGGCAACGACTACCACGCCGAGATTGTTGAGGCGGGTAAAAAGCAGGTGCAGGTGCGTATTAATAAGGCCGAAGCCTTAGCCAACGAGTCGCCGCTGGCCATTCATTTAGGGCAGGTGATTTCCCGTGGCGAGCGCATGGAGTTTGTGATTCAAAAGGCGGTGGAGCTGGGCGTAACCCAAATCACGCCGCTTTTTTCTGAACGCTGCGGGGTTAAGCTGCAAGGCGACAGGCTGGACAAAAAGGTTGGCCAATGGCAGAAAATTGCCACCAGCGCTTGCGAGCAATGCGGCCGGGCCAAGGTACCAACAGTTAACGAAGTTGCCATCTTAAATGACTGGGTACAGGCCCCCTTTGACGGCCACAGCCTAACCTTAAGCCCCTACGCTAAAGGCGGCATTGCCAGCCTTAGCAAGGCCTCGGCGGCCCGGCTTCTAATAGGCCCGGAAGGTGGCTTTAGCGACGAAGAAGTAGCATTAGCCAGTCAAGCTGGCTTTACCGACGTATTACTGGGCCCCAGGGTATTGCGCACCGAAACTGCGGCCCTGGCTGCCATCAGCGCCCTGCAACTGAGCCTGGGCGATCTGGGATAAGGAGTTAACATGAAAGTCGGCATTGTAATGGACCCCATCGAGGCCATTAACACCAAAAAAGACACCACTTTTGCCATGGCCCTTGAGGCCCAGCGCCGCGGCCACAGCCTGTATTACATGCAAATGCAGGATTTAATGCTCGAAGACGGTGAGCCACTGGCGACGATGACCGCATTTTCCGTCAAAGACGACCCCAAAGATTACTATCAGCTGGCCGAGACAAAAACCGCGCCGCTCAAAGAGCTCGATATTATTCTGATGCGTAAAGATCCGCCCTTTGACACCGAATACATTTACGCCACCTACATTTTGGAGCGGGCCGAAGAACAAGGCGTGAAAGTGGTGAACAAGCCGCAGAGCCTGCGCGACTGCAATGAAAAGCTCTTTACCGCCTGGTTCCCCCAATTTACCCCTACCACCCTGGTTACCCGCTCCAGTGCCCGCCTCAAGGCGTTTCACGCCGAGCACGGCGATGTGATTTTCAAACCCCTCGACGGTATGGGCGGCGCCTCTATTTTTCGCTTAAAACCAGACGAGTCTAACCTTGGGGTGATCATCGAAACCCTGACCGAACACGGCAGCCGCTACTGCATGGCACAAAAATACCTGCCTGCCATCAAAGATGGCGACAAACGGGTGCTGGTGGTGGGTGGCAAACCGGTTGAACACGTGTTGGCTCGCATTCCCCAAGGCGGCGAAACCCGTGGCAATTTGGCGGCGGGTGGCCGCGGTGAAGTGCGCCCCATTAGTGACGCAGAACGCCACATCGCCGAAACCTTAGGGCCGGAATTGATGAAGCGTGGCCTCTACTTTGTCGGTCTTGACGTGATTGGCGACAAGCTCACCGAAATCAACGTCACCTCCCCTACCTGCGTGCGGGAAATTGAAGCCGCTACCGGCATTAATATCTGCGCCCGCCTGTTTGAGGCCCTCGGCGCCTAACGCTAAAAAGGGCGCCTTTGGCGCCCTTTTTTACTCCCAGCCCCAACCACACTCTTGCGGCCTTTGGTGTCAGCTAAAACAGCAGGCAGAACGAGCTGCAAACTGGTTAAGCCTTACCCGTTCAGGCCACTTGTCTTGAAAATGCCGCCCTCTGCGGCCAGTTAACTGTTTACTGCTGGTCGTAAATGGCCATACTTGGGGGAAAGCTCTGACAGGTGCTGCCGATGCGTAGTTTGCAAAACCACTTTTTGATTGCCACACCCACCATGCGGGACCCTTACTTTGCCCGCAGTGTCACCTATTTGTGCGAGCACAATGATGAAGGTGCCATGGGCTTGGTGGTGAATCATCCAGTGAATATCACCGTTACCGACATGCTACGGCAGTTGCAGTTGGTAGAAGATGAAGAGCCGGAGTTATTAAGTGGCCGCTATGTGTTTTCCGGTGGCCCGGTCAATCCCGAACGGGGCTTTGTTATTCACACTCCCAAGCGCGGCTATAACGCCAGCTTGTCGTTGGGCGACAGCCTGATGGTGACCACTTCGGTGGATATTCTCTCGGCCCTTGGCAACGACCACGGCCCCGACAGTTTTATGGTGACCTTAGGTTATGCCGGCTGGGATGCCGGCCAACTTGAACAAGAGCTGGCTGACAATTCCTGGTTACTGGTGCCTGCCGACGACGACTTCGCCCAAGAACTGCTGTTTGACACCCCGGCGTCCAAACGCTGGCAAAAAGCCTGTGAACACCTGGGCTTTGATATCTGGCAATTGTCTAACGATGTAGGTCACGCTTAATGCCAAAAACCGTTATTGCCTTTGACCACGGTGCCAAAAGCATCGGTGTGGCCGTGGGCCAGGATATTACCGGCTCGGCGCAGCCACTGGCCGCCATCAAAGCCGTTGATGGCCAGCCCAACTGGGATATTGTCGCCAAAGTGCTTAAAGAGTGGCAGCCGGATTTATTGGTGGTGGGATTGCCGCTTAACATGGACGGCACCGAGCAAAATACCACGGCTGCCGCCAAGAAATTTGCCGGCCGCTTACATGGCCGTTTTGGCCTTCAGGTCGCCAGCCAAGACGAGCGCCTGACCACCGCCTCAGCCAAAGAATGGCTCTTTGAAAACGGCGGCTATAGCGCTTTGGAAAAAGGCAAAATCGACTCGGTGTCGGCTTGCCTGATTTTAGAGTCGTGGTTTGAAAACCAGTATTAAAAAAGGCGCCACCTGGCGCCTTTTTTAACGCTCTACCGTGACGTTATCTAACGAGGTGGTTTTACCGGTTTCATTTTGGCTGAGCTTTATCATTAGCCGCAGATCGTTGGGCGAGTCGGCATAATGCAGCGCATCGGCGTAACTAATTTCACCCTTGGCGTAGAGCTCAAACAGGCTGCGGTCAAAGGTTATCATGCCTTGCTCGCGTGAGCGCTCCATGGTGTCTTTTAACAGGTGAATTTCCCCTTTGCGAATTTGCTCTGACATCAGTGGCGATTGCAGCAGCACTTCGGTAGCCACCACCCGGCCATTACCGTCGCGCCTTGGCACTAATTGCTGAGCAATAATGGCCCGCAGGTTAAGGCTCATATCAAACAAAAACTGCCCATGTTTTTCCTTGGGCACCAAATGCAGCACCCGCTCCAGGGCTTGGTTGGCATTGTTGGCATGCAAGGTGGCCATACACAAATGGCCGGTCTCGGCAAAGGCCAGGGCAAATTCCATGGTTTCCTGGCTACGAATTTCCCCCAGTAAAATTACGTCGGGGGCTTGGCGCAGGCTGTTTTTCAGCGCCACATCGAAAGACTCGCAATCAATGCCCACTTCCCGCTGGGTAATGATGCTGCGCTTGTGTTCGTGTACAAATTCAATGGGATCTTCAATGGTAACGATGTGGCCGCGGCTATTTTCATTGCGATAGCCCACCATGGCCGCCAGGGTGGTGGACTTACCGGTACCGGTGGCACCAACCATCAACACCAGGCCGCGTTTGGTCATAACGATATCTTTTAAAATCGGTGGCAGTTCCAATTCGTCAATAGTGGGAATTTGGGTTTGAATGCGCCGCAGCACCATGCCAGCAGCGTCACGCTGGGTAAAAGCCGACACCCGAAAACGGCCAATACCGCGCACCGAAATGGCAAAGTTAGCGTCTTTATGTTCTTGAAATTCTTTAAGCTGGCGCTCATTCATCACGCTTTCCACCAAGGCTTTGGCCTCAGCAAACGCCAGCCGCTGTTCGCTAACCGGGCGGATGTCGCCGTTGACCTTCAAGCACGGCGGCAGCCCCGAGGTAATAAATAAGTCCGAGGCGCTAAGCTCGCTCATGCGTTGCAGCAGACTTTTCATGTCCATGGGACACGGCTCCTTTAGAAGGCGTTTTTGTCCACCGCCTTGGCACGGGCATCAAGGCGATTAATTTGGTTACGGTTAACCAGCTCTTTTAAGCATTGATCCAGGGTTTGCATACCGTGGCTCATGCCGGTTTGAATGGCTGAATACATCTGCGCCACCTTATCTTCGCGGATAAGGTTACGAATGGCGGGGGTGCCAATCATGATTTCGTGCGCCGCCACCCGGCCACCGCCGTTTTTCTTTAACAGGGTTTGCGAAATAACGGCTTGCAAGGACTCAGACAGCATGGAGCGCACCATGGATTTCTCCCCAGCCGGGAACACGTCGATGATACGGTCAATGGTTTTGGCGGCGCTGCTGGTGTGCAAGGTACCAAACACCAAATGGCCGGTTTCGGCCGCCGTGAGCGCCAAGCGAATGGTTTCTAAGTCACGCAATTCCCCAACCAGCACCACATCCGGGTCTTCACGTAGCGCTGAGCGCAGCGCGTTAGAAAAGCTGTGGGTGTCGCGATGCACTTCCCGCTGGTTAATCAGGCACTTTTTGTTTTCGTGTACAAATTCGATGGGATCTTCAATGGTGAGAATGTGGTCGTGCCGGTTGTCATTCACATAATCAATCATCGCCGCCAGGGTGGTGGATTTACCGGAGCCGGTGGGGCCGGTGACCAGCACCAAGCCACGAGGCTTGGTAACGATGTCTTTAAAAATGGCGGGCGCGCCTAAATCATCCAGGGTAAGCACCTTTGACGGGATGGTCCGAAACACTGCCGCCGCGCCGCGGTTCTGGTTGTAGGCATTAACACGAAACCGCGCCACTCCGGGCACTTCGAAGGAAAAGTCCACTTCCAGGTTTTCTTCGTATTCCTTACGCTGCTTATCATTCATGATGTCGTAGATAAGCGAATGCACTTCTTTGTGCTCAAGGGCGGGTAGATTGATACGGCGCACGTCGCCGTCAACCCTAATCATCGGCGGTACACCCGCAGAAATATGCAAGTCGGAGGCATTATGCTTGACGCTGAATGCCAGGAGTTCGGTAATATCCATGTTCTTGTTATCACTCTTGACTGCGGGCCAACATGACAACCATAGCAGAACGCTTAGAGGGCGCTTACGCCCACATTGCTAAAGCCGCCAAGGTTGCAGGCCGTGACCCAAAAACCATTACCTTACTCTCGGTCAGCAAACGAAAACCCCTTGCGGATATCGTTGCTGCACTGGAGTGCGGCCAGCACGCCTTCGGTGAAAACTACGTGCAAGAAGGCGTAGACAAAATTCAAACCCTAGCTGCCCAGTTCCCACAGTTTCAGCCCCAGTGGCACCTTATTGGCCCTCTGCAATCTAATAAAACGGCCGTGGTTGCTGAGCACTTTGACTGGGTGCAAAGCCTTGATCGCGCCAAAATAGCCAAGCGCCTTAATGAGCAAAGGCCAGCTCACCTTAAACCCATCCAAATTTGCATACAAGTAAACATCAGCGGTGAAGAAAGTAAGTCTGGTGTTAAGCCCGATGAGGTATTGTCATTGGCACAAACCGTGGCGCAAATGGACAATTTAACCCTGCGCGGGCTGATGGCAATTGGCTCTACAGACGCCACGCCAGCGGTGCAGCAAAGCGAGTTTCAGGCCATGAAAAAGCTGTTTGATACGCTAAAAAGCCAGCACCCGCAGCTAGACACTTTGTCGATGGGGATGAGCGGCGACCTGGAAATCGCTATCATGGAGGGCACCACTATGGTTCGCCTGGGTACTGCCATCTTCGGTGCCCGCACTAACTAACAAGGTTGAACATGGAACAAAAGCACATTGCATTTATCGGCGCGGGCAACATGGCTGGCGCTATTATGGGCGGCCTTATCGCCTCCGGTTACCCCAAAACACAGGTAACGGCGTCTAACCGCTCGCAAGGTAAATTAGACACCTTGGCTTCAGAGTTAGGCATCAACACCACTACCGACAATATCAAAGCCGCCGAAGCGGCAGATGTGGTGGTACTGGGGGTAAAACCCTACATGATGGAAGACGTGGTAAAGCAGCTGGCCCACCTTAACGACGGCAAACGCCTTTTTATTTCCATTGCTGCCGGCGTTACCGTTGAGCACTTTGAAAGCTGGTTTGGCAAAGCCGTACCATTGGTGCGCACCATGCCCAATACACCGTCACTGGTTGGCCTTGGCATGACCGGCCTTTACGCCTCAGACAGTACCACCAAAGACGACAAAGCCGTGGCCGACATGTTAATGCGCGCTGTAGGTAAAACCGCCTGGGTGAAAACCGAAGCCGAGCTTGACCACATTATTGCCGCCGCTGGCTCTGCCCCGGCCTACTTCTTTTTGTTTATGGAAGCGATGGAAACCAAAGCCATTGAACTGGGTTTTGACGCTGCCACCGCCCGTGAGCTGGTACAGCAAACCGCCAGTGGCGCCGCCGAAATGGTTCGCCGCCGCGAGATGCCCATTCGCGAACTGCGCCGCCAGGTAACCTCACCGGGTGGTACCACGGCCAAAGCGATAGAATCCTTTCAGGCCGCCGGCCTTGAAACCATTGTTGCCAACGCCATGGACGCCGCCATAGAGCGAGCCCGTGAAATGGCCAAGGAGCTTTAATGAGCAACGCCTTTGTTTTCCTCTTTAAAACCCTGTTTGAGCTCTACATCATGGTGGTGCTACTGCGGGTGTGGCTGCAATGGGCCAAGGTGGAGTTCTACAACCCCTTTAGCCAGTTTGTGGTGAAGGTAACCCAGCCGATTGTTGGGCCGCTGCGCAAGGTGATACCGGCCATCGGCCCCATCGACACCGCCTCGGTGTTGGTGGCGCTGGTGCTCTCTGGCATAGAATTGGTGGTTATTAACCTCATTGCCGGCGGCGGCATTCCGCCGGTGTTGGCCATCGTATTCTCGGCGCCCTTACTGCTGCTGAGCACCATTTTCCAACTGCTGATTTACGTGGTGTTTGCCAGTGCCATTCTCAGCTGGGTGGTACAGGGTTATCACCCGGTAGGTAATGCGCTAAACAGCTTGGTTGACCCGCTACTGCGCCCCATTCGCCGTATTATTCCGGTGATTGGTGGCCTGGATCTGTCGCCAATGGTGCTGCTGCTGGTTATCTACTTTATTCGGATCCTTCTGCAGGATCTGCTCGGCAGCTTCTAATGGTGGCGTTTGAGTGGCAGGGCCAAGATTTGGTCCTGCAACTTTATGTGCAACCTAAAGCCAGCCGTGACGGCTTTTGTGGCCTGCACGGCGATGAGCTCAAACTGGCCATTACCGCGCCGCCGACCGACGGCAAAGCCAACGAACACATTCGTAAATACCTCGCTAAACAGTGCCGTATTGCCAAAAGCCAGGTCGAGATTGAAAAGGGTGAACTGAGCCGCCATAAAAAGGTGCGGCTCAAAGGGCCGTTTACGCCGCCAAGCCAATGGCAATGGCTCAGCACCCAGGCCACAGCCAGTGAGTATTGATGTGCTATAGTAGCGCGCGAATTTTCTGGAGGTGCCATGAGCAAGATAGTACTGGCGACCGGCAATGCCGGTAAGGTGCGTGAATTGGACGCCATGTTGGCGCCGTTAAAACTGCACGTTGTTGCCCAAAGCGAATTCGATGTTCCCGAGGTACCCGAAACCGGTACCACCTTCGTGGAAAACGCCATCATTAAAGCCCGCCACGCGGCCCGCATCACCGGCCTGCCAGCCATTGCTGACGACTCAGGCCTGGTGGTTGATGCCCTGGCCGGAGCGCCGGGTATTTATTCCGCCCGCTATAGCGGCGAAGACGCCACCGACGCCAAAAACATCACCAAGCTTATGGCAGAGCTCAGCGGTGTGCCGAAAGATGCCCGCAGCGCCCGTTTTGTTTGTTGCTTGGTGTTTTTACGCCACGCTGACGACCCTACCCCCATTATTTGCCAAGGCGCCTGGGAAGGACGTATTGCCCTAGAGGCACAGGGTGAAGGTGGCTTCGGGTACGACCCGGTATTTGTGGTACCCAGCTTGGGTAAAACCGCCGCCGAGCTCAGCAAAGCAGAAAAAAACGCCGTTAGCCACCGCGGCCAGGCGCTGAAAGCGTTAATCGCCCAGCTGGGGGAATAAGGTGCCACTGCCGCCACTTTCGCTGTACATCCACATCCCTTGGTGCGTGGAAAAGTGCCCTTATTGCGACTTTAACTCCCATGCGATTAAGGGCGCCATTCCCGAGGCCGAGTACGTCGAGGCCTTGCTGGCCGACCTTGAAGCCGACTTACCCCTGACAGGTGGCCGCCCCCTTGGCAGCATTTTTATTGGCGGCGGCACTCCTAGTGTGTTTTCAACGGCGGCTATTGCTCGCTTGCTTGCGGGCGTTAAAGCCCGGATCGCATTTGCGGATGATATTGAAATCACCCTGGAGGCCAACCCTGGCACGGTTGAGGCGGACAAGTTTAAAGGCTTTGCCGAAGGTGGCGTTAATCGCCTGTCGATTGGCGTACAAAGTTTGCAGCAAGAAAAGCTTAACCTGCTGGGCCGCATTCATGGCCCAAGCGAAGCCCTACGCGCAGCGGCGCTGGCCGCCGATTGCGGGGTAAAAAGCTTTAACCTTGATTTGATGCATGGCCTACCCAATCAGCGCCAAGAAGATGCCCTTGATGACCTTAAACAGGCCATTGCCTGTAACCCTGCCCACCTGTCTTGGTACCAGCTGACCATAGAGCCCAATACCCTTTTTGCCAGCAAGCCGCCGGTACTGCCCGACGACGATACGTTGTGGGCCATTCAAGAGGCCGGCCACGAGCTGCTGCTGGCAGCCGGTTACCGCCAATACGAAATATCGGCTTATGCCAAACCCGGCTTTGAAGCGCGCCATAACCTTAATTACTGGCGCTTTGGTGACTACCTCGGCATTGGTTGCGGTGCCCACGGCAAACTGACTCAAACCGATGGCCACATTTTACGTACCGTGAAAGTGCGCCACCCCAAAGGCTATTTAGAGCCAGGCCGCCGTTTTATGGACCAGCAAATAACCGTGGAGCAAAGCGACCTGCCGTTTGAGTTTTTTATGAACCGGCTGCGGCTTTTTGAAGATGTACCCAAAGCAGACTTTGTTGAACGCACCGGGCTGGCATTGGCAGAGGCCGAAAGTCAGCTGCGTGATGCCAAGGCCAAAGGCATGATTAGCGACACCCACAGTCACTGGCAGGTAACGGAACAAGGTCACCGCTATTTAAATCAACTATTGGCATCTTTTCTTTGACATAAAACCAACATTTTTTGTCAGCACGCAAGGCTGACTTTAGGTCGGCCCAAAAAACGCTTTGCATTAACGGCCGAATTAAATAAGCTCTTAATGGAAGATAAACAAAACAAGGAGAGCGTTATGCCAGGTTCTGGCCAAGACGGTGATACCGATAAGAAAGATTCGGACACCTCGAACAATAATAAAAGCAACTGACAAAAGGTTAGTTAGATGCACCCAAACTCAGTGATAGAGCTAGTCAATAGCTTTGCACTGGTGATTATTGGAGCCGCTTGGATTCTTTCTAAAGATTCCAAGCGGCTCGTATCGTTGATAATTGCAAATTATCTTATCTGGTATGCAATGGAGTTTAGTTTGACCCATTTTAAAGGGTCTATACATGTATACTCTATTGGCGATTCCTATTATCTACTTCAAGCTTTAAGAGAAGTCATTATTTTGGCCTTCTTACTTGATGCTTGGTTTCTTAATAAAGCAAGACCTGCTTGGTGTAAGGCCTACCTAATTGTTATCAGTGTATCAATAACACTCAATGTTATTATGGCAATCGATGCTTCCACTGAAGTAGGCCATATCATTGCAGGCAAAAATGGTTTTCGTTTTATTCACTACCAAGTAAATAGGTGGATTCCTTTCGCTGAAATAATTATTGCCTGGGGGAGCAGCAACAATGCTATTAGCCGCTTTTTTAGCCGCTGGCGCAAACCCAAGCCTGAGACTCCCCCCCCACTGTAGCGCCTCTGTTACAGGGTATTGTTGATCTCATCGAGCCGCTGTTCGACACTAGGCGTTACAGCAAACAGAGACTCGGTTATGGCAGATTTTTTTAACGGCGATTATCTTAATATTTTAGCAGTGACAATGGTGCTGCTGGCCGCCGTAACCGCCCGAAAAGAAAGACGTTTACCCCTTACCATCCTGGCCAACTACGCGGCCTATGGCTTGTTGGTGTTGCTGTCAAAAGACTACGAACACAACCACTTGTTTGGTGACGACACCGTTTTTGGCCTTTGGTACCTCGTCAACGCCCTTCGCGAGCTGATCATTTTGGCCTTCGTCTTTGAGGGCATTATGAAGGCGCAGCAAGGCCGCACTCCCTTTTGGCTTTATACCTTGGTGTTGATGGTGTCGTTATCCGCCAGCTTGCTGTTGGCCCTTTCCGACCTTACCGGTAAGCAATACCTTTGGAATATCCACATACAGGCCATTTATTTGATTCCGTTTGCTGAAATATTGCTGGCTTGGTGGGGTAGCGACAACCCGCTACACCGGCGCTATAGCACCCGGCAAAAGCAGCAGGATGTTCAACAGGTTGAAGCCTAAAAAAACGCCGCATTAAGCGGCGTTTTTTTATTGTTCAATAATCTCAACCCAGTGACTAAAGTCGTCTTTAAATTGGTTGTCTTGCTTATCTAGCACCAGCAATTGCCCACAAAGTGCATTGGCCTTTTTTTCTATGCCTTTACCCTTTTGGTTGGCAACCGCTTCAATTCGGTCGGCTTTGGCTTGAATATTATCGGCCCAGTTTTGAACATTCTCTTCAAAGCTGCCATTACCATTGCTGATGGCATCGCCAAGCTGGCTAAAGACATTGCCCATGGATTTTTGTACTGCCTTATTAATGCTGGCTTCGAAGTCTTTACCAAGAAAGTCATCACTGTCTTGGTCCCAACTGCCAGCACCGATATACCAGGTACCGTCTTCGTTATGTAACTTGGTCTGCAATTTGGCTTTCGCTTGCGCTAAACCGGCGCTAACGTCTTTGGCGCTATCTTCGCCCAGTACGTCGGTTAGCACGCCGGTGGTAATTTCTGAGGCCAAATCAATGGCCTCAACCCCAAGCTCGGCGGCGCTTTTAGCGCTGTCTCTAAGCCCTTGGTTAAAATCGTTCAGCTGCTGGCGCTGTTTAGCCGTTAGTGGTTGCGACTGGCCGTCAATCAACAATGTTCCACCTTGGTACTGCATCAAGGTTTTACCTGCATCGGCAACGGTAAAGCCGTTTTTTGCCACTTTCAGGTCATGGGGCAGGCTCATCTCGCATTTTTCATCGAGGTTAAGATGCATATCCTTGGCCTGCACCAATGGTGCGACCAGCACAAGCGATAAAAGTGGAATTAGCGTCTTCATCAGAAGCTCCTTGGCTGATTATGACAAGACATAATCAAAGTGCATGCCAATAAGAAAAGCGCAGATGAATCAAAGAGATAAAAATAAGCGTAATAGCCCCATTAGCGATATTCACCAGCTTTTGGCGAATATCGCGGCGCGGTAAAAGGCCAGGGTTCAAGGGAAGCGGCGATAAAAAAAGCGCAACTACAGAGCCTGTAAATGCGCTTTTGGGGCGAATTGCTTTATGCGGTGCGTTCGAACATTAAATCCCAAACACCATGACCAAGGCGCTCACCACGGGCTTCAAATTTGGTTTTAGGGCGATGTTCTGGCCGCGGCATGTAATCACCGCTGGGCGACTGGTTTTTATAACCGGGAGCAGCGCTCATGACGTCCAGCATATGTTCGGCATAGTTTTCCCAATCGGTCGCCATATGAAAAACGCCTCCAATGGCCAGTTTTTTACGCAGACTCTCGGCAAATTCCAGCTGCACAATACGGCGCTTATGATGGCGTTTTTTATGCCAGGGATCGGGGAAGAACAACTGCAAGCGATGCAGGCTGCCATCGGCAATGTTGTCGGCCAACACTTCTACCGCGTCATGCTCGAATACCCGCAAGTTAGTGACTCCGGCCTCGCTGGCCGCCATTAGACAGGCACCAACCCCCGGTTTATGCACCTCGATACCGATAAAATTAAGCTCAGGAGCAGCACCCGCCATTTCAACCAGGCTTTTACCCATGCCAAAGCCAATTTCCAGCACCACAGGCTGGTTGTTGCCAAAGACCTTTTCAAAATCCAGCAGCCCCATGCCATGCTCTAAGCCCATGCTGGGCCAATGATTATCCAAGGCTTGTGCTTGGCCTTTGGTCAGCCGCCCTTCGCGGCGCACAAAGCTTCGGATCTTACGCAGATAAGGCGCATTTTCGGCATTTTGCTCGGACATCTGAGGCTCCTGTGTTTTGGGGCGGGCATTATCGCTACAATACCGGCCTATTTCCAGACAGAAGATCGCCAATGAGCTTTGCTGAGCGGGTGGTAGCGTGGTACCACCAACATGGCCGCAAAACCCTGCCCTGGCAGCAGCATAAAACCCCTTACAAAGTATGGGTGTCAGAAATTATGCTGCAACAAACCCAGGTTGCTACCGTTATCCCCTATTTTGCGCGTTTTATGGCGCGCTTTCCCGATGTGGTGGCGCTGGCAGACGCTCCCCAGGATGAAGTGCTGCACCATTGGACCGGCCTTGGCTACTATGCCCGCGCCCGCAATCTGCATAAGGCAGCCCAACAAATACGTGACCAACACGGCGGCCATTTCCCTGAGCGTATTGACGAAGTGCAAGCGCTGCCCGGTATCGGCCGTTCAACAGCAGGCGCTGTGCTGTCGTTGTCCTTGGGGCAAGACCTCGCCATTTTGGACGGCAACGTCAAACGGGTATTGGCCAGGCACCAGCAAGTTGAAGGCTGGCCAGGCAACAAAAAGGTGCACGATAAGCTCTGGGAAATCACCGAAGCCCTAACTCCCAGCAAAGAAGTGACTGCCTACAACCAGGCGATGATGGACTTGGGCGCCATGATTTGCACACGTTCAAAGCCCAAGTGCGAGCTTTGCCCGGTGGCCGAAGATTGCGGGGCCCGCCAAACCGGTCGCCAAAGTGACTACCCCGGTAAAAAGCCGAAAAAAACACTACCGGTACGCAGCAGCACTTTTTTGCTCCTTAAAAAGGCGGGCGAGATATGGCTACAGCAGCGGCCGCCATCAGGGCTTTGGGGCGGACTTTACTGCCCGCCAGAAGTAGATACTGCTGATATTGGTGACTGGCTTGAACAGCAGCAACTGCTGGCCAACCGCCAGCAGGCCTTAGCGCCATTTCGCCACACCTTTAGCCATTTTCATCTCGACATTACCCCTATTTTGTTGGAAGTAGAGGCGCTACCCGGTGGCGGCGTTATGGAAGCAAGCCAAGGGCTTTGGTATAACTTGGCGCGGCCGCCGGCCGTGGGTTTAGCCGCCCCAACAACCAAGCTTTTGAATATATTGAAAAACGAGGACAGCCAATGAGCCGCACCGTATTTTGTGCCCACTTAAAAAAAGAGGCTGAAGGCTTAGATTTTCAGCTTTACCCCGGCGAGCTGGGCAAACGTATCTTTGACAATATTTCCAAGGAAGCTTGGGCGGCATGGCAGAAAAAACAAACCATGCTGATCAACGAAAAGAAACTGAACATGATGGACCCAGAACACCGCAAGTTTTTGGAAGGCGCCATGACCGACTTTCTTTTTGAAGGCAAAGACCCACAAATTGAAGGTTATACGCCACCCGAAGCCTGAAGATTGCTCAGGCTTTAAGCAAACAGTCTGAAGGCCGGTGAAAAGCCAGCTCAGGCTGGTTGACTTGCTAGGTAAAGATCTATTTAATTAGCGCCCGTTGCCTCGATAGCTCAGTCGGTAGAGCAGCGGATTGAAAATCCGCGTGTCGCTGGTTCGATTCCGGCTCGAGGCACCATAGATTTTTAAAAGATAAGGTCGAGTATCTTGTCTGAGGTCAGAATTTTAAGATAAATTACTGACCCTAAAGCCAGTTTTGGTTGCCGGCTTAGCTCAGTTGGTAGAGCAACTGACTTGTAATCAGTAGGTCGCGGGTTCGACTCCTGCAGCCGGCACCACTTAAATTTGCCTCGATAGCTCAGTCGGTAGAGCAGCGGATTGAAAATCCGCGTGTCGCTGGTTCGATTCCGGCTCGAGGCACCATATTAGAAACCCAGCTTCGGCTGGGTTTTCTTTTTTTTAGCCGTCATCGAACGCGTTCGATTGTCAGGTCCTTCCCTGGACCTGACCCTTCGGGCCATCGCCAGCGATGTCCCAAAATGCTCCGGCATTTTGGTCCGGCTCGAGGCACCATAAAAGAAAAGCCCTGGTCGCAAGACCGGGGCTTTTTGTTATCGGCAGGCCTGCTATTTTTAGTCCCGAACGGGTACCGGTAACAGCTGCAGCTGATACCCCAAATGCTGACAAAAACGCTTAACACCGGCTGGGCTAATCACCAAGGTTTGCGTCGACACCAGCGGGTGGCACTGAAAATCATCCCCTTGCCATAAGCCTTCATCAACCCAAAGACGAACGGCCCGCTCGCGGTCATTGATAAGCGCCAGTAACGATACCGCGCCGGGCTTTACGCCAAGGTATTTTTCTAACCGCTCAGGTGAGGCAAACCCCAAGCGAGACAAACCAGTTTGCTTAGAAAGGGCTTTAAGGTCGACCTGCTTGTGGGCTGGTACCAGTAGCAACACATGCTTCTTACCGTAGTTGTCTCTTAAAAAAAGGTTTTTGATACGTTGACCGGGCCGGACAACACCAAGCTTGTCTGCCGCCTGGCAGTCGGTAAGAGGTGGGTGGTCAATTTGCTCAAAGGTGATGTCTAAAGCAGCCAGCAGCGCCTTGGGGCCACAGTCTTCATTTAGGGGCATTCCCCCTCCATACGGTTAAATGCTCGCAACATAGCGCCCTGACAGTGGTTATCAATTATCTGGGGTTTAAGCCACTTGATGATGCGCAAAGCGTTATCATCCAATACAGCAACATGGCCATTGATTACCTACCCAACACTGCAGTTTTAACGTGCTAGCAAGGGTTGATGCTAATGTCAGGCTTAAACATTGCCATTTCACAACAATACGTTATGCCCGTTTCAAAGAGAAACACCATGGTCATTGAAAACACGCCTTCCTTATTTTTAGGGATCGACGGTGGCGGCAGTAAATGCCGAGCCTTACTCTGTGATGCCAAGGGGCAACCTTTATCAAAAAGCTTGGCAGGGCCAGCTAATGCAAACCAGGACTTAAAAGGTGCTTGTCAGGCGTTAACGCTATGCGCTGAAGCCGCACTTGATGCTGCCGGCCTTTCGCTGTCTTATTTGAAGTATCTGCATGTGGGCGCAGGTCTTGCTGGCATGAATGTGCCAGCAACCGTTGCCGCAATGAAAAACTGGAGTCATCCCTTTGCCGGCCTTTACCTGACCACAGACTTGCACATAGCCAGTCTTGGCGCCCATAACGGCGAAGATGGTGCCGTCATTATCACCGGCACAGGTTCAGCGGGGTTTTCCAAATCGGGTTCGCAGCGCCTTATGTTAGGCGGCTATGGTCTGCAATTGGGAGACCAAGGAGGAGGTGCCTGGCTGGGCCTTGAGGCCGTAAAAGCAAGCCTTTTGGCAAGTGATGGCATTGGCCCTGACACCGCCTTAACGGACGCATTTGAGGAAGTATTGGGGCGCGGCGGCAGTTTGGCCATCATGGACAACTTCATCGGTCAGACATCCGCCACCTTTGCCAAATATGCCCCCATGGTCTTTTCCCTGGCTGACCAAGGCGACCGGGTTGCGTTGGCGCTGGTCAGCCAAGGCGCTCAATACCTGCAAGCAATGGCAACCAAGCTAACCGCTATTGGCCCGGTCAAATTAGCCATGATTGGTGGCCTTGCCGCCAAATGGCAACCCAGGCTTTCAGCTGACATTCGTGAAAAGCTTGTCGACAGCGTTAGCTCTCCAGAACAGGGCGCCATTTATTTTGCGCGCCAACAAGCCAAAGTTTAGCCGGGGCTTTTTTTCTGACGAACAATGGCTGGCCACGGCAGCAGTACGGTATTTTGCTGCAGGCGAATCAACTGCGCCTCGCTAACCGGTTCCCCCAGCAACATGCCTTGGCCAATATCGCAACCGGCTTGCTGTAGCCATTGCAACTGCTGAGTATTTTCAATGCCTTCAGCAACCACCTCACCACCCAGGTTATGCACTAGGGAGATAAGGCTTTTAACGATTTGATCGATGGTGCTGTCTTTACCCAGCTCCTGGGTAAAGCTTTTATCGACCTTAACCACATCAAACGGCAGTTTATGCAGGTAGCTCAGTGAGGAATAACCGGTACCAAAGTCATCAATAGCGATTTTCACGCCCAGTGCTTTCAGGGCTTGCAGAGACGACATGGCATTTTGGAAATGGTCCACCAGGCTCGACTCGGTCACTTCCACTTCTAACTGGTAACTCTCAATGTGGTGGCGTTTTAAGGCCGCTTCCACAAAGGTTGGCAAGCTCGCATCTAAAAATTGCCGGCACGCCAAATTCACCGCCAACCGGCATTCCTTGCCTTCCCGAGCTTGCATACGGCTGAGAATAGAAAGCGCCTCTTCAATGATCCAATAGCCAAGCTCGATGATCCGATCGGTGTTTTCCAGCTGCGGAATAAACGCCTGCGGGGAGACCAACCCCCGGGTGGGATGATGCCAACGAACCAAGGCCTCGTAACCGGCACTACTGCCATCACTTAAGTGGCACTTTGGCTGCAAGTACAGTTCAAACTGCTGCAATTTCAGCGCATTATCCAGGTCTCTTTCCAAAGCAATACGTGAATTCAGGCGGTCTTCCATGTTGTCGTTGAAAAAGCTTTGGGACAGATTATTTTCTTTGGCGTGATGCAGTGCCAAGTCGGCACGGCGTAATAATTCCTGGGCTGATATCTGTTCATCTTTTACCTGCGCTACGCCTAATACTGCCGAGATTTGACATTGGCTATTGGCCAACATCAAAGGCGGTTCTAAATGCCAGTGCAGCTGTTGCAATAGCAGCCTGAGCCGCTCTTTTTCCCGGTAACGCATGACCACAACAAATTTATCGCCACTAAAACGGCCAAGGCAGTGGCAGGTACCGGCAACTTCTTGCAAACGGTTGGCAATGCCTTTTAAAAGCAGGTCCCCCTTGTCGTAACCAAGGCTGTCATTTATGGCTTTAAATTGCTGAATATCTACAAAAATAACCGCCAAAATATCGCCTTCGCTATGGCTAAGCAGCAGTGCAATTTTTTCTTCTAGGTGGTGGCGGTTAGCAAGGCCGGTTAATTCATCAAACCGCAGCTGATATTCCAGTAATTCGAGCTGACTTTGCATCTGCGTTTGCACTTGCTGAAACTGGCCCGCCAATTCAAAGGTCTCAAACTGCAAATGATCAACTTCATCCCGGCACCATTTAGCTTCGCTAAAACTCACCTGCCGCGGCGCATTGGCTAATAATTGCAGTTGTTGGCGATGCCGGTTAAGCCGTTGAACAATTAGCCAAACCCACCACGCTAGCAACAGGCATAAAACAAAAATAACGGGACTGGCCAGCCACAACAAAAAATGCTGCTGGCGGGTGGCAAAGGTAGTGAAAGGGCTGATATCAGCAGCAACTAACAGCCCCCCGGCGGCGAGTTGGTGCAGCGGCTGCCACCATAAAATTTTATTGCCTTCGAGCCGCTGACTGGCAAATGGCTCGGTTGCAGATACTTGCGTCAGTAAGCCGGTAAAGTCGCTGCCAAGGGCGGTTTCTGCCACGCCCATGCCCCAGACGCTTTCGCCTTTTCCTGGCCTTAGCATCATCAGCCCAAAGCCGGTGCTTTGATGTATTTTTTCAATAACTGGCGCCAAGGGCAAAAACAGCCCCAGCGCTAAGCCATCCTTTAACGGCAGCAGCATCTGTTGGAAGCAGCGCTCACGGCAAACCAGCCGAGAAGAGGTTTTGTTATGATGCGGCCAACCACCTTGCTCGCCTTGTTCAACCAGCATTTGCTGGCCATGACGGAGCATTACGCCCTGGCTGTGAAGGTCCCTTGCAAACAGCGGTAAAACGGCCAGCAGACGCTCTTTGGAAACAGCGCCTTGGCCAAGCTGTGCTTGCACAATTTGGCTGGCATTTTGGCGCTGAACCACCAGCTCGGCATTGAATTGGCGAATAAGGCCGGCCTGGAACTGTTGCTCTAGCACCGATTGCAGCTGTTGCTGTTGGTTGTTATGCCAGGCCCACAGCGACACCAGCATCGCAACAGCAACCGGTATCATGACCAAAAGCAATTTAAGGTAAAGACTCACAAACGGCTTTTTAGCGGAGCCTGAGGCAATTTGGGAAAGCGGCTGGAATGTGGCCACAGAATAATGCCTCCCTGGCACTAGATGTCCGTTTTTGAGTATAGCCGGTGCTATACTGCCCGCCTTGTTTTGATGAGGCCCACCATGCTTTCCAACGTCAGCCAGCTGTTACTTCGTAATCAGGATCATTTTGCCGACCAGTCCCTGCTTATAAGCCAATCGCCAAGGGATCCGCTGGCCCAAGAATGGCAAGGCCCTCTTTACACACACCACACCGACTTTGTGGCCTGGCAGCAAGCCAAACGCGCCTTGGCTGAGAAGGCCATTTTTGCCCCGGCGCCTACCGATATTTCGGTTGAGCAAGCGCTGTTGGTGATGCCCAAAAGCAAGGACGAAGCCAAAATGCTGCTGGCAGCCTTGGCGGCGTTATTGCCAGTTGGCGGCAAGCTGTTACTGGCTGGAGAAAACAAAGCCGGTATTAAATCCGCCGCCAAACTGTTGGAAGCCTACGGTCAGCCGATGAAAATCGACAGTGCCCGCCACTGCAGCCTGTTTGAAGTGGAGCTCACCGAAAAAGCCCCGGCGTTTAATTTGGCTGACTACCAACAAAGCTTTGAGCTTCAAGTTGCCGGCGAAACCATAAAACTGGTGAGCCTGCCTGGCGTGTTCAGCCACGGCGAACTGGATGATGCAACCGCGCTGCTGCTGGAGTCCTTGCCGCGTGTTAAAACCGGCAGGCTGTTAGATTTTGGTTGTGGCGTTGGCATCATTGGCAGTTATCTCGCCAAGAAGGCACCGGAAGCGCAAGTGGAAATGCTGGATGTGTCTGCGCTTGCCATTACCGCCTCCGAGCTAACCCTAAAAGCCAATGGCATTGAAAACGCCAAGGTAACGGCTTCCGATGGTTTGTCTGCCCTTAGCGGCCGCTTTCACCAAATAATCAGCAATCCGCCTTTTCATACCGGCGTTGGCACCGACTACAGCGCCACCGAGCAGCTTTTGGCCGAAGCACCAAAACGGCTGGTACAAGGCGGCGACTTAGTGCTGGTAGCCAATCGCTTTTTAAAATATGAGCCTTTGCTGGCCGCCGGCTTTAATAACAAGGTCGATACCCTCGCCAGCACCAACAAGTTTAAGGTGCTCTATTGCCGAGGTTCTGGCCGATAAAAGCCTTGCTATTTTAAGGCTCATCGCTAGAATGCCGCAGCACATGCAGATGTGGCGGAATTGGTAGACGCGCTAGCTTCAGGTGTTAGTGACTTAACGGTCGTGGGAGTTCAAGTCTCCCCATCTGCACCAAACACGAAAAACCCGGCTTTAAGCCGGGTTTTTTATTGGCATTGAAAAACACTGCTCAGCTTTCATGCAAATAGCGCCCCAGCCATAAAAAAACCGTTGACGAGGCAGTCTGGATGGGTAGAATGCGTCCCCGTGGTAAGCAATGCTTGTCACCACAATTTGGTATGCAGATGTGGCGGAATTGGTAGACGCGCTAGCTTCAGGTGTTAGTGACTTAACGGTCGTGGGAGTTCAAGTCTCCCCATCTGCACCAACAAATTTGAGAACCTCGATGCAATCGAGGTTTTTTTAGCCCGGGACCCGGCTTAAAACAGTCCGACAATTTGCAGATGTGGCGGAATTGGTAGACGCGCTAGCTTCAGGTGTTAGTGACTTAACGGTCGTGGGAGTTCAAGTCTCCCCATCTGCACCACCTTCGAAAAGGTCGGCTTTTTAGCCGGCCTTTTTTCGTCTAAGCTGGCGCCATGGAACAGCTCGAATTTTTTGAAATTCCCTCCCCTTGCATCGGGGTCTGCCAGGCAGACAACCGTGGCTATTGCCTTGGCTGCTTGCGCTCCCGTGATGAACGCTTTGGCTGGAACCAAATGAGCGACGCTGAAAAACGCAAAGTGGTAGAGCTTTGCCAAAAACGCAAAAAAAGACGGGCCATCAAGGCCCGCCTGCAACAAGAAGAAGACGATTAAAGATTTTCTTCGGCAAAAGAGGCCAAACGGCTTCTTACCACCCCATCTAGGTACACGTTCGCTGAACCTGGGAAATCCTTAAAGCGCTCCACAATGTAGGTTAGCCCCGATGTCACCGGGCTTAGGTAGTTAGAATCAATTTGCGCCAAGTTACCGGAACAAATCATTTTGGTGCCCTCACCGCAGCGGGTAAGGATGGTTTTAAGCTGACTGGCCGTCAGGTTTTGGCTTTCGTCGATTAACACAATGGCGTTCTGAATAGAGCGCCCACGCATAAAGTTGACCGATTTAAACTGGATATTGGCTTTATCCATAATGTATTGCAGGCTGCCAGATGGGTGCGCATCGGAGCCGTGCAGCACTTCCAGGGTGTCGGTGATCGCCGCCAGCCAAGGCAGCATTTTTTCTTCCTCGGTGCCGGGCAAAAAACCAATGCTTTCGGCTATTTCCGGGGTATTACGGGTGACTATTACTTTGTCGTATTGGCCCCGTTCTATCACCAGTTCCAGGGCTGCGGCCATCGCCAGCAGGGTTTTGCCGGAACCGGCCGGGCCGGTAAGCATCACTAAATCAAGGCTGGGGTCCATCAGGGCATGGAGGGCTAGGCCTTGGAAAATATTTTTAGGGCTGATACCCCAGGCATGCTGCGCCATTAAGCGGTCACAGCCCAAGTCCAGCAGTTTGACTTCTTTATCACCGTGCTCTAACACGCGAGCGGCAAAATCTTCACTGTTATCAAGGATGTATTCATTAGTGTAGAGGTTTTCCAACACCCCGGCAGCAATGGTGTGCACCGTATCGCGGCCCTGGCTTTCGCTTTCCACCTTGTTGACCTTATCCCACAGTCGGCCGTCAATTTCCTGATAGCCCTTGGCCAGGTAGCGAATGTCATCCACCAGCTGGTCGGTGCGGTAGTCTTCCACATTGCGAAGGCCTGCCCCTTTGGCCTTAAGCCGCATATTGATGTCTTTGGTCACCAGCACCACTTTGGTGGGGGCCTTTTGTTTTTGCAGATGCAGCGCGGCGTTAATTATCTTGTTGTCAGCTTCCGACCCGGGCACATGCGCCAGTTCCCCTTTTATTTCATGGTCGGGATAAATAGAAATATGGCCACGATTGCCTTCCAGATCATGGCTGGGCAATGGTACGCCTGCGGCAATTTCCTCAGGACTGGTGTTTTTAAAGACATCGTCCAGGGCACGGATCGCCGCCCGAGCATCTCTGGAGATATCGCTGCGCCGGTCTTTGATGTTGTCCAGTTCTTCCAGAACGGTCATCGGGATCAGCACGTCGTGTTCGTCGAAGGAGTAGATGGCAAGAGGTTCATGCAGCAGGATGTTGGTATCAAGGATATAGACTTTTCTTTCGTCTGGAGCCATAGCGCTCTCCCTAACTAACGGCCAAAGGAGGTGGTTGTCCACCTCAAACTCACTTTAACCATAGTTGGAGAAAAAAGGGGAGAACAAGATCAAGGCTTGAGGTTTTTGCCTAGCATTGAGGTCTTGGGTAACATACGCCGCCTTCTTCGACTTCGGAGCTTTTTGATGTCACTTGCTCTTGGCCAACGCTTTATTGCCGATGCCGAATCTGAACTCGGTCTGGGGACTGTTGTAGCCCTGGACAACCGTACTCTGACAGTGTTGTTCCCGGTAAGCGGTGAAACCCGCCTTTACAGTAAAACCGAAGCCCCCATTACTCGCGTGAGTTTTCGTGCTGGGGACACCATCAAAAGCCATGACGGCTGGAGCCTGACCGTTGAGCAGGTTGAAGAAGACAACGGATTGTTTACCTATGTAGGCAGCCGCCAAGACAACGGCGAGCAAGCCAGCCTGCGTGAAACGCTGCTTGATGGGGTCATTAACCTCAATAAACCGCAAGACCGCCTTTTTGCCGGCCAGCTTGACCGCACCGACTGGTTTACCCTGCGCTACCAAACCCTAGAGCAGATGCATCAGCTGTCGCAAAGCCCCTTGCGTGGCCTGATTGGCGCCCGTATGGACCTCATCCCCCACCAGCTTTACATCGCTGACGAGGTGGGTAACCGTCAAGCACCACGGGTACTGCTGGCCGATGAAGTGGGCCTGGGTAAAACCGTGGAAGCGGGCATGATCATTCACCAGCAACTGCGCGCCGAATTTGCCGAGCGTGTCTTGCTACTGCTGCCAGAAAACCTGATGCACCAGTGGCTGGTAGAAATGCGTCGCCGCTTTAACCTCAATTTTGCGCTCTTTGACGAAAGCCGTTTAGAGGAAGCCGAACACGACGCCGACAACCCCTTTGATACCGCGCAGCTGGTCATGGTTAGCCTGGAACTGATCGCCAAGCGTAAACCCCGTTTTGAGCAGCTATTAGCCGCCGACTGGGACATGCTGGTGGTGGACGAAGCCCACCACTTGGCCTGGCAAGAAAATAACCCCAGCCGCGAATACCAAGTGGTTCAAGACTTGGCCGAATCCATTCCGTCGGTGCTGCTACTCACCGCCACCCCTGACCAACTTGGCCACCAAAGCCATTTTGCCAGGCTGCGATTGTTAGACAGCGAGCGCTTCCACGATTACCAGGCGTTTTGCCAAGAAGAAGCCCAATACCAACCGCTGGCGCAAGTGGCGCAAAAGCTACTGGAAAATGAACCGCTAGCGGCCGATGACAAAGCCAAAATTGCCGCCTGGGGTGAAGATCTCGCCGCCCTTGCCGAAGGCGATAATAACGACCGTAAGAAACTGGTGTCGGCGTTGATTGACCGCCACGGCACCAGCCGGGTGCTGCTGCGTAACACCCGTGCCGGTGTGCAAGGCTTTCCCGGCCGTCGCCTGTATGCCCAGGCCCTAGCACTGCCAGACGCTTATGCCACCGCTATTCGTGTTGGCAAAATGATGGCTGGGCGCAAAAGCGAGGCGGAAAAACTCGAAGAGCAACTCAACCCAGAAATCATTTATCAAGCCTTTGAAGACGACGACGGTAACAGCTGGTGCCAGCACGACCCACGGGTGCAGTGGCTGGTTAAGCACTTAAAACACAACAACAACGAAAAAGTGGTGCTTATTGCCCATAGCCGTCGTCAGGTGCAGGCCATTAACGATTACCTTCGGGAAAAGCACGCTATTCAAGCCGCGGTTTTCCATGAAGAACTGTCCATTATCGAACGTGACCGCGCCGCGGTATTTTTCGCCGACGAAGACGGCGCGCAGATTTTACTGTGCTCGGAAATAGGCTCTGAAGGCCGTAACTTCCAGTTCGCCCACCAATTGGTGCTGTTTGACCTGCCGCTAAATCCTGACTTGCTTGAGCAGCGTATTGGCCGCTTGGACCGCATTGGCCAGGAGCGGGTGGTGGAGATTTATGTGCCGCACTTGGCAGAATCGGCCCAGGCACGATTGATGAGCTGGTATCACCAGGGTCTTAATGCCTTTGAAGCCACCTGCCCGGTGGGAGGCGCCGTTTACGAAGCTCAGCAACAAAGCCTGGCCGCAGCGCTATTAGCCGATGACAACGCCGCTTTTGAGCAGCTTATCGGCGATGCTGCCAACCGCCGCCACGCCTTAATGGCTGAAATGGAAGCGGGCCGCGACCGTTTGCTGGAACTGGCATCACAAGGGGCTGGCCGCGGTGAAAAGCTCGCCACCGACATTGCCACCCTCGATTACGACCCCAAACTGCCGATTTTCCTTACCCAGGTGCTGGACGTATTTGGTGTCGACCAGGAAGACTTGGACGATTACACCCAGCTACTACGCCCAGGCGAGCGTATGCTCACCGCCCTGCCCGGCCTGGAAGAAGACGGCATTCAAACCACCTTCGACCGCGAGTACGCGCTGTCTCGCGATAACGTGCAGTTTTTAAGCTGGGATCACCCCTTGGTGCTGTCAGCCATGGACGCGGTATTAACCGGCGACATGGGTAACGCCTCGGTGGCGCTGCTGAAAAACAAAGCACTGCCGGCGGGCACTACCTTTGTGGAGCTGGTGTTTGTTACCGAGCACCAAGCCCCTAAATCACTGCAGCTTGACCGCTACCTGCCGCTAACGCCGCTGCGTATGCTGCTGGACAAAACCGGTACCGATCTGGCGCCCAAGGTGTTGTTTGATAACTTCAACCGCCAGCTAACGCCCATTAAGCGCCACACTGCTGCCAAATTGGCGGTGGCGTCTCAAAGCCTTATTCACAACCACATTCAAAAAGCGCAGCAACAAGTGGCGCCGCAGGTGGATGCGCTGATCGCCACGGCCAAAGACCGTATCGAGCAACAGCTGGGTGGAGAGTTGGCCCGCTTAAAAGCGCTTAAGGCGGTAAATGACAGCATTCGCGACGACGAAATCGACGCCCTTGCCAGCCGTAAGGCCGCCTTGCTCAAACACGTGGCAGCGGCAAGCTTGCGCCTGGACATGGTGCGGCTTATCGTGGTGGTGAACGAGTAAGTCTCTGAGGCACAATATGAAACGCTGTTGGCTCTTGATGATGTTACTGCTGCCATGGGTAGCAAAAGCCGAAGAGCCGCAGCGCTTCGTGCCGGTAGGCGATGCCAAAGCAGAGCTGGTAGCAACCGGGTATCTGCCCAAAGAACTGCCACAAGCACTGCAGGCCGAAGGCTTTTTAGTGGAGCTTTACAGCCAGTTGCCCAAGGATTGGCAACCCAAGCCAGAACAGCTGCTGTTAACCTCTGATGGCAGCCTTTTCAAACGCTGCGAAGACGGCAATTTTCGTGGCTGCATTTTTATCAATGCCACTTACAAAGTGGATGCCATTGGAAAACCCACCCTGGATTTAGTCAACGCCCCGCGCTTACCGTTGGAAGGTGATTTAGCGCTGCGGCAAAAATTACTGCCGGCCCAGCCCAATAGCCGCTTTTATGCGTTAGCACTGCGCGCCGACACCCCGGGCGAAAGCCAGGAGCTAGCCGGCATTATTAAAGGCTGGCTCTATACCTTGGACCGCGAGCTCAACTAACTCAGTTTTCTTTGTGGGCCTTTATCTGCTGATAAGCCGCTTGAATGGCCTGAGCCCGTTCTTTGGCCAGCTCTTGCATTTCCGGCGGTAAGCCCTTGGCCATCAGCTTGTCGGGGTGGTGTTCGGCCATGGCTTTTTTATAGGCGCGCCGCACCGTTTGCATGTCGGCATCGCGGCTAAGGCCCAGCAATTCATAGGCGTCATTGATACGGGCATAGCGAGACTGCTCCGGCGCCTTGGTAAAGGCTTGCCCCGCCTTTGCCATGCGAATAAGCCCTTCCAGCATGCGCTCAGGCAGCCCAAGGCTTTTACGCACTCTTTCCAACACCCGCCGCTCTTCTACTTGCAGGTTGCCGTCAGCCAGTGCCAGCGCCACCTGAATTTCCATAAACAACTGCAATAACTCGCGCTGCCCCGCCAGGGCTTCCCCTAACGCCGACACCGACGCTTCTAATGGATAACCAGGAGACTTACCTTCACGAAAGGCTTCTTGGGCGGCGCGGCGTTTTTCACCTTTTAAACCAAGGCGGTCCATCAAGCCGCTGGCGGCGGCAATATCTTCTTCACGCACCCGGCCTTTGGCTTTTGCCAAATGGCCCATCACCGCAAAACTGGTGTGAAAGAAAATGCGTTCCCGGCCGGCTTCATCCAAGCGATTCCACACTTTGCCAAAACCGGCACCGTTAAAATCGCGCTTAAGGGCTTTATCAAACCACCAGCCCACCACAAAGCCCAATACGGCACCCGGTAACCGCGCAAAGGCCAGGCCCAACAACAGGCCGACAATACGTCCCCACATGTTAACGCTTATCCTCCAAATACTGATTAAGCTGCCTAAGGCGCTCCGGGGTGCCCACATCTTGCCAATAGCCGCCGTAGTGCTGGCCATGCAAGATGCCGGCGTCAGCCCATTGGCGCAGCAGCGGCCCCAGCGCCGCAACACCATCGCCAAGGCTTTGAAACAGCGCGCTGCTTAATAGGGCAATACCGGCGTAGGTGAACTGTTTTGGCTGGTTAACGACTCGCCCGTCTTGCAAGCCAAAATCGCCACCAGGATGCTGCGGCGGGTTGTCCACCAGCAGCAAGGTTGGCGCATTAGCACTTAGCAGCGATTGCAAGTTGCAGTCGCAATAGACATCGCCGTTAACCAGTAAAAAATCACCACCGCCCAGCAGCGGCAAGGCACGGCGAATACCGCCAGCCGTTTCCAGCGCTGTGCCTTCATGGGAAAACAGCAGGCGAAGGCCAAAGCGGCTGCCATCCCCCAGCGTCTTGGGAAGCTGTTCCCCCAGCCAGGCCGTATTAATGACAACGTCAGTGATACCGGCCGACTTTAACCGCCAAAGATGATGCTCAATCAGCGGCAAGCCAGCCGCTTTGAGTAGCGGCTTTGGCGTATGGTCGGTTAAAGGGCGCATCCGCTCGCCACGCCCGGCAGCCAGGATCATGGCTTTCACGGTGTCTCCTCCAACAGCCCCACCAAAGCATCCAAGGCCGGATAACGCCGTGCCACCCGCAGCAGTTTTTGCCGCGTTGGTGCCAAATCGTTTAAATAGCCGGACTTGCCATCCTGATAATGCAGGCGGCAAAAAATACCCAATATTTTGATTTGGCGAAGAATACCGGTCAAATCGAACCAGCGCCTGAACTGCTCGGGGTCTTTGGTAAAAGCCTGGCGTGAAAAGGCCTGGGTAATTAAGGTGTTTTCTTCGGCTTCGCTTAAATCAACGTAGCTATCGCGAATCAAGGACACCGCATCGTAAGTGAGCGGCAACAGCTGCAAGTCCTGAAAATCGATAACCGCTAACTCGTCGCCAACCCGATGCAAATTACGGGCGTGGTAGTCACGGTGCGCAGGCACCTTAGGCTGGACAAAAAAGTTATCAAAAAGGTAAGAAAAAATGCCGTCGAGTTGCCCTAGCTCAAGACTTACTCCAAGATGGCGGCTTAAATACCAGTCTTGAAACAAATCCCGTTTACGCTTAACAAAAGGTAGCCCTGCTTCCGGCAAAGGCAGGTTAAGTTGCTGTATTTTTGCGATAAGATTAACGGCTTTACCGTACCAAGCTAACCTAAGCTCATGGCTGACAGTGCTCAGAGGCTGGTCACCTAGGTCAGGAAGCAACATCCAGGTATCCCTTATCGCTAAGGGCTCTGGTACCCTGATGCCTTGTTGTGCCAAGGCGTGGGCAAGAAAGGCGAAATGACTGGCCTGGCTGGCTTCGCCCTCGGGGTAGGCCACAACAATAGTGGAACCTTGCGGCTGAGCGAGCCGCCAATAACGGCGTGTACCGGCATCGCCAGTTAAGGGTTCAAGCACCGCACTTTGTAAGCCGAGTTGGCTGCAGGCCCAAGATTGAAGGGCATCGAAAGGAATATCTCGCATAGTGGCGGCCACTATAGCTCAATAGCCGGAGCGGGAAAATTGCATTATGATTCGCCTCTCGGATAAATCGGCCGAGAGGGTCAACAGAGCGAGAGCGACATGGGAAGGAGCGTGACTAGAGTCCGCCATTGGTTGCTGTTATCAGCTGTTGCTGCCAGTACAAGCCAAGCTTTGGCAGCAGAAAAAAAAGTAGACGACACTTGCCCACTGCCCCAACAACAGGCCGAAACCGGCAAGGCACAAGATAAAAAAGCCCTGAGTCAAACTGCGATCTCTGCCACTGCCCAAAAGGCGGTGATGGAGAAGAATGATTCGGCTTTGTTGCAAGGTGACGTCAAAATTTGCCAGGGAACGCGCACCCTGAGTGCCGATGAGGCGTTGCTGGACCGCAAGAACGGTCAACTGAAAGCCAAAGGCAAAGTGACCTTTAATGACGGCACCGTACAGCTAAGTAGCGACACCCTCAACGCCCGCACCGATACCAACTCAGCCCAGCTAGACAATGTGGCTTATCGCTTGCTGGGGGGTACTGCTCGCGGCACGGCCAAGCAGCTGAGCATGTCGCAGAGCAAAGGCCTGACCATGGTCGGCAGTACCTTCACCACATGCCCGGTGGATGACCCAACCTGGGCAGTCAATGCCGACAAAATTTATATCAACCCAGACGATGGCTGGGGTGAGGCCTGGGGCGCAAAATTTGATATTTATAATGTGCCCGTTTTCTACTTCCCCTATTTCAGCTTTCCGGTAACCAGCGACCGTAAAAGCGGCTTGCTCTACCCCACTTTTACCTCCAGTGATAAACGCGGCTTGGAATTTGCCCAACCGATTTACTGGAATATTGCGCCCAACTTTGATGCCACCATTACCCCTCGTTATATGTCTGACAGGGGCACGCAGCTCAACGCGCAATTTCGTTATCTGATTGGTGACGATGACCTCGGCCAATTCAACATCGAGTATTTGCCGAACGACGAAAAATACAGTGGCGAAAATAAAGACCGCTATCTGTTTAACTGGCAAACCACCGGTAAAGCCAGCGAGCACTGGCGCTATAACGTTAACTACACCGCCATCAGTGACGACGCCTATTTTGTTGACTTAGACTCGCCATTGGGTTCATCAACCGATACCCAGCTTAACCGTTATGGCGGTATTGCTTACCTGTCATACGGCTGGAACTTCACCGCTGATGTGAAAGATTTTGAGGTGCTTGGGGATTACCCATCACCCTATAAAGCCGTACCCCGGCTGACATTATCTAGGGAAGATGCCAACTTCTGGCATGGCTTGGATTTCGACTTTTATTCGGAATTGACCTCCTTTGACAACGACGACCAGTCAGAGCCGACAGCGCAGCGGCTGCATATCGAGCCAACCTTTTCTTTGCCGCTCAACAGCCCGGCAGGTAACTTCACCACCGAGCTGAAGCTTTACCAAACCTTTTATGAGCAGCACGATCCGTCTAATCAATTGGCGAAGAATGTCTCCCGCACCCTGCCGCAGCTTCGGGTATACGGTAAGTTGAACTTTGAACGAGAGTTCCAGTACGACGATAGGGATTACCGGCAGACCCTGGAACCGCAGTTCCAGTATTTGTTTATTCCAAAAGAAGATCAGACCGATATTGGCCTCTACGACACCAGCCTGCTGGGCGAAGATTACAGCTCGCTGTTTCGGGACCGCCGTTATTCGGGCTTGGACCGCATTTCCGATGCCAACCAAATTACCTTAGGTGTAACCAGCCGCCTGTTCGACCAGAAGAACCAAGAGCGCCTTCGGGTCTCGGTGGGGCAGATCATTTACCTGAAAAGTTCGGAAGTGGGTCTCGACAGCAACACCGGCCAGGTCACTACCTCCACCTCGGCGCTGGCCGGTGAACTTGATCTACGAATCGACAAAAGCTGGAGCGTTTCCGGTAACATTCTTTACGACACGGAAAAAGGACAGACCAACAAAGGGAACTTCCGGGTCGATTACAAGGTCAGTGATGACAAGCTGTTACAGTTTACGCACCGATATGTTCGTGACATCTCGGATGGTGTAAACATCGATCAGGTTGGTCTTAGCGGCGCTTGGGCTATTAGTCCGATATGGAAGGTATTTGCCTCCCATTACGAAGACTTAACCTTGCACCGTGCAGAAGAAACCTATGGTGGTATCGAATATGAAGCCTGTTGCTTTGCCCTCAGGCTAACAGCGAAACGTCGACTGAATACCATTTTGTCGGACAGTGCCGAGTTTGCGGGCCAGCCGACATACGATAACAGCATCAGCTTTGAATTTATTTTCAGAGGACTGGGCAGCCACGGTACCAGTGGTGAACAACTATTAAGTAAAGGGCTTTTCAGCTATCGTGAGCCCTATAACCTGAGTTACTGATATCCATGAGAATGACCCTGAAATTCCTTGCCGCCCTGGCTGGCGGAGTCCTGATGTTCAGCCAAGTACAGGCTAAGCCTGAAATGCTGGACAAGGTGGCCGCCATCGTCGACCAGGGGGTGATCCTCGAGTCTGACGTCAACGACATGATGCGCGATGTAAAACAAAGCGCCAGTGAGTCCAACCAACCTTTGCCGTCAGACAAAATCTTGCACGTACAGGTGCTGGACCGCCTGATCAACGAACAGTTAGAAATGCAGACTGCCAAGCGTATAGGCTTGGAAGTGTCAGATGCGCAGCTCGACCAAACCATTGAACACATGGCGCAAGAGCAAAAGCTGACCGTTGAGCAGATGAAAAAGAAAATTGAATCTGAAGGTGGCGACTTTGCAAGCTTTCGCGAGCATGTGCGTAAACAGCTGACCTTAGGTGAAGTTCGCCGTATCGTTGTTAGCCGCCGCATTCAAATCAGCCCTCAAGAAATTGAGGCGATGGTGAAGCAGTTAGATAAGCAAGGCGACAAAAACGTTGAATTGCACCTGCGTCACATTCTGATTGAAATACCGCAAAACCCGACCCCGAAAGACATTGCTGACGCGAAAAGCCGTGCCGAAAAAGTGCTGTCGCGTTTGCATAACGGCGAAGACTTTGCCCAGTTAGCGATTGTTGCCTCATCCGGCACCCACGCTCTGGAAGGGGGTAACCTGGGTTGGATCAACGCCAACGAAGTGCCCACTCTGTTTGCTGATGCCCTGCAAAACGCCACTAAAGGAGAGATTATTGGGCCACTGCGTAGCGCCTCTGGTTTTCACATCATCAAAGTTGATGGCATCCGCGGTCAAAAAACCGTTGAGCTGACCGAATACCACGCCCGTCATATTCTGCTTAAACCGTCGGTTATTCTTAGCGACACTAAAGCGAAGGCGGAGCTGGAAAAATGGCGCAGCGAAGTGCTGGCAGGTAAAGCCAAGTTTGCCGATTTGGCGAAAAAGAACTCGGAAGATCCCGGCAGCGCCAGCCAAGGCGGCGACCTGGGTTGGGCCGACCCGAAAATTTATGACCCAACCTTTGCCGATGTACTGGAGCACATGAAAAAAGGCGAGATCTCAGAGCCTTTCCGTAGCTCTTTTGGTTGGCACATCATTCAGCTGCTCGATACCCGCACCACTGACGCCACCGCACAAGCGAAAAAAGAGAAGGCTTACCGCATCCTCTTTAATCGTAAATTTAGTGAGGAAGCATCAGCCTGGCTACGCGAGCAACGTAACCAAGCCTATATCCAGATCTTGGATCAAAAATCATGATCCAACGCATCGCCTTGACCCCAGGTGAGCCGGCCGGTATCGGCCCTGACCTGGCGGTCATGCTGGCCCAACAAAGTTGGCCAGTGGAAATTGTGGTTTGTGCCAATGAAGCATTATTAAAAACCCGGGCGAAAAGCCTGGGTTTGCCGCTAGAGATACGCCATTACGATGCCCAAAGCCCGGCCCAGCCGCAGGAAAAAGGCACTCTCACCTTGGCACCTTTTGAGCTTCAGGCAGAGGTGATTGCTGGTGAACTTAACGAGGCCAATGCCCACTATGTGCTCGACACCCTGGCCTTTGCCGGTGAAGGCAACATGGACGGGCGTTTTGCGGCAGTGGTAACAGGCCCGGTGCATAAGGGCATTATTAACAGAGCCGGCATTGCCTTTTCCGGGCATACCGAGTTTTTTGCGCAGCAAGCTAATGTTGGTGACGTGGTGATGCTGCTGGCCACCGAAGGCTTGCGGGTGGCGCTAGTGACTACCCATATTCCTTTGGCCTATGTGGCCAAAGCCATTACCCCAGAACGTTTAACGAAAGTCATTGGGGTATTGCACCAAGACTTAGTGGGCAAATTTGGCATTGCCAAACCCCGTATTTATGTTTGTGGCCTTAACCCCCATGCCGGTGAAGGCGGCCACCTTGGCCGTGAAGAGCTGGAGATTATTGAGCCCACCCTTAATATGCTGCGTGAGCAGGGAATGGACTTGGTTGGACCGCTTCCGGCCGATACATTGTTCCAGCCCAAGTATCTTGATAATGCCGATGCGGTGCTAGCGATGTATCATGACCAGGGGTTGCCGGTACTCAAGCACAAAGGCTTTGGTAATTCCGTCAATATCACCTTGGGACTGCCCTTTATCCGTACTTCAGTCGACCACGGCACTGCCCTGGATTTGGCCGGTACCGGTGAAGTGGACGCAGGCAGCATGAAGCTGGCTATGTCTCAAGCCATCGCACTCGCTAACCGTTGATTACATGACCGACAATGTTCATTTGGGCCACCGTGCCCGCAAGCGCTTCGGCCAAAACTTTCTAAACGATGCTGAAGTTATCGCCAACATCGTGCGTGCCATTAACCCTCGCCCAGATGACGTGCTGGTGGAAATTGGCCCAGGCCTTGGCGCCTTAACTGAACCGGTTTTAGAAGAAGCCGGCCAGTTGCAGGTAGTTGAGCTTGATAGGGATTTGGCGGCAAGATTGCGCCAGCGCGATGGCATCACCGTCAATGAAGCCGACGCCTTAAAATTTGATTTTGGCACCCTTTATCAAGAGGGGCATCCTTTCAAAGTGTTTGGTAACCTGCCCTACAACATTTCCACGCCGCTGTTGTTCCATCTGTTTAATTGGACAGACTACATCGACGAAATGCACTTCATGCTGCAAAAGGAAGTGGTAGAACGCATGGCGGCAGGCCCTGGTACCAAACAATATGGCCGCCTGTCGGTAATGACACAGTACTACTGTCAGGTGATCCCGGTACTGCACGTTGGCCCAGACGCTTTTACGCCGCCCCCGAAAGTAGATTCGGCCGTGGTGCGACTGGTACCGTATAAAGAAAGGCCGGTTAAAGTCCGCGACGAAAAGAAATTAAGCCAGTTGCTGACAGAAGCGTTTAACCAACGCCGTAAAACCGTGCGCAATACCTTTAAGAACCATTTTTCTGCCGAGGAACTGGCAGCCTTAGGGGTTGACCCCGGTGCTCGCCCTGAAAATCTCAGCCTGGCACAATATGCCGCCTTAGCTGATGCACTAAGCAGTAAATGATTGGAGGTGAGATGCTGCGTTTTCAGATCCATGTGGATAGCCGCTATCTAGAAGACCGCTCCTTACCAGACGAAGACAAATACGTTTTCGCTTACACCATTACTATCCGTAACCTCGACAACCAAGCGGCAAAATTATTGAACCGCTACTGGCTTATTACCGACGGTAACGGCAAAACCACGGAAGTGTCAGGCGCCGGAGTAGTGGGCCAGCAGCCCACAATTCAACCCGGTAGTGAATATACCTACACTTCTGGGGCAGTATTGGAAAGCCCGGTTGGGACCATGGAAGGTCACTACGAAATGCAGCCGCAAAGCGGTGATAATTTTAAAGCCTCCATTCCCATCTTCCGACTCGCGGTACCCAAGGTCGTAAACTAATGCTCTACGTTGTTGGTGATATCCAAGGCTGCTTTGACGAGCTCATGGCACTGTTGGATAAAGTGGCCTTTGACCACAGCAAAGACCGCCTTGTCTCCGTAGGGGATTTAGTGGCTAGGGGCCCCAAGTCTCTGGAGGTACTACGGTTTTTCATGGCTCATCCCGAGTCTTGTAAAACCGTGTTGGGCAACCACGACCTGAATCTGTTAGCCATTCTGTGCGGCCACCGTAAAGCCAAGAAAAGTGACAAACTTGACGCGATTTTGGACGCCGGTGACCAGGATGCCATCAGTGGTTATTTACGCCGTCAACCACTGGCCCTTTGGTTCGAAGAGCAAAAGCTTTTAGTTAGCCACGCCGGTCTTCCACCTGAGTGGCAAAAAGAGCAGGTTCTGGCGGCAAGCAGTTTGGTCAGTCAAGGCCTGCAAAACGAGGGTTGGCAGCAATTGCTGTTAGACATGTACGGAGACGAACCCAGCCAGTGGAGCCCAGAGCTCACCGGTACGCCCTTGTTGCGTTACATCATCAATAGTTTGACCCGCATGCGATTTTGCCGCCCCGACGGCAGTTTGGAATTAAAATGCAAGGCCTGTCCGGCCGATGGCATCAGCCAAGGCTTTATCCCTTGGTATCAATTCCACGGCCCATTGCCTTTCACCGTTGCCTTTGGTCATTGGGCCGCGCTGGAAGGTGAATTAACACGATCCGACATTAAAGCCTTAGATACTGGCTGTGTTTGGGGCAACACCCTCACACTTTGGTGCGCCGACAACAATTTTTTTTACCAACAGCCAGCAATTTCCTAAAGTAATTCAACTTTTTGACGATACAAGCATGTAGCCTGTCGAGACTGCCTATTCTTAATACAACCCAGCCGGTAAACTTGGCCAACTAATGAGAATAGGCAAGCCTTTTGCATAGGGTAATGCCGTCAAGTTTTTGTCAGAGGGTCCCCCATGAGTCTCACTGTCGCCAAGCGTATCGTTTTGGGCTTCGTGATTATTACTTTGCTGCTAATAGGGAACGGGATTAGTTCTTTTATTGGCTTTAGCAGTGTTGAAAAAAGCGTCCAAAGAGCAACCTCTTTAGCCGTTGGTGCTGTTATTAATGTCAGCCAACTGCAACAGGGTAGTTCCACTCTCAGTGAGCTGGGTTTAAAGGCTTATCACAGTGACGATAGTAAAGAGATCCTGCGCTTCGTTGATACGGCTAACAGCGCAGCGACCAAGCTTCAAGATTCTTTAAAAACCTTTAAAAACCTCATTCGTAATGAGAAAGAATTGGTTGAGACATCTAAAAGCATGGAAGGCAGCCTTGATGGCCTGACCGGTGCCCAGCAGCGCCTGTTTGAATCCAAGCTCACAGCGCTTGGGTTACGGGATAAATCGAAAAAGCTGCAATCCAATATATCGGACGTGTCCGATGATGCCAGCGCTGATATCCTTGATTTAATTGATTCAGGAGTTTCCAAAGACGTCGCAAATGCCGCCAACAAGCTGGAAAACATCTTCCTGTCACTGTCGACTTCGGTTATCGAATACAACAAGACCACTACTGAGTCGAAAGCGAAAACCATCGCCGGTGAAGTGGACTTCACCATTAAAGACATTGACGACCGCTTGACCAAAATCGCCAGCACCCTCGGCGACGACAACAAGTTCATTAAGTCGCTGCGCAGTAAAACCGATGAGTTGCGTAGCAAAATCACCGGCACAAGCGGCATTATTGACCTTCATACCCAGCAATTAACGGCTAATAGCAAGGCCGCAAGTGCCTTGATGGAAGAAGAGATAAATCTCGAAGGCCTGCGCGGTTCACTCGACAAGCTGCAAGCCGCGTCACAGAAAATTGCCTCTGACACCAAAAACGATATCGAAAACTCTGTTGGCACTGCCGACATGACCACGGCTGCGGTGATGATCATCTGTTTACTGGCCGCTTCGGTTATCAGCTTCTACGTGGTTCGCTCTATTACCCGTCCGCTGGATAAAGTAAACAAAATGCTTAACGTGCTGGCATCAGGCGACCTGAGCCAGCGCTTGCAGGTTCAGTCCAAAGACGAATTTGGCACCCTGGCCCGTAACACCAATACCCTTATTGATTCGTTGCGGGAATTGATTGAGGGCATTTCCAGCGGCTCAACCCAGTTGGCCGCGAGCGCCGAAGAAACCTCTGCCATCACTGCCCAAACCAAAGTGGGCATCCAGCAGCAAAAAAGCCAGGTGGACCAAGCTGCTACCGCCACCACCGAGCTTTCCGCCAGTGCTGACCAAGTGACCCATAGTGCCGCTGATACCCTTTCTTCGGTTAAACGCGCCGAGCAAGAAAGCGAGCGAGTACGCCAGCTGTCTGCCGATACCAAAAGCACCATTCAGATGCTGGCAGCAGAAGTGGATTCCGCGTCTCAGGTTATCAACAAAGTGCATCAAGACAGTGCCAACATCGGCTCTATTCTCGATGTAATTCGTGGCGTCGCCGACCAAACCAACTTACTGGCATTAAACGCGGCGATTGAAGCCGCTCGCGCCGGGGAGCAAGGCCGTGGCTTTGCGGTGGTTGCCGATGAGGTACGTACTCTGGCTTCCCGTACCCAGCAATCTACCCAAGAGATCCAGGCAATGATTGAAGCCCTGCAACAAGGGGCAGAACAAGCGGTAGAAGCCATGGAACAAGGTAAATTCCAGGCCGAGAGCTGCGTGTCTAAATCGGTAGAATCTGACGTGGCCCTGGGCCATATCACCGAAGCCGTTCGCGAAGCCCGTGATAAGAGCGAGCACATTGCTCAAGCAGCGCAAGAGCAAGGTGTGGTGGCGCAGGAAATTAGCGAGAAACTGACTTCCATCGTCAATATCGCTGAAGAAACGGCAATGGGCGCCGAACAAACGGCCAGCTCTAGTGAAGAAGTGGCTAAATTGTCAGAAGAGCTGCGTAACTCGGTTAGACGCTTTAAAATAAGCTGATGACGAACTGGTACCCAAAACGCGGCCATGGCCGCGTTTTTTTATTCTGCAACACCACGGCGCTTTTTAGCACACTGTTGGCGCTATTGATTGTTGGTTGTTCACCAACTGGCCCCACCGAGCAACAACTTAAGTTGGCTGCCGCGCAGCACATTGGCGCCGTCGGTAAAAATAGCTTTCTTAAAGTAGATAAGGTCACACTGCTAAAACAAAAGAAAGTTGATGAAAAACACCTGCAAGTGCAGCTGAGCTACCAACTGGAATTTACCATGAACTTTCCGGAAGCCGCACAAACCTTGGCAACAGGCCAGCCAGACATTTATCGGCGGATTGGCTCGAGCTTAGGCGGGGTAGCCATCGAAATGGAATTTGGCGTCTTTCAACGGGGCGACAAACAACAACGCCAAGCAACATTATTGCTGGCAAGACAAGCGGACAATTGGATACTGGATGAATAAAAAACCCCGCTTAGCGGGGTTTTTTAATTAGATACGTTCTTTGATGGTGGCAGCGGTCCCGCTGCTGCCAAAGCCATTCGCTTGGGCCCATGCCAGAACAGTTTTGCCATCATATTCAGGGGCGCTCAGGGTTGAGCCTGCCAACTGTTTAGCAATAAATTCACCGGTAGCATCAGAACCAGACTTCATGGAAAAGCGCAGCAGGCTAAGGCCATTGCACTTGATGCCATCGTAAATATTGCGTAAACGGATACCCGAATCAGATAGCTTAGAACGAAGGCGGTTTTTATCATTGGAAGCCACATAGTTACAAATACTGGCAACCAACTGCGCCGCATCAGCCCTGGCGGGGGTAGTATGGAATGCAGAGGCCATGACAATAGCAACCGCTCCCACTTTTACAGCTTTAAACACGTCAACCACTCCTAGCAGACAATCAATAAAAAGCGCGGAAATCCTAACAATATAAGGCTTTTATTCCAATAAAAGGTCAGTTTAATGCCTTATTAGACACGTTCAAAAGTCAAAAATGTTAGATCGTACGCATTTAATTGATCGGCCAAACTGTGGCTTTCCTTTATCAACTTCCATTTTTCTTCCTTATCCCAGTCCGGGAACTGGGTGTCACCGTCAATGGTGGCATCGATAAAGGTGAAATAAAGACGGTCAGCTTTCGGCAATGCCTGCTGATAGATTTGCCCGCCACCAATGACCATCGCCTCTTCTGCGTCGGCCACCGCGACCAGAGCATCATCAAGGCTGGCGAACACTTCGACGCCGTCAGGCTTAAAATCGCTTTGACGACTAATCACCAAATTACGGCGCCCCGGCAACGGCCGGCCGATACTTTCGAAGGTTTTGCGGCCCATGATCACCGGCTTACCCAAGGTAACGGCTTTAAAATGTTTTAGGTCGGCAGGCAAATGCCAAGGCATGTCGTTATCACGCCCTATTACCCGATTTTTGGCCATAGCGGCAACTAACGACAAGATCATCGGTGATTACTCAACATAAAAAAGCGAGCTTAACAAAAAGCCGTGCGGGGCGGCACGGCTTTTGTTTTAACGCTCGTAAATGACTTCAACGTCGTAATCGTCATCGTCCCAGTCATCATCATCAAGATCGTCGTCGTCTTCATCATGATGCTCGGCAATGGCCTTCTCGTGGTAGTCGTCCCATTTGAAGTCGACATTGATCTTGTCTTCCGGCTTGGTTTCTTCCGGCGGCAGACTGTCGATAAAGGTCATCAGCTGGCGAGCGACCTCATCGGTGCCTTCATTAAGAACCGCACAGATGGTGAAATAAGGGCCGTTATAGTCGAGCGCTTCCATTATCTCGTTGATGCGCTCTTCTAGCTCGTCTTCTGCCAATAAATCGGTCTTGTTAAATACCAGCCAGCGGGGCTTAGCCGCAACCGCAGGAGAATATTTATCCAGCTCATCAACAATGACCAGGGCATTTTCGATAGGGTCAGTGCCATCAAACGGATTTACATCAATCACGTGCAGCAAAATACGGCAACGCTCAAGATGGCGCAGGAACTGAAAACCAAGGCCAGCGCCATCTGCGGCACCTTCAATCAAGCCGGGGATATCCGCTACCACAAAACTTTTACCCGGGAAGGGGCTAACCACACCCAGGTTAGGTACCAAGGTGGTAAAGGGGTAATCAGCGACTTTCGGTTTCGCTTTGGATACGGCACGAATAAAACTGGATTTACCGGCATTAGGCAGGCCCAACAGGCCCACATCCGCCAGCAACAGCAACTCCAGCATCAGGTTACGTACTTCGCCCTTGGTACCCAAGGTACGCTGGCGAGGGGCACGGTTGGTTGAGGATTTAAAACGGGTATTCCCCAAACCGTGAAAGCCGCCCTTGGCGACCATCAAGCGCTGGCCGTGCTTGGTAACTTCACCAACCACTTCGCCGGTGTCGTTATCAGAGGCACGGGTACCCACAGGGACCTTCATCACCAAATCTTGGCCGCGCTTACCGGTACAGTTTGATGCCCCACCGTTCTCACCGCGCTCCGCTTTATAGAAACGCTCAAAGCGGTAATCAATCAAGGTGTTGAGGTTTTCGTCGGCTTCAATATAAATGTCGCCACCGTCACCGCCATCACCACCGTCCGGGCCACCTTTGGGGATAAATTTTTCACGCCGAAAACCGACAACGCCATTACCACCGTCGCCCGCCTCAATGCGAACAACAGCTTCATCTACGAATTTCATTGCGATTTTTCTCCTGTATCAGGATTTAAGCATAGGACGGCTAATAAAAAACCCCGCGCTGAGGCGGGGCTTTCAAGTACTGTTGTTAGCTTACTCAGTGATGATGCTAACGTACTTGCGGTTTTTAGGACCTTTCACTTCGAATTTCACTTTGCCTTCGGCGGTAGCGAAAAGAGTGTGGTCTTTACCGATGCCCACGTTGGAACCAGCGTGGAATTTGGTGCCGCGTTGGCGAACGATGATGTTGCCTGCCAGAACAGACTCACCGCCGTAGCGTTTCACACCCAGGCGTTTGCTTTCGGAATCGCGACCGTTACGGGTAGAACCTGCTGCCTTTTTATGTGCCATGGTAACTTCTCCTTATCAGGCGCTGATGCCAGTGATTTTTACTTCAGTGAACCACTGACGGTGGCCCATCTGCTTGCGGTGGTGCTTACGACGACGGAACTTGACGATTTTTACCTTCTCGCCACGACCGTGGGCAACCACTTCGGCAACCACTTTGCTACCGTCAACGTAGGGAGCGCCTACTTTAACGTCGTCGCCAGAAGCGACCATCAGCACCTTGTCGAACTCGACAGTGGCGCCAGTTTCCAGATCCAGCTTCTCCAGACGAACAACTTCGCCCTCAGCTACACGGTGCTGTTTGCCACCGCTTTGGATAACCGCGTACATGGTTTTTCTCCGTTATTCTAAGCATCGGCTTCAATGAGCGGATGCACTTTAACCTGACAATAGGGCGCGTATTCTAAAGAAAAGAGCGGATATGGGCAACCCTCGCAACCATAAAAAAGTTGAAAAATTGCGCAACACAGCTCCCGTACACAGACTATGTCCCGAACTCGCTGTTTTAGTGTAAGATCAGCTCATCTGACACACAATACAAGGGCCTGGCGGCCATCGCTTTTTACTCTATGGATCTCGCCCAAATTCGCCAACTTTGCGCCACGGATATGGACTCGGTCAACGAGACCATCCAACACCAGCTCAGCTCTGACGTGGCCCTAATTAATCAGCTCAGTTTTTACATCATTAATGCCGGTGGAAAACGCCTTCGGCCCATGTTGACTGTACTGGCAGCCAGGGCCCTCGGTTACGAAGGTGACAAACATGTTCGCCTCGCTACCCTGGTTGAGTTTATTCATACCTCAACGTTGCTGCACGACGATGTCGTTGACGAGTCAACACTGCGCCGCGGCCGGGAAACGGCTAATGCCCTGTTCGGTAACCAAGCATCGGTTTTGGTTGGTGACTTCCTTTATACCCGCGCCTTCCAACTGATGGTTGGTCTGGGTTCAATGAAAGTCATGGAAGTGCTGGCCGACGCCACTAACGTTATTGCCGAAGGTGAAGTCATGCAGTTGATGAACTGCAACGACCCGGAAACCACCGAAGCACGTTACATGACGGTGATTTACTGCAAAACAGCTAAGTTATTCGAAGCCGCTACCGGCCTGTCTGCCGTTATTAGCGGCCAGCCTGAGCTGGAAACCGCCATGAGCGATTACGGCAAATACCTCGGTACTGCCTTCCAGCTGATTGACGACTTGCTGGATTACGAGGCTGACGCTGACGAGCTGGGTAAAAACCTCGGCGATGACCTTGCCGAAGGTAAACCAACCCTGCCCTTGCTGCATGCCATGCACAACGGTACCGAACAAGAGTCGGCCTTGATTCGTAAAGCCATAGAAGAAGGCGACGGCCGCGACCAGCTGGAAGTTATTCAAAACAGTATGCGCCGCTTGGGCTCGCTGGATTACACTTATCAACGCGCTCTGGAAGAGTCGGATAAAGCGATTAGTGCTCTTAATGTGCTTCCCGACAGCCCTTATAAAGAAGCCTTGATTGGTTTGGCAAAAGTCGCTGTCGAACGCAAAAGCTAACTCACCCGCTTCGATGAGAAAAGGCCCGTTCGAGGGCCTTTTTTATTACCCTGGAATGACGCAATAAAAAAGGGAGCCAAGGCTCCCTTTTTTGAAATCGTAAGCGGCGCTTATTTGCCGTTAACGAATTCTTCGCCCAAGGCGATGTCTTTTTTCAAGGTGTCCAGCATGCCTTCCATTGATGCCTTTTCAAAGGCAGACAATTCACCGTAAGGTAGAACTTCTTCCAGGCCGTTTTTGCCCAGACGAACCGGTTGTGCGAAGAAGCGGGCATGCTCAGACCCACCATCAACATAAGCACATTCGATAACGTCGGCTTCGCCTTTGAGACCACGAATCAAGGACAGGCCGAAACGGGCAGCAGCTTGACCCATAGACAAGGTAGCAGAACCGCCACCCGCCTTAGCTTCAACCACTTCAGTACCGGCGTTTTGAATACGCTTGGTCATAGCGGCGATTTCGTCGTCAGACAGTTTCAAGCCTTCAACTTGAGACAACAGCGGCAGGATAGTCACGCCAGAGTGACCACCAATCACATTGATTTTCACATCAGCAGGATTTTTACCCAGAGCTTCACCAATAAAGGTTTCAGAACGGATAACGTCCAGGGTGGTAACACCAAACAGACGGCTCTTGTCGTAAACGCCTTTTGCTTTCAGCACTTCAGCAGCGATAGCTACCGTTGTGTTAACTGGGTTGGTAATGATACCAACCAGCGCTTTAGGACAATTGTCAGCAATAGCTTCAACCAAAGAACGGACGATGCCAGCATTAACATTGAAAAGATCGGAACGATCCATGCCAGGCTTGCGTGGGACGCCGGCGGGGATCAGAACAACGTCGGCGCCGGTCAGGGCGTCGGCCAGTTTCTCCTGCCCAAAGCCTTCGACCTTAACAGCAGTCGGGATATGGCTTAGGTCAACGGCGACACCGGGCACGACCGGGGCGACGTCATAAAGTGCCAGTTCGGAACCAGCGGGCAGTTGGGTTTTCAGCAGCAAAGACAGGGCCTGACCGATACCACCGGCGGCGCCAAGTACGGCTACTTTCATTGTATTATCTCCCTTGTGTCTGACCTGTTCAGGTGTGCGCAGCACCTTAGCTCAACCTTGGTCAAAAAACAATTATCTGGTAGGACAAGTAGCGACACTAAGGCCGAGTAAAAGTGGCAACCTCAGTGCACTCTTAAGTAGCGGGAAAGTATACGATTCAGGCTGCCATCATCCCGCATTTCCGATAGCGCCTTATCTATATTGTCGAGCAAACTGTCCTTACTCTTAGCCCGAGACAGGGCAATTCCCATTCCTCTACCAAAGTAACGAAAATCTCTGATAGGAGAACCGACAATACGTAAGTCTTTGTTTGCAGGGTCAGAAAACCAAGCATTGGCCACTGCGGAGTCAACAAAAATAGCACTGATACGCCCTTGGCGTAATTCGGTCAGGGCGCCGTTCAGATCATCATAGCTGGTCAGTTGCCATTGTCGCTGGTCAATTAAATACTGCTGATGGTTTGACCCATTCTGCACCCCGATGTACCCCGACTTCGCGTAACGATCTGTTGCGTCTTTCAGCGTCACATAAACGGCACTGTTACGGTAGTAGGGATCAGAAAATCGGATGTTGCTGCTGTAGTGCGAGGAAATATCAAGGGCGGCGATAACAGCATCCAAGTCGCCATCATCAAGCTCGTCCATTAAATTATCGAAGGGGTGCTCAACAATAATACAAGGACGCTTTAAGAGATCACAAAGGCGGTGTGCAACATCAATATCAACACCAACAAGTTGCCCGGCATCATTGCGATACTCAAAAGGCGGATAGGTAGCTTCGGTGCCAAAAACCAGTGGTTTACCGGCAACAGGGGTTGTCTGAGCCCATGCCAAACAGCAGCTGCAGCAGTACAACAGGCCAAGCCAAACCGCCTTTCGTATCACCTTGAAAACCACTCTCCTATGAATCCTGTTCAAGACTGACAGTGAACGGCTATGGATGCAAGCTGCTAAAGCGCTTTGCTCATGCTACCATGACCACTGTGCATGATTATGCAGACGTAACAATGACACTGAGCAACCAAGAAGCGCTGGTCAAATCTTTTAAACAGCTGCTCAAAGAAGAGCGTTGTGGTTCGCAAAGCGAAATCGTTTCCGCCTTGCAAGCCCAAGGGTTTGACAATATCAGCCAGTCAAAAGTCTCCCGTATGCTAACCAAGTTTGGCGCCGTACGTACCCGTAATGCTCGCCAAGAAATGGTTTACTGCCTACCTGCGGAACTGGGTGTGCCCACCGCTTCCAGCCAATTAAAGAACCTGGTTGTGGATGTGGACCACAATGAGTCGATGATCGTCATCCAAACCAGCCCAGGTTCAGCGCAGTTAATTGCCCGCTTGCTGGATTCTTTCAGTAAAGCCGATGGCATCCTGGGGACTATTGCTGGTGACGATACCATTATGGTGATCCCAACGCGCATCAGCCATATTCGCGATACCTTAAAGATGATTAACGATCTCTTTCGTTAAGCAGGGTAAATAGAAATAAAAAAGGCGCCTTCTGGCGCCTTTTTTGTCAGTAAAGACTTATTTACTGATTTTGAACTCAGGGTAAGCTTCCATACCGCATTCGGCCATATCCACCCCTTCGTATTCCTCTTCTTCGCTAACCCGCAGGCCAACCAGTTTCTTGAGGACAAACCAAACGATAAGGGAGGTGATAAAGACCCAGGCAAAGATGCTGATGACGCCGAGGGCCTGAACGCTGAAATGGGTTTCACTGTTGGAGAATGGCACCGCCATAACACCCCAGATACCAACAACACCGTGCACTGAAATAGCCCCAACCGGGTCATCAATACGCAGCTTATCGATACCAATAACAGAGAACACAACCAACACGCCGCCAATAACACCAACAATGGTTGCCCACAGCGGGCTAGGTGCTAAAGGTTCAGCGGTGATGGCAACTAGACCTGCCAAAGCGCCGTTGATAGCCATGGTCAGGTCGGCTTTACCAAACAAGAACTTGGCAGTGATCAGCGCAGCAAGCAAGCCACCACAGGCAGCCATGTTGGTATTAACGAAAACCTTAGCAACAGCATTGGCTTCATCAATGTTAGACACTTTCAGCTCTGAACCGCCATTAAAGCCAAACCAGCCCAGCCACAGGATAAACATACCCAGGGTTGCCAGCGGCAGGTTAGAACCGGGAATAGCGTTTATCTCGCCGTTCTTACCGTATTTACCGATACGAGGTCCCAGCAGAAGTACACCCGCCAATGCTGCCGATGCCCCCGTTAAATGCACAACACCCGAACCGGCAAAGTCGGCAAAGCCCTTAGCGTCTAAGAAGCCGCCACCCCATTTCCAGTAACCTTCGATGGGGTAAATAAAACCGGTCAGTACCACGGCAAAAGCCAGGAATACCCACAGTTTCATGCGTTCAGCAACAGCGCCAGAAACCACAGACATGGCGGTAGCGACAAACACAACTTGGAAGAAGAAGTCTGCCATATGGGCATAAACCGGAGCATCGTCACCACCTTTAAGGATGGTGGCCACTGTATGTTCCGGTCCAATCAGGAAACTAACACCAGGCCAGTAGCTGTTAACTGCAGCACCCGGGTACATGATTTGATAGCCGCAAATCATGTACATCACGCAGGCCACAGCAAACAACACAGCGTTTTTAGTTAAGATTTCAGTGGTATTTTTTGCGCGCACAAGCCCCGCTTCGAGCATGGCAAATCCGGCTGCCATCCACATAACGAAGGCGCCCGAAACCAACAGATAAAAGGTATCGAGCGCATAGGCTATTTGTATTGTTGGTTGGTCCATTATCCTCTCCTAAAAATAACTCTCGTTCTGGGGGACGAGCCTAGATCGCGTCTTCGTCGCGTTCTTCAGTTCGGATACGAACCACAGTTTCCAGGTCCTGAACCCAGATCTTGCCGTCGCCCACTTTACCCGTCTGGGCTGCCTTGAGGATGGCATCAATAACGAGATCGACCTGGCTGGCCGTCACGAGGATGTCCAACTGCACCTTGGGCAGGAAATCAATGCGGTATTCGGCGCCACGATACAGCTCAGTGTGGCCGCGTTGACGGCCGAAGCCGCGCACTTCACTAACGGTGAGACCATGAACCCCTGCTTCAGTAAGGGCTTCACGGACATCATCGAGCTTGAAGGGCTTGATAATGGCGGTGACCTTTTTCATCGCCTTTCCTCCTTGTTGACTGTACCTCGACACTTCAAGGCCCGTGCCAACAGGAAATAGACAATGTGATCAATTGGTTATGAATAAAGGCGGAAATTGGAGAGGAAATGACGCACCAGTTACGGACGCCGATGCACTAATTTGGTGCAACGAAGTCCAGCCACGCCGAAAACAGTTTGATGCCGTCTTCAAGGCCACAGCACGAGAGGTTGTCACTGTCATCTAAAGTCAGCTCAGGATCCAGCTCATTGTCCGTCAGGTTCAGGTTGTGATGGCAAAGGCTGAGTTCCCCTTGCTCGACCTGCAAGGTCCACTCATGGCCTTCAAAACAAAAATCTGAATCGGCTTTAAGCCCGTCAAGGAGCCGCTGAATTTTAGCGTGGTCAATACCCAATTCATCTTCAATAAAACGGCCAAAGGCCACAAACCCCAGCTCCATTTGGATCTGGTGGCGGCCATCAAAAGGATTAAATCTGAATTGGTATTCCATAGCACCTCCGAAAGGAGGCTTATTGTATTAGGCGTCTTGGCTGACGCCAAGAACCTGACCGCTTACGGCATCAATCAATACACGCTGAACTTGCTGCTGCTGGTCACGGATGCGCAGCTGGTAATGGTAGCCACCGTCAACAGACAGCATTTTGGCATCTTTGATACGGGCATCAGGGAAGGCTGTGAGTAAATTTTGATGTAATTCATCAAAGGGCTTGATGGTGCCGTTATTTACCACCGCAACCACTTCATCGGGCTGCATTTCCTGAGCAAACAGGCTGGCAGAGGCAAGAATAAACAACGCAGGTAAGGTTTTCTGCAACTTCATTAAATCTCCTTTTTCATATAACTGGTGGCAATTCTATCGTATTTAGCGATAAAAGTCCGGTGCTTATTCCGAAACAGCTAGTTTCAGTTAATAAAACGAATCGAATAGCTATATGAATTACAGCAGCCTCACTCCCCACCTTCACCATAAAAAAAGCCCCGCCTAGGCGGGGCTTTTCAAGACAGCGTTACCGTTACACGGCAGCCTGCACAATCACCTCATCTGCCTTTTTAGTGTATTGCGGCAGTTGGTCAAAGTTCAGGTAGCGGTAGGTATCGGCAGCGGTGGCATCCAAAGAATGCGCATATTCTAAGTATTCAGCCGGTGTCGGCAATTTACCCAAAATAGAAGCTACCGCGGCAAGCTCAGCAGAAGCCAAGTAAACATTGGCACCTTTACCTAAGCGGTTCGGGAAGTTACGGGTAGAGGTAGACACCACAGTGGTGTTATCACCTACACGCGCCTGGTTACCCATACACAATGAACAACCCGGGATCTCGATACGCGCGCCAGAGCGGCCAAAGATGCTGTAGTAGCCTTCTTCAGTTAGCTGGTCGCGGTCCATTTTAGTCGGTGGCGCGATCCACAGGCGGGTATTGAGCTGGCCATTAAACTTGTTAAGCAGCTTACCGGCAGCACGGAAGTGACCAATGTTGGTCATGCAAGAACCGATGAAGACTTCATCAATGTTCTCACCAGCCACGGTAGACAGCAGACGAGCGTCGTCAGGATCGTTCGGCGCGCAAAGAATAGGCTCTTTGATCTCACTCAGATCGATCTCGATAACTTCGGCGTATTCGGCGTCGGCGTCGGCTTCCATCAAATCCGGGTTAGCTATCCACTCTTCCATGGCAGTGATACGACGCTCAATGGTACGGCGGTCGCCATAGCCTTCGCTGATCATCCACTTGAGCATGATGATGTTGGAATTCAGATACTCGATGATCGGCTCTTTATCCAGCTTGATGGTACAGCCAGCAGCGGAACGCTCGGCGGTAGCATCAGCCAGTTCGAAGGCTTGCTCAACCTTCAACGTTGGCAAACCTTCGATCTCCAGAACGCGGCCAGAGAAGGCGTTTTTCTTACCTTGTTTCTCAACGGTCAGCAGACCTTTCTGGATGGCGGCGTAAGGGATGGCATGCACCAAATCACGCAGAGTGATACCAGGCTGCATTTCGCCTTTAAAACGCACCAGAATCGATTCCGGCATATCCAGTGGCATAACACCGGTCGCGGCAGCAAAAGCCACCAAACCAGACCCGGCCGGGAAGGAAATACCAATAGGGAAACGGGTGTGGGAGTCACCACCGGTGCCGACGGTGTCAGGCAGCAGCATACGGTTCAGCCAAGAGTGAATAACACCGTCGCCCGGACGCAGCGATACGCCGCCACGGTTCATGATAAAATCGGGCAGAGTGTGGTGAGTTTCCACGTCAACCGGCTTAGGATAAGCGGCGGTGTGACAGAAAGACTGCATGGTAAGGTCGGCGCTAAAGCCAAGGCAGGCCAAGTCTTTCAGTTCATCACGGGTCATGGGGCCGGTGGTGTCTTGCGAACCAACGGTGGTCATTTTCGGCTCGCAGTACTGACCAGGGCGCACACCTTTAACGCCACAGGCTTTACCTACCATTTTCTGGGCCAGGGTAAAGCCTTTACCGGTGTCTTTTACATCCGCGGCATGGCGGAATTCTTTGGAAGGCTCAAGGCCCAGAGCTTCACGAGCCTTGGTGGTAAGGCCACGGCCAATGATCAGCGGAATACGGCCACCGGCACGCACTTCGTCAAGCAGTACGTCGGTTTTCAGAGCAAACTCGGCCAGTACTTCGTCGCTATCGTGGCGGGTGATTTTGCCTTCATAAGGGTAGATGTCGATAACATCGCCCATATCCAGCTTGGACACGTCCACTTCAATCGGCAGCGCGCCAGCATCTTCCATGGTGTTGAAGAAGATAGGGGCAATTTTACCGCCAAGGCAAACACCGCCAGCACGTTTGTTCGGTACAAAAGGAATGTCGTCGCCCATGTGCCAAAGCACAGAGTTGGTGGCAGACTTACGGGAAGAACCGGTACCAACAACGTCGCCAACATAAGCTAGCGGGAAGCCTTTTTCTTTGAGCTTCTCAATGGTGGTGATGGGGCCAATTTCGCCATCTTGGTCAGGTTCAATACCTGGGCGCGCCATTTTCAGCATCGCCAGAGCGTGCAATGGGATGTCGGGGCGTGACCAAGCATCTTGAGCTGGCGACAAGTCATCGGTGTTGGTTTCACCCGGGACCTTGAAAACGGTCACGGTGAATTTGTCGGAAACACCTTTTTTCTCTTTGAACCAATCGGCGTTAGCCCAAGACTCAACGATTTCTTTGGCGAAGCTGTTGCCCGCTTTCATTTTTTCCACAACGTCGTGGAAGGCATCAAACATCAGCAGCGTGTGCGACAGCGCTTTAACGGCGATAGGCGCCAGAGTGCTGTCATCCAACAAATCCACCAAAGGCTCGATGTTATAACCGCCCTGCATGGTACCCAGCAGTTGTGTGGCTTTTTCTTTGGATACGATAGGAGATTGGGTTTCGCCTTTAGCGACGGCAGCTAAGAAACCTGCTTTTACGTAGGCGGCTTCGTCAACACCGGGGGGAATGCGGTTTTCTAGCAGGTCAATCAGAAAGGCTTCTTCACCAGCGGGCGGGGTCTTCAACAACTCAACCAGTTGAGCAGCTTGCTCAGCGGAGAGAGGTTTAGGTACCACGCCTTGGGCGGCGCGTTCTTCAACATGCTTACGATAGGCTTCTAGCACGACTCGATCCTCTTGTGTAGCAGGCCAGGCTAGGCCTACCGGTTTATCTTTCGGGACAGGCCCGTGGAGGTGCGGCGATTATAGCGATTTTGTGACCAGAATTGAATTTCTGACAATATAAAAACGCTGCTAAAAAGCAGCGTTTTTATGCAACAGAGCCTTACCTAATTATTTCAGATTAGACTGCATCAGGTTGAAGATCCGCTGATATTCGTCAAGCCAGCTAGAAGGCTCGCGGAATCCGTGGTGTTCAACCGGATAGGGTTCAATGCTGAAGTGGTTGGTTTTGTGCAGCTCAATCAAGTGCTGAACCATGCGAATGGAATCTTGGAAAAAGACATTATCGTCCAAAATACCCGACATGATCAGCAGCTTGCTTTGCAGGTTCTGGGCAAAGTAAATCGGTGAACTGCGGTGATAAGCAATAGGGTCATTGCCCGGCAGGTTCAAAATATTGGAGGTATAAGGCGCATTGTAGTTAGCCCAGTCGGCAACCGGACGCAGCGCCGCCCCTACTTTGAACAAATCAGGCGCGGTGTAAAGGCTCATAAAGGTCAAGAAGCCGCCGTAAGAGCCGCCGTAGGTCCCTACCCTGCTCTTATCCACACCATAATGCTTGGCAATGTAGTTAACGCCGTCTTTTAAGTCTTCCACTTCCGGATGACCCATATCGCGGTAAATCGCGGTACGCCAGTCACGGCCGTAGCCTTCGGAAGCGCGGTAGTCCATATCCAGCACAACGTAACCTTTGGTGGCTAGCAAGCTGTTAAACATGAACTCGCGGAAGTAGTCGCTCCAGCCCATGTGCACTTCTTGCAAGTAGCCTGCGCCGTGGTTAAACACCACTGCGGGGTAATGCTTACTTGGGTCGTAGTTTTTCGGCAGATAAACCTTGGCGTAGATAGGCTGCTTGGTATGGCTTGAGGGCACCGCCACAATTTTGGGCGCTATCCAGGGGCTGTCTTCAAAGGCTTTACTCACGGTGTGAGTCAGCTGCTCGGGCTTACCGCCCTGGCTGCTCATGCTGTAGAGCTCCGGGGGGCTCAGCACTTTTGAGTGAGTCAGCACCAACTTTTTACCGTCTGGACTTAACACAAAATCGGTCATGCCATTAAGGTCAGTCAGTGCGGTTTGTTTATCGGTCGCTAAATCAACCTTGTACACCTCGTAGATGCCGGGGTGTTTAACGTTGGCTTTAAAATAAATGCTCTTTTGGTCCGGGCTTACCACCGGGTTATGTACTTCCCAAGCACCGCTATTAAGCTGCTTGGCTTTGGCGCCCCAAGGCTTTAAGTACAAGTGGCTGTAGCCGCTTTGCTCGGACTGGTACCAAAGGCTGTCGTTTTTCAGCCAACCAAAATCATTGTATTGGTAGTTGATCCAGGCACTGTCATGCAAATGATGCTGGGTGGTCAGGGCGCCCGTTTTAAGGTTAGCGGTAACTAACCAACGGTCTTTGTTATCTTGCGCTTCAAGCATCAGCGCCAGTTTACCGTCGTCACTCCACTGAATAGCAGACTGATGCCAGCCCCAATCTTCAATCAAGCTAACCGCACGGGGGCCTTTAAAGGCATCAACCTTGTAACCGGCTTTACGGTTCTCTTCCCGCACTTTGGCTATGGGATCTTTGTCGATACCCGGCAAATCTTTCAGTGCTAGGTGTTTTTCACTGCGGGTTTTCAAATCGATCAGTGTGAACACTTGCGGGTTAGGCTTCCAATCGGCAACCCGTTGGCGAACGGGGCGAATTTCCACTTCCCCACTGCGGCCTAGGTAATTGGGCAAAATGTCCTTTTCAGCACGCGCCGGGACGTCTTTTTCTGTGACAACCAGCAGTTTTGAGCCGTCTTTAGACAAGCTCATTTCCACCAGCCGTAGGCCTTTGCCTAAGTAAAAAGGCTGTGGGTTAGCGGTAGGATCTGCTGCTTGTAACTGCTCGTTTTCCTCAAGCTGCGCTTTGGGGCGCTGGTAGTATTTTTTATCTACCCATTTGATGAGTTTTTTCTGTTCAGTCTGCAGATACGTTTCGGCTTTTTCTAATTTTTCTGGCTGATCTTTTAGCTCAATTTGTGCCAGTAATTTCACTAAGCCACTTTTCGGGTTAACGGTGTACACCGCATTGTTGCGATGAAAAGCGATACGGCCGTCGTTTAAAAATTGCGGGTCGCTGTCGTCATCGCTGGTGCCGGTGAGCTGCTGCAGTTCGCCATTGTGTTGCAGGTAAAGATTACCGGCGTAGCTGTAGGCATGCAGGCCGTCTTTCCAAACACCACTGTCAACATGCTTATAGCGGTCTTGGTCTGGCACCTCGGTAATTTTGCCGTCGTTACTAACGGTCATCAGCTCGTAAATTTCATCGCTGCCTTTTTTCTGCTGCCAGAAATACACCTGGCCGTTGGCACCGATAAAGGGCTGCTGTGGACTGCGGGCGATCCACTGTGGGTCGCTCATAATTTTAGCCAAGGTAGGATGCCCGCTGGCATCACGCATGGTGACAGGGGTTGCTACTTGATAGTCGGGTTTGGCGGCCGGAGCCGGCGTCTGTCTGCTGCTATCGGTGGTAGTGGCACAAGCCGCCAACACTACCGACATGGCCAGAGGAATAAGGGCTTTTTTCATTATCTACTCCGGGGAATGGCAACAAAACAGCCTCCCGAGGGAGGCTGCTGAGATTAAGGCAAGGTACTTTGTACCATTTCTGCTTACCAGATCTTCACGCGTTTATCCGGCGCTACATACATCTTGTCGCCTTCTTTGACGTCAAAGGCTTTGTAGAAGGCCGGTACGTTTTCAACGGTGCCGTTAGCACGGTATTGGCTAGGGCTGTGCGGGTCGGTATTCAGACGCTTACGCAATTCCGCTTCACGGTAGTTACGGCGCCACACCTGGGCCCAACCAATAAAGAAGCGTTGGTCACCGGTAAAGCCGTCCATAACCGGCGCAGTTTTGCCGTTAAGACTCATGTGATACGCCTTATAAGCCATGGTCAGGCCGCCCAAGTCACCGATGTTTTCACCCAAGGTGAAGTTGCCGTTTACATGGGCATCGGGGAACGGATAGTAACTGGAATACTGCGCCGCCAACTGCTGAGTGCGCGCCTTAAACTTCTTCAAGTCTTCCTTGGTCCACCAGTTATGCAGGTTGCCATCGCCGTCGAAGTTGGCGCCGGAGTCATCAAAGCCGTGGCCGATTTCGTGGCCGATAACAGCGCCAATGCCGCCGTAGTTCACCGCATCATCGGCTTTAGGATTAAAGAACGGCGGCTGCAAAATGGCAGCAGGGAAGACAATTTCATTGGCAACCGGGTTGTAGTAAGCATTGACGGTTTGTGGCGTCATGCCCCACTCGCTGCGGTCAACCGGTTTGTCTAGCTTGTCGAGCATGTCTTTGTATTCAAAGGCGGCGTAGCGGCGATAGTTGCCAACCAACTCGTCCGCTTTGATGGTCAGGCCATCGTAGGATTTCCACTTATCCGGGTAGCCGATTTTGGGGGTGAACTTAGACAACTTAACCAAGGCGGCTTGCTTGGTTTTTTCGCTCATCCAGTCCAGGTGCTTAATGGAGTCGGCATAAGCATCCAGGATGTTTTGTACCAGTTGCTCCATACGCGCTTTGGCTTCAGGTTTGAAGTAGCGCTTCACATAGGCTTTACCCACCATCATGCCCAGCACTTGGTCAGACGCATCAACCGCTTGTTTCCAACGCGGCGCCTGTTCTTCGGTGCCGGAAAGTAACTTACCGTGGAAAGCAAAGCTTCTGTCAGCAATCTGTTTCGGCAATAACCTGGCGTAGTTGTCCACTAGGTGGAACGCCATATAAGACTGCCAGGTATCAACTGGCACCTTACCGAACAGCTTGCCGAAGGCAGCGAAATAAGAAGGCTGGCCAACAATGATGTTGTGGGCTTTATCAATACCGGACGCTGTAGCGTACTGGTCGTAGTAAAAGCTGTGCAGCGTTTTGGCAAGCGCGGCGGCGGATTCTTTGTTGTACGTCGCATTCGGGTCGCGGTTTTTCACCTTGTCCCATTGTGCTTTCGCCAGCTTGGTTTCCAGCGCCAATATGGCTTTGGCACGTTTTTCGGTGTGGTCGAAACCGGCGTTTTTCAGCTGGTCGGCCACATACTGTACGTAGGCATCACGAATTTTTTGGTACTTGGCAGATTTATCCAAGTAGTAATCGCGGTTTGGCAGGCCAAGACCGGACTGGTCCATGTACGCAGCATTTTTCATGGAGTCTTTGGCATCGGCATACACATAAAAGCCGATAGGCAAGGTCACACCTTGCAGCGCCAGCTTACCCATTTCCTGGGCAACAGCAGCATGGCCTTCGAGGTCGCGAATAGCGTCTAGGTCGGCTTGAATTGGCGTTAGCCCCAGTTGCTCAATCAGCGCGGTATTCATGTAGGACTTGTAGAAATCGCCAATTTTCTGGGCATCAGAGTTTGGCGCGGCATCTTTTTGGGCGGCATCTTCTTCAATGATGGTTTTCAGAGCCGCTTGGCTGTCGTCATACAGCTTCGTGAAAGAGCCGTAGTTAGATTTGTCAGCCGGAATGGGAGTGTTTTTCAGCCAGGTACCGTTAACGTAGTGATAGAAGTCGTTTTTGGGGGAAACACTTTTATCAAAGTTGGCCAG